>JAPOGE010000029.1 GCA_028283345.1 Candidatus Poseidoniales archaeon
GGAATCCACCGCACCGATCTCAATATCAGTGATGGTGCCGAATTGCCAAAAGCCACCACCGATATCCGGCGTGTATGAAACGTTCAGCGAGGTGCTGGAAATCGTAGCTGAGGGCGGCAGGATGAAGCCTATGCCCTGCGATGAATTGCTTGAAATCTGAACGGTTGAATTACTGGCGCCATCGGCGAATACCGTCTGCTTGCTCATCGCCCCATGTCCAGTGCCATTCCAAGCCCATTCCCAAAAACCATCTTCGTCGATGTCGAGCCACACATTTCCCGGTGAATCGTCTTGGTGGTCGGTTGAAATCTCAAAGGTCGCAGTGGCAAAAGTAGCATTGCGGGGCAGAGCGACAGTGGTCGAAGCAGAGTTATTTCCCTGGAGAGAGAGCACGATTTCGGCAAACCCACCGCCGAAGGTCTGCACGAGTCCTCCATCGGCGACAACCGGGGGGATGAAGAGCGATGCTTGCAACACGATGAGCAAAGTCATCAGCACAGAACGGGTGGTGTTCTCAGGGGGGGTGGAAGTGGTCGACATAGCATCCGCCGGAGACCGAGCGAGGGAGGAGGTGCTTGAAACGACTTTCGGTATCGGCCATAGGCCGACATAGGCGAATCAGTGAGATTACTGCAGGCCATAAGACGTAAATCCGGTGGTCACAACCAAATCTCAGAGCGCTCGCAGAACCATCATAATTTCAGAATATTGTAATATTTTCGTATATCTTTATTATCGGGGTTTTTCCACATGAACGTGTATGTTCAATATTAAAACCAAATGGACTACTGAGAAGTGTTACCTATTATAATAAAAAAATCGCCTGAAATGAAACGTTCTTTTATAACGGCGAAAAAATCACTGCGAATCGTTTAAGAGTAGAGCCGGCCGGCCGATGGATATGCCCTACAAGGAAGGCAGCGGCAGCCGCATTTACGTCCGGGTCGGAGAGAACATCGAAATCGATGTCGCCGGTGCCCAATCTGAAGTCGACTCGAAACTACTGAAAATTCGCAAAGGGGAAGCGTGGTCACACGCCATCGCCAAAGTCCGCCAAGCACGTGAAAATGCCATCTCGGCTGCGGTCGAAGCGGCCAAGCACAGCGGCCTGCCGGAACGTGGTAGTGCGTTCAAGGCTTTGGTCGAAAATTGTATCCTGACCAAGAAACCCGACCAGGTATTGGCGGCCATCCACTATCTGCGTGATGTCGAGGGAATCAACGACTCACCCCCGCGGACCATCAACAACCTGTTCATAGACGCGGGGATGCCGGCTCCAGATAACCTCTCGCTATACCTGAATCGACTTCGAGATCGTGGTTTTCTGACCATCCCCCCGAGTGCGGATGAGAAGAACCGTTATGCGATATTGACCCCTGAAGGGCGCGCTCATCTGGACAAGCGTGCCAACACCTGAGGTTTGCCGATGGGCTCCGAAGATGAGCCGAAACCCCTCGACTGGTCTTTTCAGGGTCGCTCTGGTGCCGACCTGCACAAGGCGATTCACCCGAATTCAAACTTCAAACGTTGCATCTTGGAAGAAGCCGACTTGACCGAGGCGAATTTCTCGGGTTCTGATTTCTCGCGGGCGGCGATGCGAGGGGCGAATCTGATGAAATCAAATTTCGATAACTGTGATTTCCGTGGCACCGACCTTCGTAAAGCGAAGATGAACATGGCCGACTTTCGCAACTGCCAACTGGCAGGTGCCGACCTGCGTGGCATCCGCGGCCGTTACGCCATCTGGCAGGGCTCGGATTGGTGGAATGCCAAGGTCGACGAAGACCTGGCGAAAGTCCTGAAGAAGAAATGGGGTCGCCCCGAGAGCGAGGCCTGACCGCAATACCAGCCAACCCCGACACCTCTCCTCGCCAAACCCCAAAGAAATCCGGATGAACCACCCGGCAATCGTGCCGGGGCTCGGTCATCCGGGCATTGTCTCAGCCGGACCAGACACCTTGACCGGTTTGGCAAAAAAGGGGTTGGTGGGACAACCTCGGTCAGGCTGGATAATAGGCCTGGAAAATTAGCCATCTATTCCTCACTTTCATCGCGGCGCGGGGCGAGCATGCTCGCCAGTACTTCCATGTCGGGCTCTCCCCAAGGTCTCAGACTGGCCCGCCCAGCGGCGGTCAAGACAATCGACGAGGCGAAGATGAAGCAACAGCCGGCGGCCATGGCGTGGAAGACCCCGAGGAGAAAATAGGTGTTGGCAATCTCAGGAACATAGTTGACAGTGATGTCCCCGGCCACGCTTCCAGCCCACCAAGCCTGTAGAATCACCAGCACATTGGCCGCCATGCCGACATGAGCCGCAGGATGGCGGCGATTGAGAAACAACAGCGCTGAGGCGCCCAGGCCAAGTGCGGCCAAGCCACCCAGACCGCCGATTATCATGAAGTAATTCTCCTCCCTCATCTCCTGAACGAACCGATCGTATTCCTCGTAGGTGATATTGGCGCCCTGGGTGGTGAATCCGGCCACCGCCACCTCTTTATTCTCGGTTGGATAATCGATGAAATGAACCTGCAGACTGCCGAAGGCAATCGTCCCCATCAGCCCGGTGCCGGCCAGAAACAGCAGACCGAGAATCGCCGGGGTCACCCGGTCGGTGGTCATGACGACAGGCTCGAACTCACCCTTTTTACGAGGAGAAATGGTCTCGACCTTCTCCGTGGCCTCAACGTTACCCATCACCACAGAATCAGAAACCGGGATATTCTGGACGATGGTGTTTTTCTCCTCAGGCTCACTCATTCATCGCCACCTTCCGCTTTGGTCGCGGCAAGCCCAGCACGTAAATCCTCGGGTATCGCCATCGGCGCAAGAGAATCCATGTCGACGCACACCGTCATCACACTGGCCGACCATACCATCTCCCCCCCTTGGTTGAAATATCGATACTGCCATTCGACCGAAGAATTCCCGATTCTAGAGATCCATAACCTGCACTCTACCACATCGCCATAGCGCAGAGGAGCATGAAAAGTAGCCTTATTGTCAACCGCCGGAAAACCAATCCTGCGCTCACCGAATAAAGTTGGATAATCAATTTGCGCAATATGCGGCCAACTCCCCTCAAAGAATCGATGGCACATATCCCAATACTCGGGATAGTAGACGATTCCTGCCATGTCCACCTGGGGAAAATCGATGCGCCGTGACTGGGTTACCGCCATGGCCGTGCCACCGAACCCAATGAAATGAAAGCACCGCTCCTAGTCGGTCGATCCTGCTCCTCAGTTGGTCTAGCCATGTCGATTCCGTCGCGGTTAAAGAGGGGGTGCGATTCGGGGGGATTAGGACCCATAGTGTAGCCTGGATATCACTGGGGCTTGCGGAGCCTCAAACCCGTGTTCGAATCGCGGTGGGTCCGCCATTCATGCGTTATGTAACGTAAGTTTGCACGAATGGCAAACCCACCTGACCATTGATGCATTCAAACGTTGTTCGCGCTTCACTCGTTACACTCGCTCCAGCGCTCAGGTCGCGGTGACCATCTACGCCCACCAAGGGCTGAGTTGCTCGTCATGGGCTTTCCACAATCCCATGGTGATTTCCTTTCGCTCACTCGCACTCTTGGCCAATTCCTCGATAATCGAATACCAGTGCTCCTTGCCATGCCCGGTCGCATTGACCATCGCCGCTTCGCTGATCTCTCTCGCCATTTGTGAGCCGGAAGTCACCTTCTGCTTTCACTTTCACGGATGCTGAAAAAAGGTGGAAATCGCAGAAATGTTGGCGGAGACAGGTGATGGGCGCCAACATTGAAGGCTGGCACTCGCCCGCGAAATAATGTCTCAAATGAGTAATGACCTGCCCCTGGCCGTCGATTTGGATGGCACGATGATTCTGACCGACATGAGTTGGATGACGATGAAGCGGGTCATCTTGTGGCGCCCATGGTTGCTACCTGGCTGTATATGGTTGGAGATTACCGGGCGTCGACCTAAGTGGAAACGTTGGCTCGGAAAGCGCCTGCGCTTTGAGCCCTCCGAACTGAAATATCATCAGGAATTTCTTGAATGGCTCAATCAGCAACACGCGGCCGGGCGAAATCTGATTCTATGTACTGCCAGCGATGCAATCGTAGCAGAGCGAATCGCTGAGCATCTGGGGTTTTTTTCCGATGTGATGGGTAGTGATGGTCTGGTCAACCTCGCCGGGGAAAAGAAGCGTGCAGCATTGGTCGCACGCTTCGGCGAGCAAGGATTCGGCTATTGCGGCAATAGCCGCAACGACCTAAAAGTTTGGAGCAGCGCGGCCGAGGTCGTCGTCGTCAATCCCTCAAGAGGGGTCATATCGGGACTTGGAGAGCGTGAATACACTCTCTTTGAATAATTAAATTTTCAGGATTCTGCGCCAAGTCCGGTGTCAGAGCGTGACGACGTCCCGCCTAGATTACCGAGCGCCATGCTGGCGGCCAGACTTGTTGCGCTTGCGTGGTTTGCCTTGGCGGCAGTCATCTCAGCCGCACTCTGGCTCGCTCTCTCAGCCAGTTTTGCCAACCCCACTTGGGGTTTGGGAGTGTGCGGGCCGGTGCGGTGCTCGGCATAACTACGGATTTTATCAGCTCGGTTTTGAGCATAGTTTGATTCCTTCGCGGCATAGACCCGTCGTCCGGCCGCATGGTCTTGATACCAAGTGATATCAGGGCAATAACGGGGAATGAAAAAACCGATTTTGCGTGGCGTCAGGCCATGATTTCGCAGGCCAACGTCAACGCTCAGGTAAGCGACAATCGACTGCGCTGACGAGCCGGGATTATCCTTGACGAATTTGATGACCTCTTGTCTAACCCTGTCTCTTCTTGCTTCTTTCTGACTTCCAGTTCCATATCTCGGAGGCATGTATTGAATACCTACCTCTAACCTTATGATAGATACGGTGGGATACCCCGGGTACCCACTCAATTCCACCTACAAATTGTGACCTAGCAATGGAAAATGACTTCAAAGGGCGGCGCCTCGCTAGGCTTGGTCGTAATGGTCGAATCGGTCGTCGTCAACAAGGTCCAAGTCCGTGCTACGTTGGTCATCGATACCGATGTGTGGATGCACACCATCAATGATTTCGAATTCGCACCTCGCTTCCACCTAAGCGAAGGAGGTTTAGTATTGAGCGAGGCCAGTGATGGCAGTGAATTGGCCGTCATCGAACTCGACGATGAGATGCTCGAGATGATCGAGCGTGACCGCAGTGTCGACCTACGGGTGAAATTCCTCGTCCACGGATTCCATGGTCACCTGATGGACATTCACCCGATAATCGCCGACGGCAAGGCCAAGAAACTGGCCGAGAGCCGATGGAAATCGACCTTGCCGGTCGAGATGATTGCAGGTCCCCCGGCTGGAAACTCCGGCGAGTCCGGAAGCGAAATCGATGCAGCGGATGATGATGCCAACACCATGCATCCACCCAGCCCGTAACCGATTCGTCCACTTTGATTGGAATCTTCGACCATTCTCCAGAGTAATGAGGTGGTTAGGCTCATATTGGCATCACCTGTTCAAGATTCATGGAGGAGGAGAGGCGCAGGGCGTGGATTGCGATTCTGCTGATTGCTCCGATTCCCTCTTTCAACCTGTTATTCAGCCAATATTCCGGTGATGGACCGCTTGTTCAAGCGGGTTTCGTACTCTCAAAAGTCTGGTTGCTGGCACTGCCACTGTGGTGGTATCTCAAATTGGAAGGAAAACCGATATCTTGGTCTCTCCCAACCCAAGGAGGTTGGGGGGTGGCAGCCGCATTGGGATTGGGAATGGGAGGGGTGATTCTAGCAGCGTGGTTTATCATCGGTGTGCGGATGATCGATGTCGAAGAGATTCGCGCCACCTGGGGAATGTTCGGTCTGACGGATTGGCGGATTCTGCTGGTGGCCTGCCTATACTGGATATTCCTGAATTCGGTGCTCGAGGAATTCGTCTTTCGCTGGTTCATCACCACTCGCGCCGAGACCGTTTTCGGAGATTCGGGGGTGGTCAAGCCAATCCTGCTGTCGGCCACGGTTTTCACCATCCACCATATCGTCGTTCTTGCCTTTTCTGTGGTCTGGTGGGTGGTAGTGCTCGGCACCACGGCAATCTTTGTCTCTGGCCTGCTGTTCTCATGGCTCTATCTGCGCTATCGCAGTGTCTGGGTAGTATGGTTATGCCACGCCATTGCCGATATTGGGTTATTCATCGTCATCGCCATCATCATGCTCGGCTGAGCACGGCCGACCGCTCGGTAAGCCGACCAGTCGTTCGTCACCAGAGGTTGGCAACCCATACCCGGTGGAAGAATCAGTGACTGGATTCATCACCCATCAGAGTGATGGTCAGGCGAGTTCGACGATTGAAGGAACCATAATCACGAATGTGGCGGTCAAATCCCAGGCATTCCCGGGGTCAGGGTCGGGCATCAGCTCAAATGGCGGATCCGGGTCGGCGTCATTGGCGAAAATCGACCAGGTCCACTCGCCTGTACCATTGCGGGAATCGGGCGCATTGAGCAGTTGGAAGAGCAGATTCTCCTGAGAGTCGGCAGAGTATTCTCCCCCAGTTGGAATCGGATTGAGGGCTGAACGCTCAATCTCTGCAGTAGCACTCTCATTGGTGGTGATATTGCCGCCCTCGGTCTTTGCCTCATAATACCAAGGCCAGGTCGGAACTGCGATATTAAGGGTGAAATTATCTTGCGGCTCTATCAAGTCGCGCTCCAATTCCAGAATGGCTTCGACCGAGAACAGAATTCCTTCGTTTCCCGGGATGTGCACGGCTTCCCATCCATCACCTTGGTCGAGATATCCCGACCAATTGTAGACCACGGTCTTCTCCGACCATTCGACCGCCCAGCGGCGGGTCTTGACCTCTATCGACCAATACTCGATAGCGCTACTTCCACGGTCGTCGGTAACGGTCAGGGAACCGGAGATATTGCCGCTAAGATTGGTCTCGATGATGGCCGTCTCATTGGTTGAGTCGGCGTCGTTACGAGCGTCGCCGTCGCCATTGGAATCCTTGCCCCAATCCAAATCCCAGAGAAATTGTAATTCCCCGCCCTCGGGGTCATAGGTAGAGGAGGCGTCGAGAATCACCACATCTCCGGCCCGCACCGATTCGGGAATCTCCACCATAACCACCGGTGCACCGTTTACCCGCACCTGCTGGGAGACCGTGTCTTCTCCTCCCTGGTCGTTGACCACGGTGAGGGTGACGACGAAAATACCCCACTCACTATAACGGTGGGAAGTGAATCCAACGATGGTCTCGGCGCTTGAGAGGTCGCCGAAATCCCAGCGGAACTTGGTGATCACCCCCTCGACCGGGTCTGATTCACGGGCGTCGAAGGTGATGCTCTCGCCGGCCTCTATCTCTTCGGGATAGACCCGCATCTGTGCCATTGGCTCGGCCGCACCGACACCGGCGATACTGGCACAACCTGCCAATGATGAGAGCAAAATCACCAACACCAGCAGCAGCGAAATTGAATGCTTTGAACCGTCGCTGACCACTCGCATGCCAGCCGCTCTGTTTTCCCCCTTTTCACCGTAACGGGTGATTGTAATGGCGCGTGGGTGTTAGGACACGGCAACATTATTCCCGGACCGAAAAATTACGCCCGCGCCGCACTCAGCGCGCAGGGCAATCAGAGAGTGACCCCGTGACAAGGGATAAAGTAATGGAACCTTCAAGGGCGTCGGCTTATCATCGGTAAATATGGTCGTAGACCTGTTCGCAGATCATCGGGTTCTAGCCTTCGACCTCGAGACCACCGGAATCAATACCAAACGCGACCGCATCGTGCAATTCGCCTTCGTCGGCTCGGGACTGGAAGATGAGGAGATCAGAGTCGAGGAACTAGTCTATCCACAGCGCCAGATTCCCGTCGAAGCGAGTCGTATCCACGGAATCTATGATGTCGACGTCACCGGTTTGGCCGCCTTTTCAGGCCATACTGAAGTCATCTCAAGCCTGGTCGAGGGGGCGGTCATCGTTGGCCATAACGTGCGCCGTTTCGATATACCATTCCTCGGTCATGAGTACAGCCGCGCCGGACGGAAAGCGCCGCGGCCGGTCGCGGTCATCGATACCTTGGAATTGGCTCGCCGGCTGAAATTGCCGCGTCCACATAACCTCGGAGCGCTGTGCCGGAGGTATGGCATCGACCTAACCAATGCCCATACCGCCAGCGCTGATGCCGCCGCCACATTACTGCTGTTATGGCAACTGATGAGTGACCATCCGCAACCATTTCGACAATCTCTGGAGGAGGTTGAGCGTTGGTTGCAGGGAACCTCGGCCAAGGACGGTGCGAGCGAGTTGGGGCGAGATTATGACGACCTGGTGCCGCTCGATGCCCGCGGCCGGTTGCGCCTGGATGGGCAAGATATCATCTTGGCCTTCGGCCGTCATCGCGGCAGGTCGATAGAAGAGGTGCACAACCACGACAAATCGTATTTTGATTGGCTGGTATCTCCGGCGGGCGGGCTCGAAGACGAAGTCATCGCCACCCTGCGCGAACGCTTCAACTAACGAAGGCCACTATGAATTGTTACGACGTTTGGCCTTCGTCTCCATGGTCTGCGATGGGCGACCATGGTAGTACATCGCACCATCCACCGATTCGCCAGACCCGCCCCGAAGTCATCACCCCACCGATGAATACCGCACCCTGATAGCCATCGGTGAGTAATTTCTCCAGGGCAATTTTAGCATTGCCCTCGAAGGTGGCAGCCAATGCCACCCCGGTCGGCTGCGGCCTGCCGGACACATCGGCGGGCTCGCACAATTCGATGACTGCCGCACCGCTCGGTTCGAAAGTCTCGACCAGGACCACCGCATCGGCGAAATCCCCGGCGTGTAACTTGCCGCTGTCCTTACGCCATGTCCACCAGTGTGGGCACCAGGCCTTCCAATCACAGAATCCGCCACAGGTATCCTCTCCCGGGGTGGGCTTCATCGGTATCTCAGTCACCTCCATCTCCTGCCACGCGGCATAGGCCTGCTCGAGCACCGACTCACCTTCGGCCAAATACACCTTCGGCCCATCGGTATACCATCCCTCGGCACTCACCGGCGGATGGTCGGTATTGTTGGACAGAAGAATATCTCGATAGAGCAGAAGTTGGCGGCGGACGGTCTCGCTCAATTTCTTATCCGGGATTCGCCCGGTCTTCAGGTCGGCCACCTTCCAACCGCTCACCTTGCCGTCGCCATCAACATCGGCCAATAACAGGTCAAGCCGCCCCATCAGACGACCATCTTTGGTGCGCAATTCGCCTTCACAGGCGATGACCAGCGATTGGATGCGGCGCCACAGAGCGACCGAGACCACGCTCGGGTGAAGGGCCGGAGCGCCGGCGTGGCGCAGTAATAATTCAACCCCGCCAAGTTGCTGTTTTCTGGCGTTGCCGAATTTGTCCTCCTTCCAATCGGGATGGCGTGGAGTGGCATGAAAGGCGACTTTCTCCTCCTCCCAACGGGTGCGCAGAACGCGTTCCATCTCTGAGGGCAGCCAGCCCGCTTCCGAGTCTCCTTTTCCACTCAAATCGACACCGACCAGGTCTTCGATCGAAGCGTGCACCGCGGTGCCCAGTGCGGCGGCCATCCCGGTCTTACGGGGCAGTCTTTGTCGGCTCAGCCAGTACTGGCGCGGGCAGGCCTCCCAGCGGTTCCAGGCCGAGGGTGAAAGGGAGAACTGACGCTTTTCGGTATCGCTCAAACACTCCCCTCCTCATGTGCGGGGGTGGTCAACCTCAATGAAGAAATCGCCAATCGCTTTCCGGATAGCGTTATGGCCGAAGTCGATGGTCGAAGTTCATGGATGACGGGGTTGTAATCAAAATCAAGTCGAGTGTCGAGACCGAGGGGGCTCTGGTTGTCGCCTGTTTTCCCAGTGTGGGAATGGTCTCCAGTATCGTCGCCCACTACCTGATAGACACCCTGAAACTGACCTTTGTTGGGGGGGTCAGTCACCCCAAGTTACCACCGCTCTGTCTGGTGCAGAATGGTGCCCCTCTGCCGCCGATTCGAATCTATGCCGGTCAGCCCATCTGTAATGTCGAGGGCTGTGATAATCTGATACTGATAATGAGTGAATTGCAGATCCCCGACCCGCTGGTAAACGAGTTGGTCGATGCTATGTTCGAGTGGTCGAAACACGCCAAGACCGGTTCGGGAATCCTGCTCGATGCGTTCGCCAAGAAGGGCCTGCGGGGTGGGCCGGAAATCAATAGTGAGCCGATGATTGAATACGAGGATACCGAGGCCATTGATATCCTCGGTATCGGCGCGACGCCAAAATGTCGCAAGAGACTCAAGAAAATGGGCATTCCCCTGGTTGAGCAAGGGGTATTGCGCAATATGACCGGGGTGTTTCTGGGTGAAGGTCGACGCCGCGGCTTGGACATCATGGCAATCCTGGCCGAGGCCGACCCGCGTTTTCCCGACGCTCGGGCGGCGGCGGAACTGATTTCCCATCTCAACGAGTTATTGCCGGCGGTGGAACTCGACCAGGCACCGCTCATCGAAGAGGCGGAGCGACTGGAAAGTCAGTTGAAGACAATGATGGAAACCCATCTTTCGACTGTTGAGGGTGGTGAGCCTTCGGCCGCTACTTCATCGATGTTATACGGCTGAATAGGCTGAAATCGGTGATGATGTGGCTGCACCGGTCGAATGGCTTACTTGGAAATCCATCAATGATTTCTGGTCATCTCGGGATTCGGCTGATTCGGCTGATTATTCAGGAGATTCGGTGGCTGGAGGTGATGCGGGGAGCTGCAACTTCACCGCCGAGCAGATTCTCGAGGGCGGCCTCGGACAGGATGGTGACCCCGAGGTCGGTGGCTTTGGCCAATTTACTGCCAGCATTCTCTCCGGCGACCAGATAATCGAGTTTTGCCGACACACTACCGACGACCTTGCCACCGCCGCCTTTTATTGCCAGTTGAAGCGCTTTGCGTGGCTTGGAATGGGTGCCAGTGATACAGAATGTCTTGGCGGAAAGCGCGGTCAGGACAGGTTTGGATTCTGCTTGCTTTTCGATGGTTATGGTGGTGGCGAAGTCGTCGACCAAGTCACGGCGCAGGGCCAGTCCGGCGAGTAATTGTTGGGCGACCACCGCACCGATACCATCGATGGCGACCAGGCGCGAGATGGCGCTGTTGTGCTTGACAGGTCGGCCCTTTTCATCCTCGGCGGGCCCTCCATCATCGGTTCCGGGCTCAGCGTCTCGGCGCTCGACCAGATTGAGTAGGGTGGGCAATTCCAGTATTTCACCGGCGATAAGTTCAGCCAGTTCGGGGCCTATTCCGGGCAGGCCAAGGGCGTAGAGGAATTTGTCCAGGCGAAGGGTGCGGGTGGCATTGAGTTCACGCATCACATTGTCGGCTGATTTATCTGCCATGCGCTCCAATCCGACCAGGTCAGCATGGGTGATTCGGTACAGGTCGGACAGGCTCTTCACCAAGCCACTGTCGCACAATTGTTCGGCCAACTTCTCCCCCACCCCATCCATTTCCAATGCTCGACACCAATAGGTGATGGCTCGGCTCAAGCGGGCTGGACAATCGAGATTGGTACAGCGAATGAAGGCACCATCTTCGCTCAATGGCTGACTGCAGGCCGGGCACTCAGTGGGGATTTCGGGGCGGCTACGGGGTGGTAATTCGCCGGTGAATGGGGTTCCGTCAGCGTGGATTCTATTTTCCAGATCGGCCGCAGTTGCGGCACCGATGACCTTCTCGACCTTGGGGATCACATCACCACGGCGTACCAAACGAACTTTATCACCGAGGTGGATATCCAAGCGCGCCAATTCCCCTGGGTTGTGTAGAGTGGCATTTTCGACCGTCACCCCGGCAACCATCTGCGGGGCGAGGCGGGCGACCGGAGTCACCGCTCCGGTTCGCCCGGTCTGCCAATCGATGTCGAGAAGGACCGTTTCAACTACATCGGGGGGGAATTTCCAGGCCAAAGCCCAACGCGGGTGGTGGGCGGTCATCCCCAGCAGGTCGCGGTTAGCCAACTCATCGAGTTTGAACACCACACCATCGATTTCAGCACTGAACTCATCCCGCTGGTCGCTCCATTCCCGGGTTTGCGAAATAAGTGCGGTAGCGGCCGCCTCGGGGGTCTGGGTTGCTATCGCCTGCCAAGGGGCCGGGGTGATTCCAACTTCGCTCAACCATTGCAGAAGTTCACTATCCAAGCCCGTGACCGGGGGAGGGTGTGAATCCGGGTGACGGCTTTCAGGGGGTGGAAATCTCACATCATAGGCGTAGAATAGCAGGTCAGCGGCGTCAGCCTTGCCCTGCTCGGGGTGTTTCTGACGCAGAGCACCGGCGGCGAGGTTGCGGGGATTGGGGGCTGATTCAGCGTATTTTGCGATGAATGTCGCCAGTGGCATAACCACCTCGCCGCGGATGTGGGCATCGACTTCAGCGGCAAGTGATTCAGGAATATTAGCAATTCTGCGAGCATTGCGGGTGACGTCCTCGCCGCGCTTGCCATTACCACGGGTGGCGGCGCGCACCAATCTCCCCTTGCGATATTCCAGCGAGAGAGCTGAACCGTCGAGTTTGGGCTGGGAGACAAAGCGTAGGGCGCCCATCGTCGTCTCGTGTACGAAATGCGTCAATTCCTCATCTTCGGTGGCTTTGTCGAGACTGTGCATCGGGAACATGTGTTCGACTTTCTGTGACCCCGGGTCGGGGTCATGACCGACCTTGAAAAGTTGCGGATTTTGTGGGTCGAGGGCTTTTAATTGGTCGAAAAGGACATCGAATTCGGCATCGGTAATCTCCGGTGCCGCATGGTTGTAATAGAGGTCGGAATGGTGGGCGAGTTGGTCGGCCAGAACGGCGATTTCGGCCGAGTCCGGCTCGCCCTCGACATCACCTCCTCCGGCCATGTATGGCGAAGCGCGCGGGGGCATGAAAACCCCTCGCTCCAAGGCTATCATACCGATATCGGTCACCGGGGAGGAACAACCCTGGGAATGGCTTTAATGATGGCTCAATGGCAGGCTTTTCCCAACTTCTTCAGGCGCCAGTAATTGTATGGCCACGGAGTGAGGAAACCTACCAATAACATCAGTGGAAGAGCATAGTAATTCATGCCCAACTGCCCACCGGTGAACAGTAGATCGGTGAACTCCATCGCTATCTCCATCATCAACATCGAGATGAATGACATCCCGAACGCGGTCGAAAGAGCACCACGGAAGTCCATCTGGCCACGCATCAATAGGAAGGTCTCGAGCATGACACTGGTCGCCAATCCGTTTATCAGCGGCAGAATGGCGAAGAAATACCACATGTTGGAATACAATACTATTTCAGCGGTAATTTCCGAAAAGGAATAGTAGGCCAGAGTGCCGAATTCACCGATTGCACAACCTATCAAACACCACTTGGTATTGTTGGCACTCTGCTTCCAGACACTTCCGTCCGACCAGTTGAACCCGCTGGTGGCGATAGTGCTGGTGGAGGCGATAGCTGTGACGGCCGAGTCTGAGCCGGCAGGGGTGGTGCTGGGAAGTGAATATCCGGCAATGTTGATAGCCGCCTCAAGGTCACTGACCAGGACTCCTGCGGAATGTGAGACGGTGGCGATGCCGATGGCGTGGTCGACATCGGCCGATTCGACCCCGGCGACTTTTCCCAGGGCGGTGGCGACATTATTGCCGCATCCGCCACAGGTCATTCCTCCGATACCAGTAATCGTGGTTTCCATGCTCCGGCCAGTGGAGGATGTATGATAAGGCTGTGCATCGGGCTCAACGGCACTCCAACGGACTCATTGTCTGTGCATCAGGAAAAGCGTAGTGCGACAAAATCGCTGTCAGCCAGTGGGCAACGGGTCATTATCGCCTGGCTCATCACCCGCAGGTGGATTTCGGCGACGATATGGACGGTGGCGGTGAATAGATGGCCGCCGTGGACCTTGTAATCATCAGCGGAGAAGGTGGCGTGGATATGGATGAATGGAGTGCCATCCTCAAGCCGGGCAAGGTTGCCCTGAAGGCTGACCAGTTCACTGGCCGCGGGGAAGTCGAAACGGCGATATTTTTGGCTTTCATCCATGAAACCGTAGACATGCTCTCGGGTGCGTCCAATCCCGCTGGTGATCGCCGCGGCGTCGATGTTGGCCTCCTCGGACAAGGCCTGTAAACTAGCGTGAATCTCTTCGCCGATATCGAGCCGGACGAAGATGTCGTCACCACTGCGCACCCATTCCATATTTGTTTGAGGTGAGAGCCGGCTCATCAATTCGCCTATTCCTCTTCGCTGAGAAAAATCTCGGCGATACGCCGGCTGGCCTCGGTCAGGTCGGCCGGATTTCCAGCCAGTGCGAGCGGGGCGAGAACCCACCAACCCTTGCGCTGGAGCACGATTCGCGCCTTTTTCTGGCGCTTTGCCGGCTGAAGCGAAGCCCACGGAATCGAATGCCCGTCGACATGCAGATGGGTCGAGGTGATGGCGTGGCGCTTGGGTACCAACATGCCGATGATGTGCAACGCCAAGAGTACATCGAAGGTGAGGACCAGCCAGTTCGGGGTGCCGCTCTGGTCGGCGAAGAACCACGGTAGGACCATCATCGCCGCCATCGTCATCAGGCCGGGAACATCTCGGGTCAGTTCGTGCTCGGCGCCCGAAGCCCAGGCAAATCCACCGTTGTCGAGCCGGCCGAGATTCGGCACCTCGCTGTGGCTCGACCAGATTCGCCACAGGTCGTAGAGCACCACGGTGGCGACAAGAGCGATGATGACCAGCCCAACGCTGACCGAGTCGGGAAGTGCCATCGACCAGCCACCTAATTCTGTTTACGCAACCTATTGATGACCAGTGCGGCGATGGCGATGAATAGCAGAACCGCGGCTATCATGCTCATCGTCGTGCCATCCTCGCCGCCACCGGCGAGGGCATCGACATCGAGAATGCCATCGTTATCATCGTCGGTATCCTCGATCAGAGTGGTGGTGACTCCGTCGGGACAACGCAATTCGTCGGGCATGCCGTCGTAGTCGCTGTCTCGGCTGGCGCAGGCATCGTTTGGCCAAGCATCCAGAATGTCGTCGATACCATCGTTATCGTCGTCGTCATCCAGGTAATCGGGGCCGCAATCAACCCCAACAGTGGCATCCCACCACAAATCCTGGTCGCAGGTCTCAATCCAATCACCATCACTGTCCAAGGCTGTTACCGTGACGACGAAACTGGTGGTGGCAGTGCCGCCATGGGGGTCGGAGACTGTTACTCTGGCAACGTAAGTACCGACTGATAAATCGTCATTCGACCATTGCCAATCAGTCGAGGTGACTACAACGATGCCGATACTGTCGGTTATCGTCCAGGCGACGCTGAGTTGCGAGAGGTTGCTGTCAGCATCGTTGGCAGTGGCCGAGAAGGTCAGATTATCGGTCTCCATGATGGTGAGGTCGCCATCGGGGTCGATGAGTTGCAGAATCGGATGCGAATTGAAGCTTATCGGCAGGGCGATATTGTCCATATCGACCTGCACCCAGATTGTCTCCGAGTAGGGCAGGCCACCTTCAGCGCTGGCGCTGAAGGTCAGTTGGGAGGCTGAGAAGGAATTGCTGGCATCGTACGCCGCGACCGGGATGATGAGGGTCGGGTTGAGCGAGGACTCGCTGATGTATTCCTCGTCACCGGTTGAGAAAGTCTCGGGGAGAGGGGAGGGGATGGTCACCTGAGCCGAGGTTGCCACCCCATCAAGGGTGGGGATGAAGGAGACCGTCTTCCAAGATATCAGGCTGGCATTGCCGCCAACGGAGATATTTCCATAGGTGGAGTCGTATAGTTCGCTTTCCAAGGCGACCTCCGAGGTCAGGGATATCGACCCATAGAGGGTATCTCCGATGGAGACGAAATTTCGCCCATCGCAGATGATTGACGACTGGGTGATGATGATATTGTTGGTGGAAACGAAGCGATGGTTGGTGGCCTCGCTCGAATCCCCCTGCAGGTCGATGCCGACCGAATAGCCGGTGATGCTCGAATCGGCGACCTGTAATGAGCCCGAGCCACGTGAGTGATTGGCGTGAATCGCGGTACCGGTGCCATCGCCCACCATCTGAATGCCGCTGACCATGCCGGCGACGGTATCCAATTCCATCGCCGGGGCGCCGGAGATGTAGGCGCCGTTAATTTCGATATTACGGCTCATCTGCGCCACCAGGGCGGCACTCGAAATGCCGGCGGAAAGGTTGAGGTTGGCCAAGGTCATCTGGCCATTGATCTCGGACAGATGGACAGCGGCGAATTCTCCCTGATGGGCACTGGCGTCGAGCCCATCGACCATGCCGGTGGTGGCGGAGAAATCCAGACCCTCTTCACTGCCGTTACCAAGGACGATGTTTGCAAGGTCGAGAATTGCATGGCGCGCCCAGATGGCATGGTCGCCACAGGCGTCAAAGGTGCTGTCCCTGACACTCAATGAGGTGGTCTGGCCCTGTGCCATGACGCAGGATTCCATCGCATCATGGAAGTAACTATTCTCGACCGAGGTGGATGAATCACCACTGATGGTCAGCAGTGCATCGCCGCGGGCAATCTCGGTGCCACTGATGGTGACGGTGGCGCCATGACCGACGGTGATGATTTGACGGGCCTCGACCAGATGACTGCCCGAGGTCGACAGCACCGAATTGGTGCCCAAGACGGCGATACCGCCCCAGCGTGAACCGCTGGTCGAGTGCAGGGTGGCTGAATTGATGTCGAGCAGGCCCTCGACGGTGATGACCACTCCATCGGCGATGACCACTTCGGTATTGTCGCGAATCGTCATGGTTACGCCAAAGGGAACCGTCAGCTGGGAGTTGAGGTACCATGGGCTCCATTCGGCATCGAGGGTAAGGGCTTGGCTCAGCACCCCGGAGGTTACGGCCGAGGAGATGAAGGTGTGGGTCAGGCTGTCGTTCAACTGCCAATTATAGAATTGCACGTGGCCACCGCGGGTCATCTGCACGTACTTGGCGTCATACCAGACGGTATCCGAGCCATTCACCTCAAGGCGAGCGGTCGCTACCGCAATTGCCTGTCCTTGAGCATCGGTGAGGTAATTCGTGCCTCCGACCGAGACCGTAGCACCGGCAACCGGAGTGCCGGCATCGATGATTATCACGATGAGGGTGTTCTTGACCTCGAGCCGGGAATCACTTGCGAGGGTCAACACATCGCCACTGACCTTGCCACCGGTGATGGTGTAATCACAACCACTGGCGATGGTGGTGGTGGCGGCGATGGAAACTCCGGAAACCACAGCGGTGGCGGCGCAATCGATGGTCGTCGGGCTGGACAGGTGCAGACCGTCGCCGATTCCACCGAGTGCACCTGCGCCTGAGGCGGTGATCATCTGCGCCCCGGTAACTGTTCCGCCGTCGCCGATGAGAGCGGCGCCGGACTCGACGCTGAGAATCTTGTCGCCGGCCAACTCAAGTGTCGTATCTGAAAGCGTCAGGCTGGCACCGGAGGCGATGGTCAGGTTCCCACTGAGGACATGGGCTGAACCATCAGTGGTCGCACCAAGAATCACATCAACGCTGGCGATAACCCAATCCCCGGCCGGGATTATCGGCAATTGCACCGACTGGCCGGCCACCCCTCCCATCAGGGTCACCACCGCACCGGCACCACCACTGCTGGCGATGACCTCACTGCCGCTGGCGAATAATGGCAGAGAGACCGGATTCATGCCGTCGGCTGACTCCTGCCATGGACCGACATTCACGGTCGCCACCACATTATTTCCCTCAAGGTCGGTGATATTTACCGAGGTCTCGATATACTGCTGTGAGGTCGAGACTGCGAGCGTGAAAACATCACTTGAGCCCCAATACATAGTGCCATCTCCATAGACGATGGTGCCGCTCATGTCGGCGATGGCAATGTCGCGAATATGGGCAATCGAATTCTCTGAGACCGCCACCAGGGTGTTGTGCAATTGCCCCGACCAGGTCGAGACCACCAGCGAGGATTCCCCCTCGAGGGAGACTGCAGTTGTCATGTGAGAGGATGATATCTCAGCGAAATTCGCACCACTGTCGCGCAAGGTGATGCCGGTTCCTCCACTGGTTCCCCCATCGCTCATCGTAATTCCGCTACCATCCAAGGTACAGCGCTCACACTCTAGGGAGGAGTGCCATCCGCTGAAGGCGACATTGTCCAGGGTAAGGTCGACCCACCAGCCATTCGCTCCCATCGAGGAGGTGTCAGCGGCACCGATGTAGGTACGGGTGATGCTGACATCGGTCAATACGTGAGTGCCGCCGATCCATGCCAAGCCGGACTGGGAATCGTTACCACCGACGAAATCGGAGTCGGTGAATGAGGTGCTGATTTGGCTGAAATCGCCGATATTGCCACCGCTGGAAATAACCGAATCAGATATCGTCAAGGTGCCCGAACCGCTGGCGGTGATTCCGGAATCGGCGCCACTCATCATCGAATCGGAAATGGTTGTGTCACCATCTCCGGTCAGTTCCATGGCCATCGCATAGCCGGTCAGGGTAAGGTCGGACAGCGTCAAGGTTCCATCGTTGCGAACATCGAGGGAGGTGCTGTCATCCGCACTGGCATCAGCGATGATATCGGCCATCGTCAAGTCGGTTATTCCGTCAGCCCGCAGGACACGGTCGGCGACTCCGGTGAAGTTACTCAGGGAGAATCCACTGCTGGCGCCGGCATCGAGCAAGGTTGCCAGGCCAGTCGAGGTGCAATCATCGACAAATACCGCGGTGGTGCCACGCACCCGCCAACCGATGCTGGCATTATCGATGGCTATCTGGGAAGCGCCACCACTGCCGCCAGTGATGTCGAAGCCGGTTCCAGCATCGGTGATCTGTACATCTGTGATCTCCAAGAGACCGGACTGGGCGACCGCAGTCGAGACATTGATGGCGCTGAAGCCGGTCACGGTGGCGGTACCCGAGACCTTCAGGCAGTAGAAATCGAGGTCGAGGCAAGACAGGTCGGTCGCGGTCATCAGCCCATCGATGTCCAACCCGATGTAGGATTGGGAGACCGAAACATCGGTCAGAGTCGAGGTGCCCGAGACGGTGATGGCAGTCCTTGCATTGGCGATGGAGACGTTATCCATGCTCAGAGTCCCGATAGCATCAACGATGATTCCGTGCCACACGCCGGTGCCGGAATTACCTTGGCCGCTAGGTCCGAGACTGCTGTTGATGACGGTGTCCTCGACCGATAATGTGCCGGCAACATGGATGGTCACATCGGCGGTGATATTGATGAAGGTTCCCGCTTTGACGGTCAGGGTGACGCCATGCGAGATGCTCAGGTTATCGCTGACCATAACCTCACCGGTCCACACAGTATCGGTACTGATGATGGTCGAGAATTCGCTGGGAGAAATATCCAGTTCAGGCTTTGCGTCGTCGTGAAACGCTACCGGCAAGAGGCTAGCGAGAAGTAGAAGAATGACGATTGTAATCGAGCGGTAGGTGGCCTGCATGGGAGGGAACAGTCGGAACCCGTTCATATGGCTATCCAATAGCCGACAGTGCCCGTAGGGCACTGAAGCGCTAGGGGAGTTCGATGCCGGGAAAGCCTACACTAAGATTCGATTGGAGTGGGCCTGCCCAGATTTGAACTGGGGTCTGACGGCCCCCAGCCGCCAAGTATAGACCAAGCTAACCCACAAGCCCTTGTGTTCCTGCCGCTGGTACCCACCTCACTTATTCAAGTGATGTGGAGAACGGTGCGACCTCGTGAATCAGATCGATATGCGAGATGAACATGCGGCGACAGCAGTAGCGATCAAGCCCAAGTTCGTCCATCACCACACCCTGGTCCTGACCTTCGGCGACCTTGTTCTGGAAGGTATCCCAAAGGTCGGCAATCACTTTCCCACAACTGAAACATCGTATTGGTATAATCATCTTTTTTCACCTCACCTGTACGACTTCTGCTTCTTCTTGCGAGCGCCACGCCCGAGTTGGTGCTTTGCTTCCTTGCGGCGTGGGTCGTTGACCAGAAGACTGCGGTCGTAGCGCAGATATTCGTCTCGTAATTCCTCATCGACACCCTCGGCGCCACCATTGTAGTGGACCAGGCCGCGGGCGATGGCGGTACGGATTGCGTCGGTCTGACCCATTATGCCGCCACCATGGGTGCGGATGTTGATGTCGACCTGGGCGAGGCGATTCATCGCCTCGGCGATTACCAGGGGTTCCATCGCCTTGCGCCGGGCAAGGATGGGTTGGAGAATCTCGATTGGCTTGCTGTTGACGCGGACGCGTCCCTTGCCGGCCTTGAGGGCGGCACGGGCGATGGCGGTCTTGCGCTTGCCACTGGTGGTGACGACCTTGCCCTTCTTGCCCTTGCCTTTCTTGGCCTTGGTAGCCCTGGTAGCCTTGGCCTTGGTAGTCTTGGTAGCCTTGGCCTTGGTAGGCTTGGTGGCCTTTACCTTGGTAGCCTTTACCTCGGTGGCCTCGGTGGCCTTGGTGGCCTTGGTGGCCTTGGTGGCCTTGGTGGCCTTGGTGGCCTTGGTGACCTTGGTGGCCTTGGTGGCCTTGGTAGCCTTGTCCTCGGCCTTCTTTTCG
>JAPOGE010000002.1 GCA_028283345.1 Candidatus Poseidoniales archaeon
CAACTCCGGTTTTGAGAAGTTCCTCAGCACAGGTGGTAAACGCCAACACTACATCATCGACATGAATGAAATCTCTGCTCGCCGAGCCTTCGCCATAAATCACCAGGTTCTCTCCGGCCAAGGTTTTCTTGCGAAAGAGAGCGATGACCCCCGAAGATGGTGAGTGGTCGGATTGTCCGGGACCATAGACATTGAATAGACGCAGCGCTGAAGTCGCCAATTCGGCGCCGAACTCGCGCACCAATACGTCGGCATGACCCTTTGCCTCGCCGTAGGGGGACTGCGGTGAAAGCGGATGCTTTTCGTCGACTGGCAAATATTTGGGGTCGCCATAAATCGCCGCGCTTGAGGCGAACACAAAGGCGCCGACCCCAGCTTCGGATGAGGCTTTGAGCAAGTTCTTTGTCGCTTCATAATTGATGGCAAAATTCTTCTTCGGCGCATCGATACTTCCCTGCACCGAGACCATCGCGGCCAAATGGAATACGCAGTCGATTCCCTTTACAGCACTACTTATTGCGGCGCCATCGACAATATCGGCAGCGATATATTCTGAGAAATTCGCATCCCGTGGTTGTCGCATGTCAAAGATGGTGACATGAGCACCTTGAGCATGTAATGAAGCGGCGAGATGACCACCGATGAAACCGGAACCACCGGTGACCAATACCCGCCGATTATCCCAATACACAATTGTTCGGGGGGATAATATTGGCTATTAGTATGTCCTCATCTATACGGGCGAGGAATCAAAAACACCAGTGATTTCGCCATTCCATGATGGCGCGTCGCCGCTGCGCGGTTCTCGGTGCAACCGGATTGGTCGGTCAGCGTTTGCAACAACGATTGATAAATCATCCATGGTTTGAATTGGCCGCGGTCGTAGGTAGTAGCGAAAGTGCCGGAAAACGGCTTTCCCAACTACCTTGGAGACTCGATGAGGAGCGGCCGGAATCACTTGATATCAAGGTGATATACAGTGGTGATATGAATTTGATTTCCCAATTGATGAAACAAAAAATCCAATTTATTTTCTCGGCACTCCCCAGAGCTATCGCCGCGACGATGGAAGAGTCATTGGCACAGGCTGGTTTCCAGGTATTCTCAAACTCCTCCCACCATCGTCGTCAAGATGGGATCCCGCTGATTATCGCCGACCTGAACCCCAACCACATGCTCCACTACCGCGGCCAGAACTACCACGAGCAACACCATGATGAGCAACACCGTAGCGGCGCGAAGCGCAATGGCTCGCTGGCGTGTTCGACCAATTGCACCGTTATCCCGGTAGCACTGCCACTCAAGTCATTGTGGGATATGGTGGGATTCGACCATGTTTCGGTAAGGACCAAACAGGCACTTTCGGGCGGCGGTTGGAAACTGCTGGCCGATGCAGCCGCACAGAATGGCGAGTTCAATCCCGAGATATCAGGTGAGGCCGAAAAAGTGGCGGGCGAACTGAGACATGTATTGGGTCGAGTCTATGAAGACCGGGTCGAGCCTGGAAACTTCACTACAGATATATCGTGTGAGAGAGTTGGTGAGAAAGACGGTCATTTGGTGGAAGTGGAGGTTCACCTTTCCCGGGAAGTGGATTTGGACGAGGTGAAGGAATGGATGCGGTCGACGAGTAACCGGCCACAGCACCTATCTCTACCTTCGGCACCAAAACCTCCGGTGGTGATTATCGATGGGATCCCCAACCGCTGCGACCATCTGTGGATGGGTTCGGAATTATTGGCCGCAGATTCTCCCGACACCGACCCTTCACGCGACCTCAAAGCCGGTATGGGCGTGACCGTCGGGGCGATGGAGATGTTGACTCCGAAAACCCTCAGATTCACAGCCCTGAGTCATAATACGATTCGCGGTGCGGCTGGCGGCTGTATCCTACTGGCAGAGCTGGCCCTGGCCGAGGGTGTGATCGGCGATTAGGGAACTTGATGCCATAACCCCCATAATATAAGGGGGAGTCCGAACTTTGGTGGCCGCATGGGAATTACCGTAGTTCTTGAGAATATGATGCTCACACAACTTGCTGACGAAGGTCATGAGAGATGGCCGGAAATCTGGTCGGACGACCAGTCGAGAATCCGTATCTTGATGCTGTGTCTGCGAAAAGAGCGACCATTGCTCGAGGTTCATGGCGATATGATCGACCACGACCATCCGGTGTTCGGTCTTTTCTTCCGCCCCAGAAACACCGCGAAACTACTCACAGAACAAGACTTCGACCCGCGCTCAGCCTCATTCCAATTCCTCGATATCGCCACCACCGATCTGGGTAAGTGGGTTCAGCACCTGATTACCAATGATGGATGGCTACGTTCGATGACCGAAATCCTGCCGGTGCCGATGCATCTTAGAATCGGACTTACCAGAGCATTTGAAGGCTATTCCATTCCTTGTTTTCGCCACCCGGACCTCCCCCCATTAGGACGTCTTCACCTACCGATGCAGGCAGAGAGTTTGGTCGGCAAGGCCTTCGTCAGTATTCCGCGCTTGGGAGCGGAAGAATTAGCCACCCGAAGAGGGGCCGAATTATTAGTCAAGGCAGGCGGCGTTTCATCTATTTCAGAGACGAAGATTCATTCACCTGTGGCTGAGAATGTTCCCATACCGCAGGCGAAATCAAAGACTGACGACACCCTCCACCCACCTGCTATTCCTGCCGCACAGGTCAGCACAATCCCGGATTCTCACCAACCTGATGCGCCGGAGTTGGCTCCGGCTATTGCCGATTTTCCTAAATCCCAAGACGACTCGGTGAGAGGAGATGAAACCGCTATCGAAGATGACGATGGCTTCAGCGAGGAACTTCTCGCAAGTGTAACCCATTCGGCAGGACGTGGCCGAATCCGAGAGGAGATGTCATCTCAACCCTACGAGCGAGATGAGAGTGATTCATCATCGCCTGATTCTCCCGATTCGAATCTGACCGGAACAGAGGAAAATGATGCGGAAGGGTCCGATTCTGAGGGTGATGGTGGGGATTCTGAAGAGCGTATAATCGAGTCAACGGCCAAGGAAGAGACAACCGAAATTGAGTTTGTTTTCCCGGAGTTGGATGCAGATTTCAAGGGTAGTGGCCACTCGGGAGACAAATCAACCACCAAAATTTCACCACCGTCCAGCCCACCGAGCCCACCGAGCCCACCGAGCCCACCGAGCCCCCCGAGCCCACCGAGCGGACCACCGTCGGGGCCGCCCAGCCCCCCAAGCCCACCGAGTGGACCACCGTCGGGGCCGCCCAGCCCCCCAAGTCCACCGAATCGACCCCCGACATCTCCACCCGGCTCGGATGAATCACCGATAGGTGAATTCCGCAAGGTTGTCGCAGGTCTATTAGCGAAGGGGGTGCCGGCGACTGAGATCATGGATAATCCCGAGTTTCAAAAGGTAAGTGAGGTGGCGACCGCAGCAGGGGCCGATACCTGGTCAATCTTTCTTGAGATTTCGGGTGCTGCATGACGAACATTCAATATGGGCTCGATTGAGGGAGAGGGTGGAGAGAGGATGTTCTACTGTACCAATTGCGGTGAAGCACAGGACGATGGGATGACTTTCTGCCGTTTCTGCGGCGAAAAACAACCCGGATTGCAATTGATCAATCGGTTGCGTTCCGAAGCTCGGAGGCTACGTCAAAGTGGTGAAGAAAGCACCACAGCAGCCACGAATATTCAACAGGAGACGATGTCTACCCTGGCACGATTGGAGAAGATGAGGCAAGAGGTTGACGAGGCTGCGCAGCACCGCTCAGGCAGGTGAGTCGCATTCGCACCAAGCATCTGGCGATGCGGCTATCGGGCCTGCCACGAGTTGTTGAAAACTCTCCATTCCTAGAGCAATACCAAACCGAAGGTGACCTCGCGGCACGGTGGCTGACCGATATCAATTCCGATAATTCTCTGGTTGGTGCCCGGGTTGTCGACCTCGGCGCCGGAAATGGGATTTTGGCGCTGGGAGCATTGCTTCTTGGGGCAAGTCAGGCCACGCTTATCGAAGTCGACTCACAGGCGGTCAGAATCGCTGAAATCTATGGCCGAGAAATCGCCGCAGAGACCGGCTCGACAATCGAAGTCATCGAAGCCGAATTGAAGGGATGGCCACAAGGACTCGATGCCGATGTGGTGATCATGAACCCACCTTGGGGTTTTCAGAGCAAGGGGGCTGACCGGGTATTCATCGAGGCCGCATTGGCATCTCCGGCAGAAACGATTCATCTGATGCACTCGGCGCAGGCAACCCATCCACCCGAGATGGCACAGCGAGCCGGATGGGAGGTTGAAAAGCGATTCTCAGCCGAATTTCGCCTGCCCGCTAGTATGGCGCATCATAGCCATCGCACAACCTCTACCCGAGCCACATTCTGGTGTTTCAAGCGCTGAGACTAGGATTCTGCTCAATGGTGTGTATTGAAAAAAGGTACTCTATCCGCATGTATGGACTCGCGCCTAGTCAGTAAAGCGCCGCGTGGTTCTTACCGCCGCTTCATCCTCGTCGGTGCCTTCAATTCACTGATATTCTACTTATTCTGGCGCGGGTTCATCGAGGCCTTCAGTAATCTGGAACGGGGCGAGACCTGGGCTTGGGCCATGGCTTGGACGATAGGTAGTTTCATCGCCCACTTCACCCATCGCCACTGGACTTTCGACAACCGTCGCCATATCGCCAAAACCACTACTGGAACTTATCTTGTATACATTCTGGGATTGCTTGGCTCGACTATCACCTACGACTTTCTGATCTTGCACATCAATTCATTGAATCTGGTGTTCCTGATCACCATGGCAATGTGGGGATTAATAGATTGGTGGCTGTTACGAAAACTGGTTTTTCTATACTCGGATGAGGAAGAATAGCAATTATTGAGGCTTCACCCTCCAGTGCGTCCGAACCCAACAATAAGATTCTGAGGACGCACCGCGAGGAACAAGCGAGGAAAATCGATTCTAGAGCAGAATTAACGATGCCCTCCCTGCTCGAATCGCGATTTGATGAGCGTTTGTGACTCGCTCAAACCGGTCTGAACAAGCACACGCCGAAGACGCAGGCGAGTGAAGGCGAAGGGAATAAATATTTGCGAATGCAATTGGGGAACAATTCAGGCTCGGCTTTCGCGAAGGGATACCAAGGTTGGGTTTCAGTCCGTCAATCCTTCTTCACTGCGAGCCTGTTGCTCGCGTGATGTGCGCTGACCACCATCGCCACCACGCCCTTCTGCGCCACGACCACGATGGCCACCACCACCGCCACCACCACCGGCTGGCTTGGCCATCTGCACCTTGAGAATTCGACTGTTGAATTTGAATCCATTCAACTCTACGATAGCGGTCTTTGCGTCGGCCTCGGGCATGGTGACGAATCCGAAGCCCTTCGACTTCCCGGTGCCTCGGTCGGTAACGACGTGTACGTCGATGACTTCACCGTGATTGCCGAACAGGGTTTTCAAACCTTCATCGGTGGTCTCCCACGGAAGCCCGCCGACATACATTCGTGCCGAGCCGGGGGGTGCCTCGCGCCGCCCGCCACGACCGCCTTCACGCTGACCGCCTCCGCCACCTCTGTCGCCCTTACCGCGATCTCCCCTACTACCGGAATCTGCGTCGTTGACGGTGATTCTGCGCCCACCCAATTCACTTTTGTTGAGGGCGATAATCGCCTTGTCGGCATCTTCATCCGCAGCGAAGGTGACGAAGCCGAATCCTCGGTTATTACCGGTTTCTCGGTCAACCATGACTATCGCGTCGACCACTTCGCCGTGCTTGGCGAATAGCGCTTGGAGTTGTGGGGTTTCGATGCCACGGGCGATTCCACCGACGAATAGTTTGCGACCCTGTGGCCGACCACGGTCACGCCCGCCACCGCCACCACCAGCGCGGCCGCGGCCACCTTCGTCACTGAATTTCATCATTACCGGCTTACTTCCATCGTTGCGGTAGTCGGCTGAAATCAGACTACTACGGGCTGCTGCGCCCTTGGCGAAATGCCCCTCCGCCGCTTTGCCCCAGCGCTTACCGCCACGATTCAGTTCACTCAGACCTTGGCCTTGACCATAGCCCATCCCATAGGCGTCAGCGAGCACCCGAAAGGCCTCGTGGCCACAGTTTTCACAGCGGACGTTCCAATCTTCACCATCGTCGACAGCACTCAGTACCTCACCACAGTCCGGGCAGATGGCGTGGAGAACCCCACAACCTTCCTTGCCTCGAATTTCTATCCGGGTTACCGGCTTGGTCTCGGTAACCATGGCGCGGATAATGTCTCTGGAACGCATGGCATCTTTGGCCTGATGCATGTAGCGGTCGACGATTTTGGTGATGTGCATCTGGCCGCGCAGTTGGTCGGGCAAGAGATTGCGAAAATCCTTTCCTTCCACCTCGATGATATTTGCCTCGACCATCGATTCCTTGAGTCGGAATACTTCGGCTATCACAATGTCGCCTTTTTCCAACAGGCGTACACTTTCTCCGGCCGGAGAAACGCTAACGGTAGAAGATTCTGAATCGAACTCAACGAACCCGGTGATGACGGCGATGATGTCACCGCCCTGGGAAATCACCCCTTCGCCTTCGCTCCATTCACTGCAGTCTGCTACTTTATTGCCAGGTATTACCAATTCAGAACTCATGTTTTCACCAGATGTTTGGAGCGTATCAGGGGGGGGGGATTCCGCTATTGCGGAGTGAATATGAACTCGTCCGGACGATTGGGGTTGTTGAACCCTTCCCCAGTGCGTCCGAAACGAAACAGTGGGATTCCAAGGACGCACCGCGAGGAGCAAGCGCAGAGGAAACTGCGCTGGAAGCAATTCTGTATCCGGATTCAGCGATACGGGACAAAGAGTTTCAGATGAGCGTCTGCGACTCGCTAAGCAGGTCCGAGCAAGCGAAGAGAATCAATATTTTTGAAAGCCACAACGATACAAGTCTAGGTCGGAGTTCTATAATAATGAATCCAATCCACCCTTACCGAAGTCAGAACATCGTAACGAACATAGTGGCCTTCGTAGCACCACCCTCATAAAGGTGATTAATTAGGCGAGGCCGATAAGAGGCGTCAGATATGAGTGATGAACAGATTCAACAAGCAGGTATTGCCCTTTCGGGTGGAGACTTCAGCGCCGCGATGGAGATTTTCGATGCGATGCGTAACGACGAGCCGGACAATGCCGTCGGTCATTATGGCTGGGCTGAAGCCGGGTTCATGCGCATCTCCATCGACATGGAAGAAGAGCCACCGGCGGCATTGATAATGCGCGCCTACAAGAAGGCTCTGGAATTGGATGAGGATAACTTGGAATACGTCAGTAGCTTTGCAAATTTCTGTTTGGATTGTGGCCGCATTCCGATGGCCATCAAAGAATATCAGCGCTTGGAGAAGATGGCTGAATTGAACAAAATGCCGGTCGAGGACACCTTGTTCGAAGCCAGCCGATTAATAGTTGAGGCGATTGAAAGAATCGACCCACAGCGCAGGAATCCGATGGTTGCACCATGGATCAAGCAAGCATTGTTATGGGCTGTCGGCGGTCTTGGGTTCACTGCCGAGTCAGCGGTCGAAACCCTGTCTTCGGATTGAGGTTTGGATATGCAAGAGCCAGTCAGGCTCGCCATCGCCTACGGATACTTGGGCGATGCTTTTCACGGTAGTCAATATCAGCCTGAGCACATTACCGCCCAAGGGGTGCTGGAAGAGATCATCGCTGAACTCACCTGGGGAGAAGAGCCTGCCGAGGGCCGCCATTCTCTGCGTAATGCGAGCCGGTGTGATGCCGGAGTTCACGTGCGAATGAACGTCGCGATGCTCGATATCCCGGCTGAACTCTGGGGGAAATTGACCGCCCATAGAATGGTCAACGCAATGAATGACCACCTCCCTTCGACCATCTGGGTATGGGGGGTGGTGCAGGCCCCGGCGGATTGGAATCCACGTCACCCGATTCGGCGCACCTATCGTTTTCGTCTCGAAGGTTGTGAGTACTGGCCGGGAATCGAGGTCGAGCAGTTAGTGGAGTGGTTGGAGTTTTTCCTCGGCACCCACGACTATGCCAGTTTCTCAAGGCCTGAGGGCAAGGCCAACACGGTGCGAACGGTCGAGAGCATCAAACCTTGGCTTGATGGAGAGCACATCATCGGTTTTGAGATCAGTGCACCCTCCTTCGTCTGGAATCAAGTTAGGCGAATCGCTTCGGCAATTGAATTTCTTGCCCGAGGTAAGACCACCGTCGAGGAGGTGATTCAGACCCTCGATAATCCCGGAGATTTTGTCGACCTGGGTTTATCCGAGCCCGAATGGCTGATTCTATGGGAATTGGAATACCCTGAATTCTCGTTCCAACTCGCCGGTGATGAGACCGGGGTATTCAGTCGGCGAGATTTTTCGGCATCATTTCGAGAACAACAACATTGGTGCGCGGTAGCCAAGAGTGAGATGCGCACCTTGGTTCACCGCCAAGGTCTGGCCTTGAGAATCGCCAATAACTCATGAAATAATCTCGATGTGGGCGTGGTCACCATCGCTCAGGTTCAATCCCTCACGCAGAAACATTCCGCTGATAACCTCGACCACGTCGGTATGGCGGGTCAAATCGGGAATCAATACCGCGCAATCCACCTTTTCATCTGCGGTACTGATGGTTGCGTGAAATGCGGTTGCCCCCCCGAATGAGACACCATCTCGGAGAAACCCACGGATGCGGTGGCTGGTGAAATGCTGTAAATCGATTTCAGCGGCATTTTCCAGCACCGTCTTATCAAGGTCAGGGGTATCGACGCCGGCCAGAGTACGCAGGGCAACGTATTGAATTAATTCCTCTCCACTGACGGTTATATTGAGGGTCCCAGGCCACGCGGTGGTTCCCAAAATCGCCTTGAACTGCTCTTGATAATGCCCTTGCGCCATGAATATATGCGCCCGGCCAAGACCACTGCTCACACATCCCTCGATTCTCAAGAAACCCAATCCCCCTGTGATGATGGCGATTTACGCCATCTTCATGATGATTGGGGCGTCGAACTCAGGTCGAAAACCATCCCCTCAACGCCGATTTCCCAGCCCATCGACACAACCGCTTTCGCCGCTTCGGATTCAGAATCGTGTAGAGGATTTGTATGATTCAAATGAATGAAAATAACCCTCGGGTCACCATCTCGGCGCGATCCGAGTCGCGCCATGGTTTCCTCGACCGTTGGGTGTGGCACCTCTTCCTGCTGGCGGAGTGAAAGTTCATCACTCGACCAGAAGGTACCGTCGAGCAGGGCGATGTCGACCTCCAGTTCACCCAACCAATCTCTTATCTCATCACAGCCGACCGCGGCGAGGGTTTCCTGCCAGTAATCATGGTCGGGTAAGAACAACAGATTCGCCTTCGGCCCGGAAATCAGAAAGGCGTGCATATCCGATAATTCGGCGCGATGAGGCACCTTGATGGGGGTGATGCTGAAACCGGAATCGGCATATGGCATTATCGGCTTTCCTTTGAGAAAGGGACGCGGCGCCAGCACCCCTTCACGTATCATCTGCGCCCACGAAGCATTCTTTGTCAACAGCCGTGCAAATGACGCACTGCAATGCAATGGCAGACCCTTGGCAGCTATCGCTTCGGCGCCGAATAACCCTAGGCCATCGACATGACCTTGGTGGGCATGGGTGATCCACAGACTGGAGAGTGGGCTCTCGGCCGGGTCATGGCGCGACCAACAGCCGAATTGCCAAGCCAAATCCCTGCTGGCCTCAAACAGGTGGGTCGAGTGGTCAGCACCGACCAGTCCCAGAGATACCGGATGGCGCACCAGAGATGGGTCATCGTATGCCGCCGCACAGCAAGACCTGAAGCACCCGGGCTGAGGACGACCACCATCTTGGGCAATTCCGAGCAAGGTCACCTTGACCGCACGCTCCGACAGAGACATGGACTTGCCTAGAGGCGATAGGGCATAGAGATGACGACAGAGAAAGAGAATGGGAAAGGGCCAAAGGTCGCAGGGTTATCGCTGTGCCACGGGTGAGATGATGCCGGGCGACCTTTCGTGGATGAATGAGCGATACGAGCAACTGACGGCACAGAATCTGCAGTGGTTGCCGCCGACCTTGGAATCGGCTTCAACCCCGAGATGCACCTTTGACGGCAGTGCGATGATAATGCTGTCAGCCAATAACTACCTAAATCTGACCACCCACCCTAAAGTGGTTCAGGCGATGGTTACAGCGACGCAGAAATACGGGGCAGGTTCAGGCTCGGTCAGGGCGATTGCCGGCACCATGGAGATACATCTTGAGGCCGAGAAGAAGGTCGCAGAATTCAAGCGGGTCGAGGCGAGTCTGATTTTTTCGGCCGGTTATACCGCCAATGTCGGGGTGATTCCCACCTTGGTGCGAGGAGCTGATGACGTCATCATCTCCGACGAATTGAATCATGGTTCAATCATCGATGGTGTGCGCCTGACCAAGGCGAGCCGGGCGGTATATTCACACAATGACGTCGGTGCCCTCGAGGCGGTATTGATAGATAATGCCGATAAGGAGCGCAAATTAATCATCACCGATGGAGTCTTCTCGATGGACGGCGATGTCGCGCCATTGAAGGAGATCACCGCCCTCGCCGCTGAGCATGAGGCGATGGTATTCGTCGATGATTGTCACGGCGAAGGAGTGCTCGGTAAAGGTGGGGCGGGAATCGTCGACCACTTCGAACTTCAAGGCCAGGTTGACTTTGAAATTGGTTCATTCTCAAAGGCCTTGGGAGTTCAGGGTGGTATGGTCGCGGGAAGCGAACAGATACGCACCCACCTGCTTAATCATTCGCGCTCGTGGTTGCTTTCGGGCAGTCAACCCCCAGGGGTTGCGGCGGCACAGAAGGCGGCGATTGAGGTGCTGATGGAGGAACCTCAGCACCATGAGAAATTGTGGCAGAACACCGAGTTTTTCCGCACCGAGATGCAGAGCCTCGGCTTCGACCTCGGCGCCTCGACCACACCGATTATTCCGGTGATGTGCGGTGAATCCGCCACCGCCAAAGCCTTGGCGGAAGAGATGAGAAAACTCGGAGTCATGGTAGGAGCAATCGTCTTCCCGATGGTTTCCCGGGATAAGGCCAGGGTGCGCAATCAACTCTCGGCCGGATTGTCGAGTGAGGATTTGGATGAGGTTCTACGCGCCTATGAGACCGCTGGCAAGGCGGTCAATCTCATCTGACTAAGCCCTCCTACGACGAGGGTGACCGGGCGGATGAATTCGCATCGCATGTCTACCGGCACGAGCCCTTTGCATTGAAACGTGTTTATCGGGTCTCGTACCTCAGGGTCATCAAATTCTACCGTACTTCGCACTTCCATCGCCACTACATGGCTCAGTCCAGTGCTCACTGCCCGAGAGGGTAGCGAGTTTAGCACCCACCATCACCAGCGACTCGGTTTAGTAAGAATGCCACCACTAGGTGGGGACGAGGGCAAAGTGAAGAAAATCGAGTCTAGACAGAAAATGCGATGGTGATTATGCTCGAATCACGACTTGATGAGCGTCTTGCCCGAGCCCCCTACAGGGCAACGCGTAAATTCATCGAAACCCAAGGCTAACCTTTCCCCTCCAAGGCCGAGCCTGAAGGCGATTCCCAGTAACCTTAGTTTGTGCCGGAGTCATAAAATGGGCAATTTGGTGCCCGGTCGACTCGGGGGAGGGAGTCAAGACCAGAATTGCTTCTTTTGGACTCGATGAAAGAGTTATTCCTCTTCGGAAGAAGTTTCGGTATTGTCGTTTGCAACTGAATCGACTGCACCGAGCACATCCCGATCACTATCAACGACATCTTCGCCTTCGTGCTCATCGGTTTCATAATCTGCAAATGGATTCCCCCCGGCCTCGAATAAGGACATCAATCGCCAGCGTGGAGCCCAGGTGAGATGGACGTACAAAGGCCCGGGAAGGAGCAGAAGTATCCATGGGCCAGAAGATGACAAGGTCAGCAGGTCGGTCAGTTCAAGGGTCATCCAAAAAACTCCGACAAAGGGTGTGATGAAGACGACTTTACGCGGCACCTCGATCGGTGGGCGGCGAAAAATCCCGCTCATGCAACGTGAAACCAAACCGAGAAGTGAGGTGGTGAAAATTAGCAACAGAGCGGTGAAAACCCACGTCATCCACCATGAATTAGCCTCCCAATCGGTCTTGTAGCCAATCGGGAAAATCAGCGCTATCGCCACTAATAATCCATAGAATCCACCTATGTAGGCGGGGTGATTTGCCCACAACGGTAATTTCGAAAATCTCTGTGATAGGGTTCCACCCGACAACTTTTCTCGCTGGGTCACGGGCAGTTCTTTCAGGCGTTCACGCCACTTCTCTCCCGTCGACACCGAAACCTTGGGGGATAATGCGGGTCTTATTGCTTGGGGAGGGTACGATGACCTGAAGTCTAGTCTTCTGGGTCACTGAGCGGGGTCACATCGACATCCCTCGCCTGAGAACGGGTACGCAGAGCCTCGCGCAACCCGCCGCTGAGAAGGTCGTCTTGGCTCAATATCCCGGGGGTGGTCTTTTCCCATTCCCTCTCAAGTAAGCTGCTGTCACTCTCCTCACGCCCTCTCGCATCTCCAAAGGCATCCACGGAGGTACCTCCATTGACGATTTGCGCCTGCATCATCGCCAGATTTATCAACTGTGAAAACCACTGCATGCGACTTATCCTTACTCCGACGACTTCCCCCCACCTCGTGCAATCGTCGTCACCGGCGACCAACACCCAATTGATGGAGAGCGGATTACGGGCGATTCGCACCGGTACCTCTCCGGGGTTGAACCACCCCTTTTCGGGAGTCCACAGCATTACTTCGGCTCTGTCGACCGCCTCGGACGGCCCGACTACTTCAGCTGCACCCAGCTTTCCGAATGCTTTCAATTGCATCGTATTTTCTTCGGTTTCGGCGGAATTGTCGGAGTCAGCATTGTCGGAGTGGCCGGAAGGGGCATCCAATCCGGCATCAGCGATTCCTTCAGAGACCGTAGCCTCCCCCTTGGCTGATGTCTTGAGCGGATCGAGACCGTCAGGGTTCTCATCGGCCCACGGATGAAATTGATTGACCGCCAAAGGTAGCGAAAAGAGAGATGATGAATCCTTGAAAAAGACGAAATAGATGAATATGACAAAAAACAGTGCGAATAAAAGGGCGAACACTGCCCCTAGCAGTGTTGAAACAATCAATTCAACTACGCCAAAAGAGAAAAGAAAAATTCCCACCAGATAAATCGCTTTCCGCTTGGCTATCGACCGGCCATGCACGGTCTGGTCAAAGCGGATAAATCCCGAAGGTGGCGACCCTTCCATAGTAGGCTCACCCCAGCCAAGACCTTGAAACCTCGCCAGTACATTTTTCGGCGATTTTCCTATTTCATGGAAATAGGCGTATAATACCCATTCTCATACATCACGTTCAAATGCGGAAGAGTTCAAACTGAACTAACTGGGGTGGGGTGTCATGGCGGAACTGCCACGTGGGTCAATGCTTGAGACGCGCCGCGGCGGCCCCGATGTCCTGCGCACCTTGATCAAGGATTTTTTCTCGGAATCTCAAAGTGGCTATATCCGGATTGAGAGGATTCCCAAAGAACGTCTGCCCCGTATCGGCCAGATCATCATCAGCAATGGTGAGCCATTGTCGGCAATCCATGAGCAGGAGGCAATCCACCTCGGAGTTGATGCGCTAATCGAAATCGAAGAGGATGCGATGCATATCGATGCCATTCTCACCATCATCGGCGAGGTCGACATCGCCCATATCGATAGCCAATTCCCCGATGCCCGATTGAATATAGAAATGGTTTGGTCAGGAGATTTTCCGGAAGGTGTAGGTGATAGGTGGTGGTTGGAGCGAGAGGTTCGCGAGGCTACGTGGTCGAAAGCCAACGAACACATTCTTGCCGAATACGATAACGTGGTCGAAGCGCCGGAATTCATCCAAAGGGCTGCGGCGGTACGACGGGCGAAGATGAAGGGGGAATTATGCGGTGAACTTACCCCCGGTCAAGTGTTACTTCTCGATGCCAGAGATAATCACAACTCGTTCAGACTTGCGGCCGAACTGGCCTTGCTAGGCCGTCCGGTCTTGGTGCTGTCGCGACTTCCGAAAGAGCGCTTGGTGGTAGAATTCGGTCTGCCCAGTAATTCCTGCTGGTGGCTGACCGAGCGCCCAGGTGGTATCGATCAGGCCTGTGGCGCCAGATTGGAGGACATCACTCGTACCATCACCGACTTTCTGTGGGGAAACCTGCGCGCCATAGTGGTTCTCGACGGATTGGAATTCCTCGCCAGTGTGCACGGGGTTGAGAGAACCTTTGGCTTCTTGCGTCGTCTTGCCGACACCTTCCACGACAGTGATGATGCATTGATGCTTCCGGTCGACCTGCTGGCGTGGGAGGAAAAAGAACGCCACCTCTTGACTCGAGAGGCCGAGACCGTCGGTAGTGCCCAGGTGGCATTCTGGCTCGAAGATAGTGATGCTTTGGCCACCCACCCGCTCTGTGCTCCTCCCAGCGATGAGGAGGTGGCGTGGATTGAAGCCGCACTTAAAACCGCAGAGAACGTACGTCAAGCGGCGCAACCAGATTCTACGAGCGAAGTGGTAATCGGCGCGGCAAATCGCTTCTCAGCCGGTGATTTCGCGCAAGAATGGCTGCGAGAAGAGGCACCGGTGAACGAGGTGGCATCGTCGGATAGTGATGATGAGGACTGGGTGCCAACTTTCCATTCGGCGCAAAGTGGAGAAAGTATTACCGCCGAGGTCCTGGCCACACTCGATGCCGAAGAAGAGGAAAGGAAAGATGATTTGACCACCATGGGTGACGATGTCGAGGAAGCCGCTCCATCTCAACCGCGCCGCCCGCATCGGTTGGGCAAGCGAAGAGAGATTCGTGCAACTGCTACCCAAGAACTCGCCGGCCATGAGCACCGACGTAATGAATTGAGCGCGGCGGCAGAATCTGCTGGCAAGGTTGATGAGACCACCCTGGAAAGGAAATCTTCACTTCTCGACAACCGTCTGGCTAAGGCCAAGCAGACTTTGGAAGCGATAAGTGTTGCCAGTTCCCAGGCCAGCCAGAGAATAGATGGTGCAACTCTCCCGGTTTCAAGTGAAGATGTCGAGCGAGTAAGATATCTCAGTGAGTGGCATCAGGCTGTCGTCGCCGGTAAAGGCAATCGATTCGCCATGTTGCCAGAACCGGAAGACGCCCCGAACACTTGGAGCGCGGCGGCGGAAAATGTCCGCCACCCTCTGCACGCAGATGAGGTGGCCAGTGCCGCCGCCATCAGCCCCCTCATCTCGCGGCCGGGCGTCGAGGTTGAGATAAGCGACAAGGGGCGAGCCTCGGCTCAGCGTGACCAGAAGGATATGTCGATGGCTGCCGTCACCCGGAGAATTGCCAGCGCCGATGAAGAACGTTTCACCACCGGAAAAATTGTCACCAACCTTGGAGAATTAGAGGGAGCATGATGCGCCGGCGGAGAAGATTGCAGGCCGCCATTGCCGCCGGCAAGGAGTTTCTCCCCGACGAGGTGAAAGCCGATTCCCCCTCGCGCTTGGCGAGAAAACTCGGAGTTACCCGTAGTGAGAGAAAAAGAATCTCATTATTGCAACGCACCTCAAGTGACAAACGCACCCCATATACGCGCATCGCCGACCGGGTTCTCGGCTCGGGTCGGGTGCAGATGGAGAGACTTATCGAGGTCGATACCGAGGTGGGATCAGAAGGCGTTGGGATGAGCCCATGGATGAGCCAGAGATTCAGTGTCCTCAGAGGGGGAGTGGCTGAGGTTGATAGTGACGCGGATGAGCAGTGGCTCGGCCATGACAGTCTGGGGCGACCGGTTTGGGAAGACGTGTTGGACCAGCAGCGCAAGCGACTGGGATGGTTGCTGAATGAGGAAGATTCGCCGACATTCACAGCTCCGCAATTACCGCCTCTGGAGCAGGTGCTGATCACCCCGGGGGATTGGCCACCGGTACTACCTCGCAATGAGGCATTCACCTTCAGGAATTTTCATATCTGTCGCCAGAATGAGCGTTCCGCCCACGCGGTGAATGAAATCCTTGAACAACCTGCAGGGAAACTCAACCCACTGGTGCTGAGTGGTGAAAGCGGTTGTGGCAAGACCCATCTGCTGTGGGCAACAGGTTGGGCCTTTGCCCGTCAGGAACCCGATAAAGTCGCTAGAATTCTCTCTTGCACGACCCTCGAAGATGACTTCACCCTACCCAGCAAGTGGAGTGAGAGGTTCGTCGGAACCAGCGTACTGCTAATCGATGACATTCACTTATTGCACGACCGACCCGACACCATGCATGCGATTGGCAAGGTTGTTGATTGGGCGCTTAATCTCGGTCTCCAAGTTGTTTTGACCAGTAAATCCGAAGATCGCTACGGAGGGCCCAAAAATCGCCTCTCGCAAGTTCTTCGTCAGTCGGTCAGGGTCAAACTCGACCAGCCGAGCCGGGATAGTCTGATAATGATGTTACGCACCCGCTCCGGCGGGCGCGACCTACTGCTCGACGATGATATGCTGATCGCCATAGTCGACCGTAGTGGGCGAGGCTGGGGTGCGGCCAAAGCCGGCCTTGAGGAATTGGCCATCGCGGTGGAATCGGGAGAGAATCTGGTCGATTCTGACGACGTCATCAGAATCTTGACAGGTCGCTCACCACCTCGGGAAGAAATAGCCGCGCCGCAACCGGATGACCTTGAGGAACTCGGTGAGGAATTGGCCCGCGAGGTTCTCGACACCGTCTTCGCCGACCCGCTCAATCCTGCGGTTGATATTCACACCGTATTGCCGGAAATCGGCGCTGACGATTACACCCCTCCCGACCTGATGCCGGAATCTTCGCAGGCGGCGGTGGAATCTGTGGTCGAGCGTCATGTCGGTGAACTGATGGATAGGAAAAAGGAATATGTCGCCAGCGCCTTGATGCCGCATGAGAGAGACGCCCACCTCGCAGCCAGTCCACCACAACTGCCATTTGCAGAGCGGGTCAAGGTTGCGGATGACCTCGCACCGCTTGCACTCAAGACCGATGCCGCGTTCCAACGCTTGGAGGATGACATCGACAACCAGCGGCAAAACCTCGCCGATATCGAGGGCGAGTTACAGGCTATCGCATTGCAGGTAGAGGGTGCCGATTCGAAAAATCTCATCTCCCTGGTCGATCAATTGCGCCTGGTCGAGGAAAAACTCGCCGAAATCGACCCCGAAGCCATACCCCTCCCAGAATTTGAGGAAGCCAAGCCAAGGCGGCGAGTATTCAAGCGACTAGCCCAAATCGGACCCGCTCGATCTGAGACCGAGGGCGGCAGGAAAAAGCGCAAGGTGGTACGTCGAGCCCCTCAACCTGAGACGGGCGATGTGGTGCCTGAGGTGATCGGGGCTGAACCCGAGGTGAGCAGGAAGCGCAAGGCGGTGCGTCGAGCCGCGCCACCTGAGGTGGCAGAGACTGAAGAAATAGCCGCGCCGGATACCGTGGATGATAGCCTTGAGATTGCAACAGAGATTCAAGCGGCCTCACCTGTACTCGAAGAGCCGGAAATCCAGGCGGTGGAAAGTCAAGAAGAGGAAATTCAGGATATTGCACCGGTGGCGGGGGATGAGAAGATTGCACCGACCTCACTTCAGGATGAAATGGCAATGATCGCCTCTGAAATAATAACCGACGCAGATAAGGTTGAAGCCGACTCGTCACGAAAGAGCGACATCTATGACGACATCCCCACCGACATCTTCCCCGAATCAGTAGCACTACCCGATGTTGGAAGCACGGAAACACCAGAGCCGGTGATTCATACCCCAAGCGAAATCCCGACGACTGCCAAGGGGGCGGAAAATCTCACTATATCTGATTCGATGACGACTGCACAGGCGCTCGCAAGTCTCACTCCAGCACCGATAATCGAGGTAATCCGACCGACTGTTGCCGAACTCAGGCCGACAGATATACTCGTCCCAGTTGAGTGATCCGATGGGCCAGCTTCGGTGGGGTAGACGAAATGACTGGTGGGAATCCGGTATCGAGTTCACCTGCCTTCCCAATTGTGGAAAGTGCTGTGATGAACCCGAGGGGATAGTCTACCTGAGCCGGGAAGATGCACAGAGATTGGCTGATTTTCACGACCTTGAAGTCGAGCAGTGGTTGCTGAGGGATTGCCGCAAGACCACCGATGGCAGGTATATCCTGAAGAGTCGCGAGGAAGATGAAATCTGTATCTATCTCGCTGAAGACAAGAGTTGTAATGTGTATTCGGCCAAGCCGGCGCAATGCTCGGCATTTCCGTGGTGGTCAGAGAATCTGCGCTCGGAGAGGGCTTGGAAAAAGACTGAGAAATTGTGCCCGGGATTATCGCACGAGGAAGCGATTCACATCGACGGTAAGACGATTCGCCTGTGGGTTGAGGCAGACCTGGAGGCGACCATTGGGTTTCGCCGCTGGAAACACTAGCGCCCGGAAGCCGCAGTATTATTTCAGGCGCTTTTTTAGCCCTGATTATTTGAGTCGCAGACGCTCATCTAATCGCGATTATTGCTCAATATTGAGTATTGCGCAGAAAAATTGATTCTCTTCGCTTGCTCCTCGCGGTGCGTCCTCGGAATCTTATTACTTTATTCGGACGCACTAGAACTCAAACGGATTTTTGAATTCCGAATTTGCCCCTTTACCAGCCCCAGCACCGGCTTGTCCAGACGCACTTCGGCCAGGTCCAGCGCTGTTTTCACCGAACAGATTTGCCGGGGCATCGTCGGTAGGTGGGATGTGGAAATCCAAGTCGCCGACCTCGCCCAAAGTCCCGGAGACCCGGCGGGCCGAGAAAGTCCCGGCGCGGGTGTCCATCCGGCGATTGCGAATTCTCTGAAAACCAACCACTACCAGTATCAGGCCGAAAAGTATGATGAGGGAGGTCAGCCAGATTATTTCAGTGATCTGAATAACCATCCCACATGAATCACCACATTTTACCAGTGATGGATTCAAAGAAAAATGAACTGACATTGCCGAGGCAGAGAAAATAATACAGATTCCAAGGCCGGTCGAGAAAATCCCGTAATCGGCTATTTTCCCCATCTCGACCACACTGACCGAATAGACTCTCCAGCACTCTCTATTGAAGGGTTTGGAAGTCGGCGAATGGATTTGTAATTTTTCCGCAGTCCGCCACTTTGGCGGGAATACACAGTAAGTATGCCAATCCACACCGCGCTACCGCCACAGTTGAATCGAACTCTTTTCTACGAGTCGCTTATACCGAAGTTCCATTTCGTCGTTTCGCAGGCGGTATTGGGATGACAGAAGATGGTAGTAAAGAGGTCATTCTCGAGATGACCGCCGACCACCTCAACAGTGGTTTGCGCGGGGTTCCGGTCGGAACCTGTCGCACTTCCTTCGTGACCCCGACAGGGGGGGTGCACTACTGTGGCTATCCCATCGCTGAACTCGCTGACTATGACCCGGAGGACATCGTCTTCCTGCTACACCACAAGCGCCTCCCATCCCCGTCTGAATCATCGGAGTTCCGAAATGACCTCGCCCGCCGAGCAATTCTACCACGGGGTATTCGCAACACCTTGCGCAGTCTACCAAAAGATGGCCATCCGATGGATTGGCTGGCGATCGGCATCCAAGCGCTCGGGATGTCTGGGCGGTGCGATGAATGGCGTGAAGATGCCCTGAATCTGGTCGCTAGGATGCCTGAACTGATGGCGCTCATCTTCCGGATTCGTGATGACCGAGAAGAGGGTATGCCGAATTCTCGTCCGGAACTGGGACTGGTCGAAAACTTCGTCCATCTGGTCGATATCACAGGGGCTGACAAGCGGGCGATGACCCGGGTATTACGGGTCTTCCTGGTCCTGCATATGGACCACGGCGGTGGTAATCTCTCGACCTTCACCGGCAAGGCCATCGCCAGCGGTCACGCCGATGTATACGCCTCGATGTCCGGGGCGATGAATGCCCTTTACGGGCCACTCCACGGTCGTGCAAACCAATCCTGTCTTGAGTTCGTCCAGCGAATCGGCACCTCTGATGCCGATGCGGTCGAGAAATTCGTGCGCGCTGAATTGGTGGCCAAGCGGCCGATTTTCGGATTTGGCCACGCGGTGCTTCGAGCCGAAGACCCGCGCGCCGCTATTCAATTCGACCTCGGAGAAGAGATATGCCCCGACGATGCAAACTTCCGTACCATTCGCACCCTGCGAGAAGTCGTGCCCAAGATACTCGGTGAGATACCAAAAATCCGTAATCCCAATGCCAATGTCGATATCGCTTCAGGGACACTTCTACACCATGTCGGTTTCACCGATACCGCGTATTATACCACTTTCTTCGGCTGGGCGCGTACGGTCGGAATCGGGGCGCAGATCGTCGATGAGCGCACGGTGATGCGAGATGGTAAGGGGGTTCCCCTATACCGGCCAAAATACATCGCCGAGCAACAACAAGAGCAACATGTCGACTAGACCATCGGCCTTCGATCCCGGTCTGGGGACCGGGAAGGTTTGTGACCATGCCGGCAGAATTGTCCTAGCCCTGATTGTGGCGTCATCGGCGCCTCAACTAGTTCTTCCGCACCCGCGATGACCCATCATCCGCACCGCTTCCCATGGCATGCTGATATCGCTGCTATCGGCTACCAGAGAATCCAAATCTCGGTGCCAGGCGAATCTTTTACGCCACCTCGATAAGGTGGCACGCCTCTTACCGTCGCCCATCTCATGCCAATAGGGTAATTCTCGCCGCGCCTCTCCGACCAGTTCTCGGTGCTGGTCACTGCTCGATGACGCTAGTTTGTGGTGCCAATTCTCATCGAGTGGCTGGGTCGCAGGTTGAGTCCACCGTGCCTGCCCACAGGGTAGGGTGTACATTTCTGGGTCTGCATAATCGGTTATCGGCGTCAGACCAGCATTGAGCAATTTGGATTCGAGTTTGATATCCCCAGGCCACACGTACAACGGCAGACCCTTAGCAAGCCGTCTGAGGCGATCCAGTCGGCGACCTTCAAGGCCGACCGGTAAGCCCAATGTCAAGCGGCTGGTGGGGGGGATGAGATACTCCAGAGCACAGGGAATCATCGGTGACCGGTCCCAGCGATGCCATCGCACCAATCTACTGAGCGGCATGGTCATGAATTGCGGGAAACTGCGTAATCTCTGGACCGTGATACTGCCATACGGTGGTACAATCGGTCGCAATGTCGCCACATGCCGAGAGGAGTTAGCCAATCTTCCGACCTTCCACATTCGGCGGTGAAACGAATAGTATACCGTATTGGCGATCGGAATCCCATGCTCTTCCAGCCGGGAGTCGACCTTGGCCAATAGTTGCGACATGAATCGGGCACTGCTCCTAAACCACCCTCCGCCCTTTCCTGAAGAGGGGTGAGGGACCTTCAACTCGATGCAGGCCACGCAGGCCTGCTCGACCAAGCGGTCGATGAAATCAGACCTCGACATCAGGTCATCAAAATTCTCAAAACCCAACTCCATCAGGTCGTCCAGAGTATTTCGCTCAACATATTTTGAGGGTAGTCCAGCCATGACTTCGGCACTTGTTTCGACCTCACGGTCGTGGTAGATGATCACCTCGCCATCAGCGGTCATACGTAGATCGAATTCGACCCCGTCGAAGCGATTTATCGCCTCGCAGATTCCCGCCACAGAATTCTCGCGCGGTTGAACCCACCCCATATGGGGGTGCGTTGTGGAAGCAATAGATGAATGCGCGCCTTTGCATTACCGCCCCACGGCAAGCATGAAAAGCCCTATGTCTGCTTGAGGTGGGTAATTATGTCCTCTTCCGAAGAAAACATTACTCTCAGTGCTGAGGAAGCGAAGAAGAAATCAATCTTCGGTTATTGCATGTATGACTGGGGCAAATCCGCCTTCGAGACCAGTGTCACAGTCGCCATCCTGCCGGCTTGGTTCGCCTACCTCTTCCTTGAGGCCAATGGCCTGACCGGGACGGTCATCGGGGTCGAGATGTCCTCGGATGCGGCGTGGTCACTGGCGTTGACCATCGGTACCATCCTGGTCGCCATCGTCAGTCCAGCGATAGGTGTCATAGCCGACCGTAAACGGTTCAAGATGAAGGCGCTGAAGTGGATGACCTGGCTGGGTGCCAGCGCGGTTCTCATGCTCGCACTCACCCCCCTCTTCGACATCTCATTCCAATGGATGTGGATTTTCTTGATGTTCATGCTCGCCAATATCGGCTTGAACGGCGCCGGAGTATTCTACAATGCCCTACTTCCCTATCAGGGTGAAGACCACGAGATGGATTCAATCTCCAACAAGGCCTATGCCTATGGCTATCTCGGCGGTGGCCTTCTACTGGTTTTCCACCTCGGCTTGGTGATGGGGGTCTCGGGCGCATGGGTCATCCCATTCTGTATGGCTACCTCGGCGATGTGGTGGTTTGGATTCGCTTGGTACACCTTCGCCTACGTCGCCGAGCCGAAAATCGAAAATGAACTTGAAGACCTGAAATTGATAGAAGCAACGAAAATGGGTTTTCGCGAAGTTTACAAGACCATCCGGGAATGGCATAATTTCCGTACATTATTCATTTACATGCTCGCTTACTTCCTATTCATCGACGGCATCAACAGCGTCACCTCTCTGGCCGGGGCGTTCGGTATCGCGGTGCTTGGACTGACCATGCAGGACCTCATTCTCACCATCGTCGTGATTCAATTCGTCGCCTTCCCCTCAGCTTTCTTCTTCACCTGGTTGGCAGGTAGATGGTCGACCAAGCGGGCACTGACCCTGTCCCTGATATTGTGGTGCGTGTTGATCGTCGGGGCGATGTCCTTCGCTCCCTTGGAACTCGATGACCACGAGGAATTCGATTTCCAAGCCAGATGGAATGAAGAATCCTATGTCATCTCGGTGCGCGCCCTGAATCTGGTCGGCATCGGTGATGAGGACCAAGCCTTCAAGGATGATTGGGCACACATCCTCCCCTTCTGTGTGGATTGCAAGAATAACCACTTTGAGGAAGGTGCCAATGGAACCGCTGATGCAGAGAATATGAGTGCTTTCCTAGCCGCCAATACCGATACTCGATACAGTGTCTCGGTGAAAGGAGGTGTCTTGGCTGATTCAACCAAGGTCGGCATCGACCACCCCACCAATATCGGTGATGGTAAAGTTGACTTCATCGCCAAGACGGTCAGGACCTTGTTATGGGCGCCCCTGGGAATGAGCGTGTTCTGGCAATGGCTGATGCTTGGTTGCCTGGCGGGATTCCTGATGGGCGGTAGTCAGGGTCTGGCAAGGAGCCTTTTCGGTCAGATGGTACCCGAGACCCGTAGTACCGAGTTCTTCGGTTTCTTCGGATTCTTCGGCAAGGTAGCCGCCTTCATCGGGCCGATGCTCTACACTCTGCTGGCGGTGATGTTCGACAGCCGGGTGGCGATTTCCAGCCTCGCGGTGCTGATAATCGCCGGCACCATCATGATGTTCTGGGTCGATGTCGAGGATGGTATTGCTGTCGCCACGGCCGAGGATGCCCGCATAAGAGGAAGCACTGAATAGTGCATCCGAATCAAAGGATAAGATTCTGAGGACGCACTAGCCTTCATCATCCCTCGACGCTTCGCTCGACCGATGGCGGAGGTCGAGCCGACTTGGCTACTTATCGATGGCTATGAGGATGAGCCGGCAGCTTTCGGCGTCCCACCGTATGTCGGCTTTCACATCCGCTATATCGCCGGGGTGATGGAAGCGCATAAACTGCGCTATGAATACATCACCATCGACCGTTGGCGTGAGATGGTTCGCAGCGCCGATGACCTCGCCGACCTCAACCTTCAGAGGGTACTGGGCGTGACCCTGCTCGCCGGTGCGGTTGTTCCAGGAAAATATCTGCGTGGCACCCCGATTTCCCTGCGTGAGACCAAGGAATTACTGGGAATGATGCCAACCGATATTCCATTCCTGGCCGGCGGTTGGGCGATTCGGGGCTGGCGTCAGGCTGGTTGGAGCCCTTTGCGGGCAAATCTATTCCTCACCGTGCAGGATACCGATGCAACCCTCGACCACTACTTACGCCACGGCAGATGGAAGCATCAGCGTCGCACCACCGAGCAATGGCGTCGATGGGCGCATCTGGGAGCGACCTCGAAGGCGGTCACAGAGCATCCCGATCTCACTGGCCCACTGACCTATGAGGTTGAACTCTACCAGGGCTGTGTGCGCTTTAAGAACGGCTGCAAATTCTGTATCGAGCCGAAAAAAGGGGTGCCGATCGACCGACCGGTCGATGATGTGCTGTCCGAAGTCAGGTCGGCACTGGATGCCGGGGTCAGGCACGTTCGCCTCGGAGGGATGACCGATGTCTACACCTACATGGCCGAAGGAGTTGCCGAGTTGGAATACCCGATACCCAATCCCGAACCGATTGCCGAAATATTATATGGACTGAGACAGGATGAGCGGCTGGATACGCTGCACGTCGACAACGGAAATCCTTCGATAATCGCTGAGAATCTCAGTGCCGCAACCGAGATTACCAAGGTCATGGTCGAAACCCTCTCCGATGGTGCAATCCTGTCTTTCGGGCTGGAGAGTGCCGACCCCGCCGTCCATGCCGCAAATTGGCTCAATTGCGATTCCGCCCAACTGAAGACGGCGATTCGTCACATCAATGATTACGGCCGAGAACGCGGTTCACGTGGACTGCCGAAACTTCTTCCCGGCCTGAACTTCATCGCCGGCCTCAATGGTGAGACCAAAGCGACCTATTCGCTCAATCGTGAACTTTTGAGAGAGTTGCGAGACGAGGGTCTGTGGTTGCGAAGAATCAACATTCGGCAGGTCGAGGGAGAGGGTTTTCAGGAGATACCGCAGGACGAGTTCAAGCGCTTCAAGACCTGGGTTCGAGATGAGGTGGATGCACCCTTACTGAGAGAATTATTTCCTCTCGGACAACGACTCTCAAAGGTGAGATGGGAATCTCACGACAGTAGGATACGTCTGCCGGCGCACTTGCGGGATGAGCATCTCAGCGAAACCATCCGCGGCCGGGCTGGGGTGACATTCGGCCGCCAGATCGGGGCCTACCCAATCCTGATCGGAATACCATATCAGATTCCGCTTGAGACCACCAGTGACATCATCGTGACCGGCCATGGTAAGCGAAGTATTTCCGCGGTAGAGGTCGGATTGGACATCAATTCATGCTCGCAGAAGCAACTTGAGGCGATAAATGGAATCGGGGAAAAATCGGCGTGGAAGATGATCAGTATACGCGCAAAGGGCAAGAACAATTCTGGTGATGAACCGGTCTGGCGCCACTACGAGGAGGCTTTCGCCGCCACTGGGCTTGCCGTTCCCGAACATGCTGAGGTGATTTTCGCTGAGTGTTTGCACAATGAGGGGGTGAGAGATTGAGTGAAGGTGGAACTGAGAAGGTGATGGAATTACGAGGTGCAGCCGAAAAATTGTCTCACCGCTGCGATGAATTGATTGGTGAAATCATCGCCGAGACCGTTGTCGAATACGCCACCAATCCACTCGATTATGCCCACCTGCCACATCGAGAATATCTCAAACTCGCCGGCCAATACAAAGCTGAGACCATCTTGCTGGGTATGAATCCAGGGCCTTGGGGAATGGCGCAATGTGGCATCCCTTTCGGAGCCACCAAGGTCGCAAGGGAACTGTTGGGAATTACCGACCTCGAGGTGTTCCAGCCGCAGGGAGCGCATCCGAATCGCCCGGTCATCGGATTGGAAATGACCCGTCAGGAGGTGTCAGGAACCCGCCTGTGGGGCGCATTGGAGCAACGTTATGGCACGGCTGAAAAAATACTTTCCAACATCTTCGTCGTCAATCACTGCCCGCTGTTATTACTCGACCGAGAAGGACGGAATATCACCCCGGACAAACTGAGTGGTCAAGCAGTCACAGACCTGATGTCGGCCTGTGATGAGCACTTGCGAGAGGTGGTTGCAATCCTTTCCGCCAAGAAGATTATCGGAGTCGGTAAATACGCTGAGGCACGCGCCTTGCAAACCTTTCCGAATCAGATGGGAAGGGGGCTGGAAATTTCCTCGATCTGGCATCCCAGCCCGGCCAGCCCGCTGGCAAATCGCAATGACGGAGCCGATTGGCGGGAGAATATCTTCGCTGAATTACCATGAATGCTGGTTCATTCCCACCGATCATCAGATGGTGGGAGAGTTGGCGCCTCGGGTAATTTTACCGAGCCTGGATTTGTGTATTTCTGTTGTTGACTCCACTTCACTGCACCTCGACCCCCACCACCACGGCGGCCTACCAGAAATGCCAGCAGGATGACGAGGAGGAATAGCAGACCGATGGTGAAATTCTGGGCTGTGGATAATCCCCCGGCCGCTCCGGTGGTTCCCGATAATCCACTTCCGCTGTTCTGACCTGTTGCATTGCCACTCCCTTCTCCGTCACCTGTAGATGAAGGCGAGGCGAGTATGGTGATAGTTCCATTCAAGCAATCGGACAAGTTCCCATTGACGGCACAAACTTCCCAATTCTTCTCGCCAACGGAGCCAAAAACCAGACTTAAAGCTGAATCAACGCTGTAATTCTTTCCTTCAATCAACCACTGAATCTCATCATCAGTATTGGCAGAAGTTGCCCGGAAACCAGCGGTTTCACCGACATATGATTGGTACGGGACGCGTACTGTTTCTAAACTCGGAGGTGGTTCTTGCTCGGGTACAGGTGGGTATACTCCTTCATCGATGAGGTCGTCGCAATCATCATCGAGGCCATTCCATTTCTCGGTCGCCCCAGGGTTGATGCTGGCATTGCTATCATCACAGTCTTCGAAGTGATACCAACCATCACCATCGGCATCGGCATCAGCGACCAGTGGGTCGCTGGAATAGTACCAGATTTCGGCACCGTCTTCCAAACCATCGCCGTCGGTATCCGGATTTGTCCAGTTGGTACCAAATGTCGAGTATTCGGCCAGGTCTGTCAGGTTGTCACCATCGCTATCGATGCTTTGGAAATCCTCGTCCAACAGCCCATCGCAATCATCATCGATGCCGTTGAGCAGTTCTTCGGCCCCGGGATGGATATTCTCGTCGCTGTCATTACAGTCAGCGAACCAATAGTATCCATCACCATCGCTATCGGCATCGGCGACCAGAGGGTCGGAGCCGTAGAGGTTGACCTCCTCACCGTCGAGCAATCCATCATCGTCGGTATCATTGTCCAATGGGTTGGTCGAGTGATTGTGGAACTCGTCGTAATCGCTCAGTTCATCGCCATCTGAATCCAAGATATCGAAACCCTCGTCGATTATGTTATTGCAATTCTGGTCGATGCCATCGAGTATCTCGACCGCTCCGGGATAGACCGCTGAATTGTCATCATCACAATCTGCGAACCAATAGAATCCATCGCTGTCGGCGTCGGCGTCGTACACCATCGGGTCGGTTCCGTAGATGTTTATCTCATCACCATCGGCAAGGCCATCATCATCGCTATCGTCATCGAGCGGGTTGGTGCCATAGGTGTTGACCTCATCACCATCAGAGAGGCCATCGAGGTCTGAGTCGGCGGAATTCGGGTCGGTTCCCCACTCTAGTACCTCTTCGCCGTCGGTCAGCCCATCGTCATCGCTGTCAGGGTCAAACGGGTCGGTATTGTGAACCTCGGTCTCGTTACTATCCCACAGACCATCACCATCGCTATCGACGATGGCATTGGTGCCGTGCAATGATAGACTCCAATAGTTCAGGGTGCCGGTATCGCCATTTCCCTGGTCGCGCACCTTGAGAATCCAATCTCCATCACTCATCTCATCCCAATGGGCGGTCGAGGTAAATACCCAATCAGACCAGTCGTTGCCGCTGTCACTATGCTTGACGGCCAACTCGGATTCACTACCATAGGGAGAGACCAGGACGACTTCCAAGTCACCGCGGTAGGAGTGGGAGGCATCGAATAATATCTCGACCGATTCAACTTTCATTCCTTGATTCACGGTATGGGTGAACGTTGTCCAGATATTTGAATTATCAGGAATCGTCTGGCTGACGGTCAGGGTCCCCGAGGTATAGTTGATTTCAGGCTGGACCATGGTCCACGCCGCCGCAAGGTTGGTGGCGGCGCCGGCATCGATTACCCCGTGGCCATATTGGTGATTGAAATCATGACCGCCTCCATTGGTGAACCAGCCGCCGTCGCTGGCGTCGTTGGTGCGGGCCGAGTTGACGAGGATGTGCTGAACATCGCGCCAGGTAAGGTTGGAATTGGCCTCAAGCATCTGGGCGATGATACCGGATACCAGCGGGGTCGCACTGGAAGTACCGCCGAAACTATCGGTCCAATCACCATTGGAGTAGCCCCCTGAACCCTCTATATCGGTGGTGGTGATTCCAGAGGAGCCACCATCTGAGGGGGCGACGATGAGCAGGTTTGCGCCCGGTTCAGAATAGTATGAGCGTTCGCCATCGTCTTCGACAGCTCCTACAGCGATGGTGAAGCGGGAGTTGGCATATCCATCATAATTCGAATCATCACCATTACTGCCACCGTTGCCGCCGGCGAAGGTGATGATTCCGCCGAGCCCAAGACGCCCTTCATAGGCCTGTTCTTCAAACGCCGCAGTCATCAGTGGTCCCGGTGTTTCGACCGTATTGCCATCATCGGACGGCCCCCACGAATTCGAGTAAATATCGACATTGCCCTTCTGGTGCAATAGGGCGCTCGACTCAGTGGAATCGGAAATAGAGCAGGCGATGAGCCTGATGCCGATCAAATCACCATCCATCGCCGCTCCGGCAACACCGTAATTGTCGTTTCCATAAGCCGCAGCGACACCGGCCGCAGCGGTGCCATGACCATCCCATGTCAACGGATTCGGATTACCGTCATTTCCACAGTAATCGTAATCGAGACTATCCAGATAATTTGGCGACAGGTCGCCGTGGTCGGTATCGAGACCATCGTCGACGATGGCGATCAATACGCCGGTACCATCGTAATTATTCCACGCCGCGGTGATATTGACATCCTCGCCCGAGGTGCCGCCGCCTTGACCGGTATTGCGAAGATGCCATTGGTCGCTGAATTTTGTATCGTTGGGAATCAATCTTAGATCATGTTCAAATTCGACCATCGGGTGAAATGCTTCAACCTCATCATTCACCACCAGTGCTGCTTGAGCGCTGGTACCATCTTTGAAGGTAATAATCCAGGTGTGCTCAAGGATTGTCGATTGCAGCCTTAGTGCCCCCATTTTCTGCACTTTTAGTCGCAGCGCCGTTTCGTCGATTGAACAATCTCGGCTCGGCATCACCACCAGCCATTCTGTCGATTCGGCTCGCACGACCGAATCGGTAGTCAATTTAGCCTGACGTGAAAACGCAAGTTGCACCGCCGTCGAGTAGGAATAAAGTCCACAATCTTCCTGACTGAGTGGGCCGGGGGCAGGTGGGTCGCCGAAGTGGTTGGCAAGGCTGAGTTGGGGTGCTGAAGCAAGGTCATCGCCGCGGTTGTGGTTGATGAAAAGACGGTTGAAACAGAGGCTGATGAGAGGGTGAGAAACAGCGCCAAAAGCATTACTCTAAGCCATCCCATGCATCGCTTTGGCGACCTTTCACATATGATGCTATTCGTTGCTCGTGCCTCAGGTTATCCGAATACCCCACGGGTGTTATTTGAAATACAAACAAGTAGGTGGGGGGCCATGGCGAATGAGGCATTTCGGTGGACACCTTATCCTAGCACTAAAGACTGGTCGGCACCTTCTGGAGACGACCCCCGTACCCTGTATCGAATGTTACTCGAGAGTATAGAGAGATTTTCAGATGAGCCGTGTTTCGGTTGGATACCTTCTCCGGGAATGGCCAGAACCCACCTGAAATATGGTGAATATGGCGACCTCTGTGATGCGGTAGCCCGAGCATTGCGCGGAATCGGGCTCGAGACGGGAGACCGGGTGGCACTCATCGTCGACAACTCGGTTGAATGGGCGGCCACAGCATATGGCGCCAATGCCATCGGAGCTGCATATACCGCGATGTATACTCACCAGAATGGCGGCGATTGGCGCTTCATACTCGATGATAGCACCCCTAAGGCAATCCTGGTCGCCAATCCCGAAATACTCGACAAGCTGATTGCCCACATGCCCAAAGATGCAAATGATTGGCCTGCCGGTGGAATCATCATGCTCGGAGATGAGGCGGCAAACGAGTTCCCCCCTCAAGGGGTAAACGTGGTGATGTGGAATGATTTCGTCGCCACCGGGAGAGCCGCCGAACCGCTCGGCGAGCCAGCCGATGACCATACCGCTCTGGCCACTCTCATCTACACCAGCGGCACCACCGGAGACCCGAAGGGGGTGATGTTGTCGAACTGGAATCTGATGTCGAATGTCCTGTGCGTACAGGGTGCGTTCGACCTGCGTCCCGGCGACCGCAACGCCGCATTCCTGCCGTGGGCACATTCCTTTGGAAGCACCTTTGATCTACACTGGATGCTTCGCTCCGGGGTTCATATCAACCTGATTTCAGACCTTACTAAAATAGCCGATGAATGCATTGAAATCAAACCTGCGGTACTGATCGCAGTGCCGCGCGTATGGACAAAATTCTACGACCGGGTCAATAGCCAGTTCGCCGCTTCAGCAGTCAAGACTATGCTCTCAAACAAAGCCACAAAACACGCCAAAAAGCGAATCGCCAAAGCCGGCGTCGACTGTGATGCTGTGCCACCCAAGGGATTTCGTGACAAGTTCTTTGACAAATTAATCTGGAAAAAGGTACGCGCTCGATTCGGCGGCAATATCCGCTTCTGTATGAGTGGCGCCGCGGCGCTCTCTCCAGATATCGCCGAATTCATCCAGTGCGTCGGATTCGCATGCTATGAGGGATACGGCTTGACCGAGACCTCACCCCTGGTAAGTGCAAATGGCTGGATGGGGCCTGGCGGTTCACGCCTGCGGACGGTCGGAAAACCGGTCAACGGGGTTCGTGTCACCATCGATACCTCTGCATGGGATGACCCGGAAAGGCCGGAAGAGGGTGAGATAATTGTCCACGGCCCCAACGTCATGCAAGGTTATTGGAATCTGCCAGAGGCTACCGCTGAAGTGATGACCGAAGATGGTGGTTTCCGCACCGGAGACCTGGGCAAGTTATCCGCCGATGGCTACCTCTCGATAACCGGACGAGTGAAATCGCAATTCAAATTAGAGAACGGTAAATACGTCAGCCCAGCGCCACTCGAGGAGAATGTCAAATTGAGCCCACTGGTCGAACAGGCGGTCCTCGATGGTCGCAATATGCGCAACACCTACCTGATCATCCACCCAAATATGCACGCCCTGAAAAAGTCCTTGGGTGAGGCCGGAGTAGTCGCATCGGGGGATGATGCTGCGCTATGCGCGAATGATGAAGTAAAGTCGTGGATGCTGAAACAATTGCAGGACAACAGTATGTTATCACCGACTTGGAAGGGTTACGAAGTTGCTCGAAATATCATTCTCGACCACGAAGAATGGTCGACCGACAACGACCTGATGACCCCATCTCTTAAGGTCAAACTACGAAATATTCTGGTTCTCCATGAAGATTCCATCGCCGCGTTGAAATGATTGAATCCGAATGATATTTCTCGTAATCGGTCGAAAATCAGCATTTATTATTACTTCATTGACCAATGTCGCCATTTAATTCATAATCCGAGCATCTAGGTATCGATGAGATGGCCGAGGCGAAGACAGAAAAGGAACCACCGCGGCAATCTCGAGCGTGGTTTGCACCAGGAAGTATTACCTATTTTCTCTATCTATACGAACGCCCAGTTGGTATCGGCGTATTGGTAGGGTCGGCGGGGGGGGCGCTCAATTCACTGATTTTCTCGATTCCCGTGCTCGCCTCGACTTTCATCGGTGCGGCATTGGGCGGCTTGGTGTGTATCGTCGTCGACCCGGCGATTCGCGCTATCGTCAACATCGTCAGCGCACGCAGGCCATTATGTCGCAATCCAGATGCGCAGCCGCTCCGGTTCAGCCTTCACTAGTCACGAATGAGCAGTGCGGTAGCCAATACCCCGGACAGATATTGTGGCAGGTCACTCGCCACCATTCCGGGTCCTAATTGTTCTCCAGCAACCCTTCCGGCCTCCCTCAACAGGTAACAAGACAGCCTTGAGGCAGCCCATGGCGACATACCACAAGCCAACAACCCGCCGATTGAACCGGCGAGCAAATCGCCGGTTCCAGCCATCGCCATTCGAGGATTACCACCACTGGCACGGGACAACCGGCCACCAAGGCCGACTATTTCATCGCGATCTCCGGTGGTGATGATAACAGCATTCTCGGCTGATTCCGAGTATAAATCCCATTTTCTCGCCGGCCCTCTCTCCACCAACCGAGAGATGATCTCCGCCGGGTCACCTTCACCAAGCCATCCCTCTCGCTCCACACCGTGCGGTGTGGCGACACCGACCACTCCGGTTGGCCACTCTCCCGGGGGAAGAGAATAAATTGCGTCGGCGTCGATGACACAGGGAATGTCATGCTCGCCAGCGGCCGTCAATAGACTCCTGATCGCACTCAGAGTCTCCTCATCCCGCCCCAGACCCGGGCCAATCACCAGCGCTTGTACGCCCCTTCCGGTGGTCATCCTCTCGACCAGGGCTGAAACCGAATCTCCGGTCAGGATCTCCTCATCTGGTATCTCTTCAGGAATCAAATCTATCGGCCATTTCACTCGCTTGCCAGCCTCGCTCGGCATCGCCACATGAATCAGGTCAGCACCCATGCGGGCCGCGGCCATACCGGCTAGGATGGGGGCACCATGATACGGGCCCCCGCCGACGACAAGCACTCTGCCACGGTCACCCTTTCGAGCCTCTGAGTCGAGTCGTGGGTAACGCATGACATCGCCGATTCCAACATCGGTAATCCCGCTCGGAAAGGGGAGGGGGGCAACAATCACCTGACCTAGACCATCGTGGTAATTACCACCACTATCTCGCATTCCGAGTTTCTCTTCATGAAAGGTGAGGGTCAGGCCAGCACGTAATTGCAGGTCGCTGCCAAAACCAGTCGGCAGGTCACAGGCGAGAACTTTCGGCGCCCCATCAGCAAAGTGGTCTGAGGTCCACATCAGTACTTCGCCGACCGCACCGCGCGGCCGGCTGGCGGCGCCGGCGCCACATTGCCCGACGCCGAGCAGGGCGTCGATGAGGATTGCAACGATGGTCGCACCTTCACCGGTCACGCTCGGGGGGTGGTTATCCCAATCATCACCCAGCCAGATATGTATCGGGATTTCAGACTCCCGGGCATGGTCACGGGCGGCTTGTGCCAAACCGGTCTTCTGGCTGGTATGGGAAGCGAGAATCCGAACCTTGAATCCACCCTCGTCCAGCACCTTGGCCGCTACATATCCATCTCCGCCATTATTTCCCGGACCACATAATAACCAGATTTCAAACCCCTCGGGTGCGCCATCGACCCCTGAAGCGGTAATATTTGCCAGATGCTTACCGGCGGCGAGCATCAACTCGAGCGGGGGCTGGCCCAGAGCGGTTGAATTGGTATCGAATACACCAACTTCATCCCAATGAAGAAACCAACTAGCGTCGGACACTGGGTAGTCCCCCGCCGCCTTCCTTCCAGCGCTCGAAGTACCCACCCTCACCCCACATCCACATCTGGAAGAATGCGCCACCCATCATACCAACGAATAGAATAATCGAATTCACGGTGCCGAATGGCTCGAAATCTGACAGTTCCTTTGCAGCAACCGTCCATAATGAATAACCGGCTGAAACCAGCAGGCCACCGACCGCGCTCGGCGCAGCATAGTGCAACTCGTCCTCCATATGCCGAAATAATTTCGCCCCGATGATGAAACCCAGATCGAGGACGAGCAGGTAGATCATACCTTCAATATTGTAAAATGAATTGACCAACCCGAGTACCACCGACATCAAGATCAAGCCAAATACACCGGCCAGAAAAATGTGAATGCGCGAGTAAAGAGATGCCGCAAACCCTGCGGCAATCAACCCTAGTACGATGCCGGCCACCATTGCATCATCACCGGTTAAGCCACCATATTTCACGGTGAGAAGATTGCTGGTCAAAAAGACAGGAATGAAGACCGCAATCGCGACGATGAAGCGGATGACGAATCTACCGGCCAAACAGAGAAACACACCGAACAACATCAACGGTATCCCGGCCCAGCCGCTCATTTCGGTGATATAACTGGTCATCTGCAGTAGTTCCATATTACCCTCAGAGAAGAGAAGGGTCTTGCACTTTTCGCAAGAATCGCACGAAATAACCGCCCTCAGAATGATGGGCGGTGGGCTCATCAACCCGAAACCACTGGCCCTGGACATGACCGTGGGAGCCAAAGCCTCCGGCAAGGCGGTCGAGAAGACGGCAGCGGGCCGCGGCGGGGTACCACTCCGCATCGTCACCGCGGCAGCGATTTTCGATGGTCATGATGCGGCGATTGGGATTTTTCGTCGCATCTTCCAATCTCAGGGGTGTGAAGTCATCCATCTCGGCCATGACCGCGGCGCCGACGAGGTTGCGATGGCTGCAATTCAAGAAGATGCTCACGCCATCGCAATAACCTCCTATCAGGGTGGAGCAGTCGAGATGTTCACCCATACCAAGAATATCCTCGATGAGCATGGCTTCGACCACATCTTCCTCTGCGGTGGTGGCGGAGGTACGATTCTACCGGCCGAAATCAAGCACCTTCGTGATGCCGGTATCGCCCGAATCTATTCACCTGATGACGGCCGCGACCTAGGTCTGGTGGGGATGGTCGAAGAAGCCATGGCCACCGCGGCGAAGAATGACTTGATGGATCCGCAGAGATTCGTTTTCACTGCTCCAGTGAATGCCGGCCAACATGGCAAGGTCGCTCGATTACTGACTTTGGCAGAGAATGCCGAAGAAAGCGTGTATCGCGCCGTACTCGACCAGATTCGCAGTAGTCCGCATGAGAAAACAGCCCCGGTCATTGGTCTCACCGGAACCGGTGGAGCCGGGAAATCTAGTTTGACCGATGAATTGATGTTGCGCATCCAGCGCGACAATCCCAATTTGAAAATCGCCCTACTGGCTACCGACCCGACCCGCAAGCAAACCGGAGGGGCATTGCTCGGTGACCGAATCCGCATGAATAGCCTGACCAATGAAAACCTGTACATGCGCTCTTTCGCCAGTCGTGGCTCAGGGCGGGAAATCGCCGATTGCCTCGGCCGGGCAATCGAGGTCTGTCAAACTGTAGGATTCGACCTGATCATGGTTGAAACCAGCGGCATCGGCCAAGGTGATGATGCCATCACCGAGGTTGCTGACGTATCTTTGTATGTCACGACAAGGGAATATGGGGCACCGAGCCAATTGGAGAAATTGGCGGCACTGGATTATGCCGACCTCATCGTGCTCAACAAATTCGACCGCCCAGGGGCCGAAGATGCATTGCAGGAGATACGCAAACAGGTGAAGCGCAACCGAGAGTTGTGGGATGCTGATGACGCCTCCCTGCCGGTCATCCCAACCATAGCGAGCCAATTCGCTGATGCCGGTGTCGACCTGTTGTGGCAGAAATTATCGAATATAATCAACCACCGCCATGCAACCGAATTTGTCGCCGCAGAGGCAATTATGGGCAAGGATGGACTACCTGATAGAATCCTACCGATTCCCCCCGAGCGTCAATCCTACCTGGTGGAAATCTCTGCCGCGGTGCGAGATTATCACCAATCTGCCTATTCGACCGCCAAGAAGGTTCGGCTGGTCCAGCAACTCGAAGCCGCGGCTGAGAGAATGGCCGAGGCCGGCAAGCAGGTGGCGAGCGATGACCTACAGGCAGAAGCCGGAGTGGTAAGTTCGGAGATAGAACATTCGGTATGGGATGCCATCGCCGACCACAAGGAACGAGAAGTCGCTTACCGTAGTGGCCGAACAACCTACCAGGTGCGTGGAAAGGATATCACGGTGGAAACCATGACCACGACCCTGTCGGGGACGATCCTGCCGCGCGTGGCCCTACCCAGGAGCGATGACCTCGGGCAGTTGTACGAATGGATAGCCAAAGAGAACCTCCCGGGGTTTTTCCCATTTACCGCCGGGGTCTTCCCGTTCAAGCGCGAAGATGAGTTACCGGTGCGCATGTTCGCCGGGGAGGGTAGTGCCGAGCGTACCAACAAACGCTTCCACTTCCTCTCTCGAGGCCAACCGTTCAACCGCCTATCCACAGCTTTCGATTCCCCCAGCCTCTATGGGCGTGACCCGGTCAGGCGGCTCGACATCTTCGGCAAGGTCTGCGAGTCGGGGGTCAGTATCTCAACCATAGAGGAAATGGAGAGTCTGTTCAAGGGTTTTGACCTGTGCAGTGCCAATACCAGTGTCTCAAAGACCATCAATGGTAATTATTGGTGGCATCTGGCGGCTTTCTTCAATGTTGCAATCCGCCAACAGGTTGCCAAGTTCGTCAAGGAAAGCGGCCGCCAACCCAGCGATGCGGAAAGGGCCGAGATCAAGGCGACCACCCTGTCGACGGTGCGGGGCACGGTTCAGGCCGACCAACTGAAGGAGAGCATGGGGCAGAACACCTTGGTATTCAACCTCGACACCGCCCTGAAGATGATGGGTGATGTCGCCGAGTACTATGTCGACAATAATATCCGCAACCACTACTTCATCTCGATTTCAGGCTATCACATCGCCGAAGCGGGCGCGAATCCGATCACCCAAGCCGCGTTCACCCTTTCCAATGGACTGACCTATGTCGAGTTGTTTCGCGCAAGAGGTCTTGAGCCCGACAAATTCCTGCGCAACTTCAGTTGGTTCTTCTCCAATGGGATGGACCCTGAGTACAGCGTTATTGGGCGGGTGGCACGGCGGATTTGGGCGATAGCGATGCGCGATATATACGGCGTGGGCAAGCGCGGCCAGCAACTGAAGTATCACATTCAGAGTAGCGGCCGGTCGCTGCATGCCCAAGAATTCACCTGGAATGATTATCGCACCACCCTGCAGGCATTATATGCATTACAGGATAACGCCAACTCACTGCATACCAACTCCCGTGACGAAGCATTCGGCACACCGACCGAGGAAACCGTGCGCGATAGTATGGCGATCCAACTCATCTTGGCGCGAGAATACGGCTGGCTGAAGAATGAGAATCCTCTACAAGGCTCATTCATGGTCGAATGGTTGACCGATAATGTCGAGCAACAGATTCTACAGATATTTGATGAAATGAACAGTCGAGGAGGGGTGCTGGGTAGTCTAGAGGTGAATTATCAGCGCAATCGAATCCAAGATGAATCGATGCTCTATGAGCATATGAAGCACGATGGCAGCCTTCCCATAATCGGCGTCAACACCTTCATCGACCCAGAGGCAAATGTGCTCAGCGCCGACCGCGCTGATGAATTCGATATCGCGGTGACACGCTCTGACAAGGTTGAGAAAAATTTGGTTATCGAGCGTAACACGGCCTTCAAGGAGACCAATTCCGAGGCCGCAGAGGCTGGCCTTGCACGCCTCAAGGAGGCGGCTAGAAACGGCGACAATCTGTTCGCTGTGCTGATGGATATCGTCGAATTCTGTAGTGTGGGTCAGGTCACGGAGGCGCTGTTTGAGGTCGGTGGTAAATTCAGAAGGAATATGTAGGAAACACCGAAAAAACCCGTTGGCATCACTCCACCCTGCCCCATTTTTTGGGCAAATCTATTCGTATCGTTCATATCTCAGGGTTCAACTGGTTTTTCCGTACTCCCTATTCCCCCGAAGGCCGAAAGTTGAAGCGATTCTCAGTGGCCTTCACTATTGTCCGTCGACGAACTTGCTGAACCGGAATCTCTCATGATAAAAGTTCAGGACACCGCTTGCTAATGAGTATGGCCTCGACTTTTGCACTCGCGATTCTTCTCGGACGACATAGTGCTGTTTCACTATTGTCCGCTCGCCCTCACAAAAAAAAAACCCGACCCGGGCGCACCCGGGCCGGGGAAATTCCGCGCACTCAGACCTTTGGGCCAGGTACGGATTTAGACTAATCTTGTTCGGATTACTCTTCTGAATAACTCTTATCTTCGCCTTCTCCCATTATTTCATCCCACATCCAAAAGGCCATGAGTGAACCAAGAGCAGTTGCTAACCAGAACATCCAGAAGGTCGAAAAGTCGAGTGATGTGTTTAAGATACTGGCAGCGAAGTGAGGTGCTGCGTTCATCGTCACATCGGTCGCTTCAATCATCAACCAACTGAAGGCACCAACAACCATTCCTCCAAAACCATCGACGGTTCCTTCTCCGACAGTGGCATTCCAGACAATCGTGAAAAACAGCATCGCTATCATCATTCCCGCAATGTCCAACCAGATGGCGTCCGCAGCCGTGTTGGTCGGCGTCAGTACCTGGCCCCCGTACACGTGCGCGAAGATGAGTAGCCCACCAAATGCACCCGCTAGTTGAGCACCTAGGTACTTGAGGCCATCCTCAACTTCCATCTTTTGCATAGCCATCTGGGCAATTGTGATCGCCGGGTTCAAATGAGCGCCTGAGACACCCATAGCTAGCGTAGTCATCAGACCAAGGGCAATACCCGTAAGCATTGCAGACTCAGTCGTGCTCGCAATTAGAACCACGACCATCACGCCGAGCATCTCGGCACCCAATGTTCGCATATCTTCTTCCATTCCCATATTTATCCATCCATATCTCCAATACGCCTCTCGACGATTAATCGGTGGTGATTAGGGCAGATTATAACTGATTCCCTCTTGAAATCTGCTCTCGACGGTGTTTCTGGGGGAATTTTCTTAGGCCGGTTTACCTTACAACACCTGATTTCATCTGCCACACTAGGCTTTTAATGCCACTTTCAGTGGTAATAATCTCGGTTTTCAGCATGAAAAATGCATCTTTCGCGTAATTATCAGTGTCATATATCCATTATTTGTTGATGCCCCACAGGCTGAATTACGGCTATCCCGAGTTGGAGAAATGATTCGATGATGTTGCCCTTTTCCGGATTATTGTTACAAATCCATCCACGGTGATTCATGCTTCATAAGGGGCTGATTCCTTCTAACTCCTCGGCGGCGCCAGCGCGGGCCGCCAGGTGATAATTTGACAAACCACACGAATATCAGCAAGGGCGCCATCAAAACAGCCAATATCACAGGTGGGGGCACTGGAAACAAATCTGCAAAAAATCATCAAACCAGCAGAGATGCACGGATTCACCGTAGAGCAGTGCAAATTGCCAAGGTGATCGAATCTCAAAGGATGACTCGGCAGAAGGATGGTGAGCGGGGCGAGCACAAGAGTTGGAGTTCTTGGCGTCGAGAGCAGAGTATGCGAGAACGTACCAAGGATGATGATGAAGTAACCACCTCCCCTTCCACCGCGGCGCAGAAAACTCAGGACGATGGTAACATGAATAACGATACAGGTGACACAGAGGAGATTGAGACCATGATTGAAACTCCTTTCGGTGAAATGGAAATCGATGCCATCAACCAATTTATCGAGGCCATACGCGATGGCTGGCATGGCACTCCACCACCACATGTTCCGAGCCAACAGCAACGTGAGGTCGACCTCTTCTTCGGCGATGATGCTGAGGTCCACACCGATGGACACCACATGAGTGCGCGCCGAGGCCTGCTATACTTCTATTCGATTTCACGAGTCATCGAGGCCGAGTATGAAGTTCATCGCACCACCAATTATACCAGTGGCCCAGAGGGTGAGCGTCCCTGCACTTTCACCGAAATCCAGGTCGGGCCAAAGCAGACTGCCGAGGTGCTGAGTCACGGCGTGAGGTATATTTCGCACAAGAGAACCGAGCGTAAGTTTGTCGTCGTGGTGTGTCCCAATGATTACGATGGCGACCCTGAAATGACCATCATCGGCGACCGAAATGACGGCAAAGCCAACGAATTGTGGAAGGACATGCTCAGGTGGTTTCATCGTCAAGGACCCCTGAAAGGCCAAGTCGTCGATGCCAAGTGGAATTTCATCAACCACGAGGATGTTGACCTCGACGATGTGGTACTAGACCACAAACTTCGCACTACCTTGGAGATAAATGTCTTTGAATTCCTCAGACGGATGGATGAACTTGAGAAGCGCGGCCTAGCCACTTCACGAGGGATTCTCATCTCAGGTCCACCCGGAACCGGGAAGACCCTGTTCTGTACCTCGATTATGGCCAATCGCGAAGATGCTACCGTGATTTACATCACCAGCGAGGATATCGAGCGCCCTTCCGACATCGCAAACGCATATCACCTCGCCCGCAACCTCTCCCCGTCAATCGTCATCATCGAGGATATCGATACTCTGGGGGGAATCGATCGCACCCAGGTACACGGGCATCCGCTACTCGGCGAATTGCTCAACGCCCTGAGCGGGGCTGAAAGCAATGCGGGAGTGATTACCATCGCCACCAGTAATTTCGCCCACAGTTTGGACGCGGCTCTGCGCGACCGCCCCGGTCGCTTCGACCTGATGGTGGAATTAGGGCCTCCCGACAAGAACCTGCGAGAACACCTGCTCAATTCGGCAATTTCGCGTATGGGAATTGTCGCTGATTTCAACGTCGGAGATTTCGCCAAGCGCTGCGACGGTTACACCGGAGCCTGGTTGATTGAATTGCTTACTCAGGCATTCTTACTCAATCACCATCACCTCGGGATGAGTGCGTCAATGAAGAAGCGCCAAACCAAGAAGACCCGAGAATTGGTTGCCCAGCGATGTGAGCGTTTCACCACCGAGTTGATGGAAGAGGCGTTCAAATTAGTCGAGGCTCGGCGTGAATTTGCCCGTCAGGGGATGGATAACTTTCAGCATGATAAATTCATTCAGAACTCGCAGGCACTATACGGGTGATTCTCTGAATACAATTGCCACCACGGCAAAGATATGCAAATGCTGTGGCCTTGAATGGGAGCAAGGTTTTGACGGATATTGCTTCGTCTGTTATTGCTGGCAAAGGCCGCAGATGGTTGCCAATTCACAACCGGAATTCGGTTGGCATCGTAACATTTACCGTTGCTTCGCAGAAGAGTTGGTAGAAGCCGAAGAATTGGTCGCACAACTAGGCGATGGTATCGATCATTGCACCCTGACCTCGCTGATACTGCATTCCATCAACAGTGGAGATACTGCTGCTGATACAGCCAGTGGAATTACAGGCCCAGAGGTTGCACCCCCGGGGTCAGGCTCAGAGTTGTCTGACTCGGAGTACGTTTACTCAAGGTTTGAAGAGGCCGTTGTCGAACCGATTCTCCACAGTTATTTTCGTGCCGGACAAAGTATCTCCGGGGATGTTTTCTCCCCACCGGTCTCAGCCAGCCCGCCGAGATTGGTGACGGTGCCGAAAGGAAGTGTCGAATTACGTAATTTCGAACTTGAGGGTCATGATGTGATCATCGCTCCAGACCGCTGGAGCATCGATGGCGAATGGGTGCGAGGCGGAAATCCGATTTTGATGATACAAGCCGCAATCAGTTCGTTTTCATATGAAGCTGAAATGGCACCGATGACCCGGGTGATAAAACTGCACGACCGCTTGGTCGGTACTGCTGAGCAAGGTGAAATTGAACACAAGGCAAGGATATTGAATGAGGAATTAAGCCTAAGGGATAGTTTACTCCTCTCGCCACGATTGAGCGCTGTTGAAGGCGGATATCAATGGGGTGAATTTCATCTCGACCTCAGTTTTCTCGCCCTTGAGAAATTTGCTGAATCGTGGTATGGATTGGCCGGCAAATCGGGTCCTCCAGACCCCGTTGGCCGTTCTCTGCAAAATGTCCAATCGAATAAGTCAGTTACCACGGACCGGGCCATCGAGGAGAAAGCGATAGAACTCAGGGCGGCTTGCATGGCGGCTACAGGTCTTGGTCGGCGCGCTTGTAAACTCAGTACTCCAGCGAGGCGCAGTTTCCGTTTTCTCCGTGAAATCGTCGATGCCAGTGATCAAATCACCGCTCATCCAAACCATCTCCTCATCAAGGGTAATAGCGGACAAACTTGGAAAATCGTCGCCGATCAGATTGGGTTTGGCAGCCAGATCTGGAAGGTACTTCACATCTCGGACGAGGGTAATAGCGATAGTGTCTGTATCCATACTGGGAGAAAACAATGCCTACCCTTAGGTGACCAACTGGCGGCGGTGGCATTGGCGCTGGTCGATGATGGCGAGACCGCAAAGCGAATCCAGACCGTTGCCAAGGCGATGAATAACAAATCTCGTGGTGGGGCGGAAATATTTCGATAGAAGGAAAAACGATTTTCTTCTCGACCAGGGCAGTGATTTCCATCATCAATTTTCCCTTTACCCTACCCGGTCAGCGCTGACAACGCGGGCAGTAGAATGTCGAGCGCCCGCCCTGCACTATCCTGGTGATCTTGCCTGTGCAGGAGTCCCGCTTGCATTCCTGCCCGGCACGGTCGTAGACTTGGAAGAAGTGAGTGAAATATCCCAATTCACCATCGACCGCTTGAAAGTCGTTCAAGGTTGAACCACCTGATTCAATCGCTTCGGCGAGTATTTCCTTGACCGCGGTCACCAATAGTTCCACTCGCTTGGTCGGACGGCGCTTTCCGGCCAAAGTTGAGGAGATGCACAGCGGTGAGATTCTGGCTCGGAATAGCGCCTCACAGGCGTAGATGTTACCGATGCCGACCACCACCTTTTGGTCTAGCAAGGCGGTTTTTATCTTCACTCTCTTCCCTCTGAGGGTCGCGGCTAGAACTGCCGCAGTCCATTCTTCCGCCAACGGCTCGGGGCCGAGATGACGCAAAAGGCGATGCTCTTGTTCAGCACTGGTATCGAGTAAATCCATCATTCCGAATCGGCGTGGGTCGGTATATACCACCCTCGAGCCATCGTCGAGATGGACGACCACATGATCGTGCCGACCTTTCCCGACCGGCAAGCCGAGAGAGTATGCGTGCAGAGAGGCGCGCTCTTCCCCGGCACTCAGGAGACTGAAATGTCCCGACATCCCGAGATGTGTCAACCACGTCAACCCCCCGGAAAGACGAATCAGCAGATATTTTGCTCGCCTCTCGATTGAAGTGATCTTGCGCCCTTCCAAGCGCGGCCCCATCCCCTCGGGAAAGGGAAATCTGAGTCCATCTCGACGTAGTTCAACCTTGACCAGGGTACGACCATCGAAGTGTTCCATCAAGCCTCGCCGAACGGTTTCGACCTCAGGCAGTTCGGGCATACCTTCACCTAACCAGCGATGACCGTGCGCAGGTCTTGCAATAACAGGTCGACCGGCCAATCGACTTCACTCCATACCACCCGGAGGTAGCCGCGGGAATCGATGATGTATGTTGGTTGAGGGTGCGAGAAACCGTAGCCCTCGCTCGAGTTATCCTCGTAGTGGATCGGGTCGACATCATAAGCATCCAATACCGGGTTCACCGCACTGTCTATTCCGGTCAGATGCACCCAATCATAGCCCCGGTCGGAGGTCCAATTCTGCAATACTGAGGGTGAATCATGATATGGGTCGATGGTTATGGAAACCCAGACCACACTGAGGTTTTCCTCGCTGGTCAATTTTGTCTTTGCATGGTTTATCGCGGCTGAGATGACCGGACAGGTTTCGTAACATCGGGTGTAAATAAAGGCCATAACAACGGTTTTTCCGCGCTGTTCCTCAAGCGACCATAAGTCGCCGTCCATCGATTCAAGAGTGAATAACGGAGCGTACATGCCGTTATCGAATTCCTGGCCGTTGAATGGACTGGTAGGTGGTGGCTCCTGAACACAACCAGCGAGTACCAAGAGCCCTACCAATGGAATCACCAAGAGCACTCTGGGCATGGCGTGCACACGCGGCCTCCCCCTTTCACTATGGCGGAAATCAGATTATCCTTCGGGCGACGAACAGGGTGTGCTGTTGTTCTAATCCAGCCAATGAAATCGCCTCGACCAGTTGGTATCCTGCAGCCACTATTCTCTGCCCGACCTCGGCGAAGACTTCGTCCTCATCTTTATCGGAAAAACGCTCACTGGCGGCTTTCAAGGACAGTAATGCCAAACCCTCGGGAGCGAGAAAACGAGCACAGGCTGAGAGGAAAATATCGACTTGCCCGGCTTGGGCCACATCTTGGAACAGCCACCCGACCCGCCTCTGTATCAAAGCCCCCCAAGTTGTGAATTTTCGCGCATCACCTAAGATTGGTACCAGGCCTTTGCGAGACCGCGCGAGGTGAGTCAGGTCCCGCAGGCAACGCGGGGCGATGTCAATCGCCACCAATCTGCCGCCCCTCTCATTATCCTTACCGCACAGATGGTCGTGGAGATGGGAGACCGTCGTGCCATGACCGGCGCCGAGATAGAGAATCTGAGTCCCGGCCTCGGGCAATAATATGCTGGGGTCGTTATTTGTCAGCAGCATTCCGGCCGCCAATTTAGAGCGGTGAGCATCCCATCTGCGATACTCACTCCCGGAGAACTTGCGCCGCGTCTCACCATAGACTGAGGTGCCGGCGACCGCATTACGGGTCCACAATCCGCGGTTCTCGAACTTCACCGCCCAGGATAGAGATTTCCCACCGCCGCGCCGACCGGACATACTTCCACCGTAATTGCTCTCAACCGCGCTTCGCCCGCGGGTATTTGTCGCGGATCTCCTGCACTTTGGCTTCGACTTCACCAATCTGTTCTGCACCCCATACCTCACCGCCGAAAGCATCACTGCGGGCGGCGATTATCGCCTTACTGGCAAGGGTCCGGGAGATGTTTCCCCTCTGCCAGCGAGGTGCGCGAGAAATCCATGGATGCATGAAAATATGGCCATGCTTAGGCGGTGGAGAACCGGTTTTCAGATGATTGAAGAATGCTTTCTCAGCCCCGAGAACCTGTAGGGTCCCCGCCGGCAGACGTGCCAGACGCATTCGCCCATGGGCACAGACACTGAGCCGGGCCGCCAACAGGGGCCCCAATAAGGCAGAGAGGGAGGGGAGATGCTGTTGCGCTAATTCCTTGCTGGCATTCTCCAATCGCTCCAGTTCTCGTCCGATGGTACGAACCCGCTCCCCCGACTGTTTGAGAACCTGCCATTCGCTTTCATCAGGTCCTACCTCAGGTAGTTCACAACCCAATGATTCTGCCAATTCGGCGAGGCTCGCTGAATCGGCAACCTTTCCGGCTAGGGCCGAGCGGTCGCGTTCAAATCGTGCTTGGGGGATGAAGAGTGCAACCCATTCGACCAACCGGCTCTCGTAAATCAGCCAGGAGGCGCGTAATTCATCGGTTGCCCCCATCAGGTGTTCCAATCGGCGGTCGGGGTCACCGGCTGAGCGCGCCACCCCCATCTCGGCCAATTTCAACGCCGCCTCGTCCGCAACCTCCTGTTCTTCGACCGAAGGGAGAGGGTATTCTGCTTCGGGAAGTTCAACCGCTCCTGCCGGGTGGACGCTGGCCTCGGGAAAACGCTCAGCCAGCCTACGTGCCTCTGGTGTCAGAGCTGAGGCTGCCAGTAACTCCAGACGAGACATCGCCTCCTCTATCGACATTCGCCCCTGCCAGATTTCCAAATCCATTATCTGACCTTGTTCATCAACCACCGCGGCAGCACGCCAGTCAAACCACACCCAGACCATGGCTGTGCGAAAGGTCATTGGCACAAAAGGTGAACCCCACTTCTTTGCGTTCCTCAACGGGTATGAGATACTCTCCCATCGAGGTTATTATAAGCCACACTTGCCCCCTTTACTCATGTTCTGCCCAAAATGTGGCTCGCTTGCATTCCCAGACCCGAGGGGGAAGATCAAATGTCCAAATTACAAGTGTGGATATGCCGGTTCTGCCGAGAATAAGATTACCGGCACCGACGGGCAGGAAATCGACCTTTCAAAGGCGACCTCGTCGAGTCGCGTTGAAGAGCGCAAGTACGAGGTCATCAGTGATTCCGACACTATCCGCGGCGTCTTGACCACCGACACCTACATCTGCCCGAAGTGTGACGGACGAGAGGCCTATGCCGAACTTCGCCAAACCCGCGCCAGCGATGAGCCCGAGACCCGCATTCTCACCTGCAAGGATTGTTCGCACGGATGGCGCGAGTATTGATTGACCTAAGTCTTCAAAGCAGGTCGCAGCGATGAGGGGGAGTGTTGGTGACTCATGTCAGTGGTGGAGGATTTCACTTCGCCGGGTGTTTGAGTGACCATAGAGGTGAGAGGTTTGAGCGATTCGATATTTTTTTGTGGTTTGACGAAAGATACGTCTACGATATCCATCGCAACGCCGCACCTAATAGTATAATAGCCGCCAAATCGGACCGATAAAGAGGGGAAACCTATGCTAAATATCACCGCGCGTTCCGAGTTACTGCGAACCATAGTCGAGACCTTGAATGTCGTCGTCGAAGATGCCCGTATGGACTTCGGAGAAGGCGGACTGGAGGTCCGGGTAGTCGACCCTTCACACGTTGCGATGGTACAGATGAGGGTAGATGCCGCAGCCTTCGATACCTGGGAAGTCGAAGACACCTCCCTCGGCATAGAATTGCTGAAAATGAAGGAATTACTCAGCCTCGCGAGTCCGACAGACCTGGTGGAATTGCAATATGACGATGCGGTCGGCCAAGTCAATATCAGCGTCGGTAAAATCGACCGGGTAATCCGGCCCCTCGACACCGCTAACCTCACTCCACCCAATGTCCCCGGGCTGGATTTACCCAGTAACGTGACCATCGCTGGAGCAGACCTCGCTCAGGCGCTCCGTGCCGCGCGTCAAGTAGGCGATTTGGTTAACCTCAGTCTCGAGCCCGATTCCTTCTCGGTTCATGTATCGGGTGACCAGGACAGCGTCAATGTCTCCTATGGCAAGGACGAGGTTCTCGCACTTGAATGTGATTCGCCGGTACGCAGTCAATTCAGCCTCACCTACCTCTTACCGATGGCCAAGATGATGGCCTCTACCGAATCGGTCTGCCTACGCTTTGGTGAGAATCTGCCACTGAAGATAGAATTCAGTTTCGATAATGATGCTGGCTCGGTGGTCTACTTCCTCGCACCACGGGTCGAAGGCGACCTGTGAAAGGAAGACGTTCATATGTGTCCCTTCGTCGCCCCACCATGGCTGCGCCACGGGTCTGCGTCTTGATTCCAACCCTGCGAAATTCGCTTCAACTCGAGGTTGTGTTGAAGTCCTTGGCCAGCCAAGATCACCACTCTGACTTTGATGTCGCTGTGGTCGGGCCGACCGGCGATGCCGGTCAGGAAGTCGCCGAGAAATATGGCCGCAGGTGGATTGACGATGCCAGTAGTCGTAACCGTGCCGATGCCTGCAATGTCGGTATCAAGGCCATCGATTGCGACATTCTGCTGTTCACCGATGACGATGTGATTCCGCCAATTGATTGGGTCGGAAAGTTGGTGCGATGGTTTGAGCGCCCAGAAGTCGCAGCGGTCGGTGGACCAAACTTCGCTCCAGATGAGGACCCGAGATGGGCCAAGGCCGCCGATGTCGCCTTCACCGCCAAATGGATGACGGCGGGCACCAGATACGGCAAGGTACCACCTGGTGAATTAGTGGAAATCGAGCACAACCCCGGCTGTAATTCTGCCTATCGCAAGAGTGTTCTCGACCAGGTCGGCGGCTACGAGCCGGGTTGCATCGGTGCCGAGGACGTGGTCCTCGATGAGAAGATCCGCGCTGAAGGACATCGCATTTGGTTCGACCCGACGGCGGTGATGCCGCACCGCCGTCGCCTCCCGGTCAAGCCGTATATGCAACAACTGCGCAACTATGGTTATGTTCGCACGCTAGCGAATGCGCGCTGGCCAAACCTTGCGGTATGGTCGCATTCCGCCATCGGTTTCTTTCCCGTCTTAGCCATGCTCGGCATCATCACCCTCTTTGCCGGGGGTCTCAGCGGCGGGGCGACCGAAGAACCTTGGTTCACCTTTGAAGGGGAATGGAGTTGGGCGAGAATCGCATTTCATGGCAGCCTAGGATTGATGTGTGCATACGTGGTCCTGTGCTGGTCAGGAGCCGCGCTCGGTAATTCTCCACACCGTAATCCATTCACGGTACTGGTCTCTCCAATCCTCATCTTCCTCGCCCATTGGTCATACGGCGGTGGAGTCGTACGCGGTTGGAAACAAATCCGCTTCGGCGGTGGAGCAGAAGCTGGACTCGGTGTGCAACTCGACGACAAAGACCGCAGCGGACAATAATCAGCACAACCTCAATGGTTCGGGTTGTGCTGGCCACCATCAGGTGGCAGGCGCGTGGTGCGAGAGCAGATACTGGCAAGAATTGATGCCATGCAGGTTCCCGACGAGCGCAGTGATGTCGAACATATCTGGGAAATCGTTCGCAGTTGGTTGGTTATTTCACGCGTCGTGGCCTTGATTCTGATGGTCTTGCTGTCAGAATTCACCGAAGAATACTTCCTGATGGGTATCTCCGTATCGGCTTGGTGTATCGCCATCGGGATACCGGTGATTATCGCGATATCGGTTTTCATCATTATCGGTGACCGAAGCCAGAAATCTTCCGAGCAGGTCGAGCCGGGAAATGTATTGAAGCGCCCGATAATGGAACGGCGCTAATCATCCTTCGACATATCTCCGGTCTGGATTGCCCATTGGTTGGAATAAACTCCTCCGGCATCCACCAGTTCCGAATGCATACCGCGCTCTACCACCGCCCCATCTACCATCGAGATGATTTCGTCGGCATTGCGAATCGTCGATAATCGATGCGCCACAGCGATGGTTGTTCTCAGATTACCGGTCTGTAGCAGATTCCTCTGAATCCGACGTTCGGTCTCGGCATCGAGAGCACTGCTGGCCTCATCGAGTATCAACAGACTCGGGTGCTTGAGCAAGGCCCTGGCGAGGGAGACTCTCGACCTTTGACCTCCTGAGAGCATGACTCCACGCCCACCGACCATGGTCTCAACTCCATTTTCAAGTTCAGACACGAATTCTGCCGCCCCGGCGGTCTCTAACGCCCACGCCAACTCTTCATCATCAGCCTCTCTGGCATAGATCACATTATCTCGGATCGAGCCATAGAACAGGAACGGATCCTGACTGACAAAGCCGAGATGTTCACGCAGCGAATTGAGAGATATTTTCTGGATATCGATGCCGTTGACGAGAATCCGGCCATGGTTGGGTTCGTAATAGCGCAATATCAGTTTTAGAATTGTCGATTTGCCGGCCCCGGTATGCCCCATGATACCGAGGAAATCACCTTGGTCAACCTTGAATGATATCCCGTTGAGTACCGGGGTTGTGGTCTCGGGATAGGTGAAGTGCACATCGCAGAATTCGATGCTGGTCATCGGCCCCTCAAGAGGTTTGACACCGTCGCGGTCGACGATGCTGGGTTCCAGGTCGACCATCGCGAACACCCGGCGTGCCGCGGCCTCGCCACGTTGCAATTGGTTCACCAATATACCGAAAATAAACAGCGGCATCGACATTCTGGTCATTATCAGCAGGAAGGTGACGAATCCACCGGTGGTGATTTCGCCTTCGCTCATCAGCCAGCCACCGACCGAGACCAATAGACCGTAGACCAGTCCAGCGACGATATATAATCCGGGGATGAAGCGATTGCGGTCTTGGCTTGCACCGATTGCCTGGTCTCGATATCCTGCGCTCTCGCGAGCAACTCTCTCGGTCTCCCACTCCTGCGCATTATATGCCTGGACGACGGCGATTCCTGAAATCACATTCTCGAGCACGGCGTTGATATCACCGGTCGATTCGCGCTGTTTCCGGTACTTGCTCTGAACTCTGGTCGAGAACAGGTACACCATCGGAACGATGAGCAGAAGTGGGCCGAATAGCACCGCGGCAAGTTTCCACGACATCAGCATCAGAATGATGAATGCGGTGATGAAGGTTATGACGATACGAATTATTGAGGTTGAAGCATCTGAAATCACATCTTCCAACTGATTCACATCCGAGGATAATACCGACATCAGAACCCCGGTCTGACGCATATCATAATACGAGGCTTCCATCTGTATCAGGTTGCGGGTAGCATCCATCCGAACGTCGTGCTGAACCTTGTAACCGAGGGTCTGCCAACAATATTCTGAGATCCCCTGCCATAGCGCCAGACTAGCGAAGCCAAGAAAGATGAGAATTCCATAACCGATTGCCAGATTGTCGGAGACCATGCTTAGAAGTTCAACCGGGCCCCTCGCACCGGCACCGCCATAATAATCGACGGCATAGCCGATGAATACAAACGGCATCAAATCGCTCGCCCGAGCCAGAGCATTCGATACTATCCCGACGCCAGCACGTTTCCGATACGGCTTGAAATAAGGTAGAACCCGCCAGATTTTTCGCCCGATGATCTGCTTCTCGTCGTCCTCGGGTTCTTCCCCGCGGGACGTGGCGGCGATGGCGCGCGTCATGACTCGGCGGCAGCAATAGATGATATGAAATCTTGTTGCGCCAGACCCGACTGTGTCGGGTCATCCCCACGGGGTAAGTGATAAGTCCTTGCGGAATCCTTGGCACATCATGCGACGCTCTGCAACTTGGTCAGGTCTCCTGCTCTGCCTGCTTATCGTACAAGCGATGGCGCCACTCTCCGGCGCTTGGTCTTCGAGGGATGATATCACTGTCAGCCAAGACGATACCGATGCTCCGCTAGGATTACTGGCGCAGATGAATATCCATCCGATCGCCGATTCCACCCATGGCTGGGGAGAACTCGACCGCGATGTTTACGCCGTAGGACTGATACACCGTGACGCCTCGCCGGTGCCGATATCCGATTGGGTCGATTCCACTGGGGACAGAAGTATTGAGGGGTGGGTCATTCTACAGCATCGATGGCCGGTTCCCACGGAATGGTTCGGTGAATTGGGCGATGCCGGAATTGAATGTTACAGTTTCTTGCCGCCGGCTTCGTTCCATTGTGAGGTACCGAAGATGAGCCCGGCTGAACTCAAATCCCTCGAGGTCTTAGCGGTGATGAAACTCGACCCGACCGACAAGATTCGACCGGCCCTGGTTCAAGCAATGACCATTGGTCCAAGAGGTATGTTTGCCAGCCCGGAAGGCGCAACGATGAATCTAATGCTATCCGGCACTGAAATTCCAGACATCCCCAATTTGACCATATTCAGCCATAGTGGTAGATTCGCCACAGTGGCAACCGACCCTGAAGGGGTCAAAGCATTAGCAGAAAGTGGCGCAATCGAGTGGTTGGAAGAGAAACCCTTCTTCCTACCTTTCAACGATATCGCCCGCGACATCATGGGGGTTGACTTCATCTCCAGTACCTCAAGCATGAATGCTCATACCGGCGGCTGGAATGGCATGGATGGTACTGGAATTATCGTCACGGTCGCCGATACCGGAATTGATAATGGAGTGAACAATACCAATATGCACCCAGATTTCAAAGACCACTTTGCCGGAATCCTCGCGATACCGATGCCGCAGAGCACCCAAGGCAACACCAATAATTGTGCTTCAGCCTGTTCCTATCTCTACGATGATGGGGCCGCTGATGAGGATAGTGGTCACGGAACCCATGTATCAGGTAGTGTGCTTGGAGATGGAACCGCATCTACAGGGGCAATTATGGGT
>JAPOGE010000030.1 GCA_028283345.1 Candidatus Poseidoniales archaeon
CGCCTTCTCCCTTCAGCATTGATGGGCCTGTCCTTACGTGACCTATTGTCTGCCATCGGCGCTGAAATCGAGCGCCATCGTCCGCCGGTGATGCCGGATGGCACCCTACAATGGATCGGTCGACTGACTCAAGCACCACGACCTCTGGTCGATGAAGGAATTACTGATGGCTGGGAGATATGGACTTCGGGACCAGGATGGATTCCTCTCGAGCATCTGGACCTCGAGCGCTGGCAGGTCGATATCAATAGTGGTAAGCACCTAGTGGTGTGCGAGCGAGAGGAAATCGGAGATATTTCTATAGAGACAAGCACTAGTACTGAAATTGTGCTGTGGGGGCCGGAAGAATATGCCGCTTTTGTCGGCCGAGCAGTGCTCTTAGGGCTAGTCACATTGCAGTCCGATGCCTCCCTCACCGGTGGCGATGCGGAGAATCGAGTCGGCAGAATCGGTGCAGACGGTGAGGGTGTCGGTGAGCGTGGTGGCAGTGGTGGCAGTGGTGGCGACAGAGCAGCCGGCCACGGCGGTGACCGAGCCCACTCGGGCGAGTATAGCCGGTCGGATGACCATGGCACCGGGCCTGAAACCGAAACTTCGGCCACCTTGCTACCGATGCCGCCCGCGGGACTGGACTTGGCCCTGGCACCGGTCATCGATGTGCAGAAGTTGATGCTTGAGCGTGGCCGCTCGGGGATTTCATTACGACCGCTTATGTTTGAGGCCGCACTGTGGGTGGTCGAGTCCGATCTGGTCGGGCCGAATCAAGAGATAGAGCCGAGCCGATGGTGGATTATCGAAGACCCTCTGGTGGGTGAATGCAGTACCTGTGGGCCTGTGGATTTTCTTCGCCAGGTGCCCGGTGTTGAGGTGATGGCGGCACAAACTTCACTCGATGATGCGAGAATGCGCTCTCGATTACCGTCATTACTCGATATTCGTCGCGCCGAAGAGTTGAGCAAAGGCGGTGATGAGGTTTCGCACAACACCCCCGAGAAAATAGTCACCGGAGGTTTGTTGAGGTGGTGGAGAGTCGATTCACGAGGCGCGATATTAACTCGTAGGAGATTATTGTTGCCGGCGTGGGTCGGAACAATGCCGATCGATGGAGTTCGTATCGTCCATGGCATGACCGGGCAGGAATACGCCTATCAGGGCTAGTTGCATTTTATCGTAGCATTGATTAGCGAACAGGTGAACGACAGCCCATGTGGGATATCCGTTTCTGCAAGTTTGGCGCTCGCCCGAAGTACGCCGCCGGATTATTGACCCTGATGATGATATTCAGTGCCATCGCAACTCTGGCGATTGCCCCGATGTCGCCGTCTGGCGATATCCAATTGCGGGATGAAACCTCTGGAACCATCATGGCTGGAGCGCGAACTGCAACCGGATGGTCGCAATTCGGCGATAGTTCAAACCCGGCGAATATCGGCGACCTCGCGGTATTGTCGAGTAATGGTGATATCTATGTCGGCGGAATGATGAGCGCCTCTTCAGCCCTATCATTCGGTTCGCAGACCGCATCATCGTCGGCTACCGTCCAACCGTGGTTTGCCAAGAGCGATGCCGGTGGAAATTGGCAATGGGCTGAAGCGGTACCGGTGACCGGTGGCCAATGGGCTGAATCAAGTGTCGGGGGAATCGCGGTTTCGAGCACTGGTGATATGTATGTCACCGGGATGTTCTATGATAACATCACCTTCGGCAGTATCAATCTCAAATCGACCGGGTATTACGATTGCTTCATCGCCAAGGCCAATAGCAATGGGCAGTGGCAATGGGCACAGGCCCTGCGCGGCAATGGCGACTTTGATGGCGTTACGGTCACGACATGGGATGTTGTCTGGGGCACAGCGATAGATGTGGATTCAAGTGGTGATGTGATTGTCGGTGGCTTTTTCATTGGCAATACCGATGTAGGAGTAGCCACCGACAGCGGCGGTACCAGTGCCGACGATGCTGAGATATTTGTCGCCAAATACAGTTTTAGTGGCAGCCTGCAGTGGACCAAGGATGCCCGAGGGCCTGGTTTTCATGAAGTTAACTCGGTCACAATCGATAGCAATGATGATGTCTGGATAACTACATCCTTCGATGGCAGTATGAGATTTGGTAGTTTTCCGGTTTCCGGTACCAGCGGCAATGACGAAGGTGCTTTTGGCAAGATTTCCTCAAGTGGAAGTTGGGCTTCGGCCAAAGCCATCAACGGTGGTGGCGATGTGGTCATCACCGGATTGTCTGATACTCCGGGTGGCGACCTGTTGATGTCGGGCTACCTGACCACCGATGCCACCTTCGGCACCACCTCGATTGCCTCGGCCGGCGGGGATACATATGGCTGGATTTCCAGTTACAATACCTCTTCTGGAAGTTGGAATTGGGCCAATGGCCTCGGCGGCTCATCCTATGATGTCATCAGCGATGTCCTGGTTGCCCCGGGTGGCAGCAGCGGAGCGGTGGTGATGAGCAGTGCCAGTTCTTTCAGCGTCGCCAGCGATGCCTTCTCGCCTCTGGGTTTCAACGACAGCATCGTCGCGGTATTCGATGCCAATAACGGTAATTGGCTGCGCGGCTTTTTCGCCGGCTCGACCGGAGATGATTTTCCCAGTGCCGTAGGAGTCTCGACCGCCGGCCAGGTAGTGGTTGGCGGGATATTCGCCGACACCATCGATTTCGCTTCGACCGGGGGGAGTTCACACACTTCCAGCAGTGATTTTTCCCCCTATATCTGGGCGATGAACGGAGTTCTGGCAACCGATTCCGATGGCGATGGAGTCAGTGACGAAGAGGATAATTGCCCGACCGATGCCAACCCCGGTCAGGAAGACCACGACATGGATGGCGAGGGCGATGAGTGTGATTACGATGACGATAACGACACCATCTTGGACAACTCTGGGGATGACTGCCCCTTGGGTGAGATAGACTGGGTCTCCAATTCCAATGCGACGGATAAGAATTCCTCAACCGACTGGGACCTCGATGGCTGTAAGGATATGGTCGAAGACGATGATATCGACAACGATGATGTGAGCAATGATCTGGATGATTGTATCCGCTCTCTTTGGGACCACACGGTGCTGATACGGCCAACCTGGGTTTCCAACATGAGCAACGACATCGACGGCGATGGTTGTCGTGATGCCGACGAGGACGACGATGATGACGGCGATGGAGTCCTCGATGGATTCGACTCCTGCCCGACCATCGCTGGCACCTCGACCATGGGCAACCATCTTGGATGTCCCGACGACGATGGTGATGGTTGGTCGAACATTACCGATGACTGTCCGTTCGTCAATGGCACCTCGAGCAGTGGCACCCTGAACGGTTGTCCGGATACCGATGGCGACGGCTGGGCCGATAGTGAGGATGCCCTGATGTATGAGCCGACCCAATGGGTCGACAGCGATAGTGACGGTTTCGGTGATAATCAGGATGGACTCAGAGCCGATGCATGCCCGAACGATGAAGGAATTTCATTCCTCGACCGCTTGGGTTGCCCTGATTCCGACGGCGATGGATACTCTGACCCAGACGATTTTTGGACTACAAATGAAGGTGCTGATGCCTTCTATGACTTGCCAACTCAGTGGACAGATTACGATGATGATGGCTATGGAGATAATTACGAGAACCAATCTTGGTCGAATACCCGCCCGGCCTCATGGCCTGGAGGTTATGAGTATCTGGCACAATTCCAGGACTCCTGCCCGACCATCGAAGGAACCTCCACCAAGGATGATTACTACGGCTGTCGCGACAGTGACGGCGATGGCTATGCCGATGATATCGATGCCTTCCCGTTCACCGCGGAGGAGTGGGAGGACAGCGATGGTGACGGTATCGGCGATAATGGTGATGCCTGCCCAATCGGCAATGCCAAGGACAATTCAACAATCGACCGCGTCGGCTGCTTGGACACTGATGGCGATGGCTATTCCGACCCCGATGGAACCAACTGGAAGGTCATCGACGGAGCAGATGTTTTCCCCACCGAAACCAGCCAATGGGCTGACCGCGACAAGGATACCTTCGGTGACAACCCCAACGGCACCGAACCGGATGCCTGCCCCGATGAGTACGGCACCTCTACCAAGGTAGGCTGGCTCGGTTGCCCACCCGATGTCGTCGCTGCCGCCGAGGCCGCTGAAAAAGCGGCTGAGGAGGAAGCTGCTGGCTTATTTGACAGCGGTGGAGCGGCCGGTGATGGCTTGATGTATATCGTCATCGCCGTTGTCGCTGTAGTGATAATCACCGCCCTGCTGCTTCTGTTACTCCGTCGCCGTGGCGACGATGTGGAGGCCAAGGATTGGGCTGCTGAGGGGGTCTATCCGGCCGGTGCTTGTTCGCAGGCTTATGGTCAGCAGGCCACTGGCTTTGCTCAGCCTGCTGTCGATGTGGGACAACAATCCGATCGGATGCCAGCACAGACTCAGGCCTCGGTACTGATGCCGACCCAGCCGGTGCAGCAAGCCGTACCGACCCTCGACATGGTCGGTCAGATGCGCTCTGACGGCAATGAGTGGATGGAGTATCCCGAAGGTGGTGGCATGTGGTATATGCGCGATGCTGTCAGCAGGCAATGGATTCGAAAAATCTAACCCCGAGGCGCTAAATATTCGCTGAGATGCTCGTCTTCGCTGCATTCACGTGTTGCCGACTTCAGGGCTCGGGCAAAACGCTCATCTGAAACTCCTTGTTCCGTATTGCTGAGTCCGGACACAGAGCTTCTTCCAGCGCAGTTTCCTCTTCGCTTTGCCCTCGCATCCCACCTGGCGGTGGCATCCTCACTGGACCGGGTCGCCGATGATGTTGATTTCTGAACTCGCTACCCTCTCGGACGACATACGTACTGCCTCTTATTGTCCGGTCGAAGGTGGCCGGTCGTCCTCGGGGCGAAGGCCAAGCCTGAACTTGAATCCTATTAGCCATTGTCAAGTCAGTACTTCGAGCATCCGGTCCTGCTCGGCTGCTCGCCGCAATTCCAGGGCGATGCGTCTGCCACTGCTCATCGGTTTGCGCCAGGTCGCATTACCGTAGGGATGGCCGACGCTGAGGTGTACATTGGTGCCGCCGCCGATTCTGGGGGCAACGTCGTAGATCGAGTAATTCATGTCCTTGTCGATACAGGTCTGGAGACAGAATGGTCCGATGATTCCGGGGTCGTAATGTTCCTTGCTGGCGGTGATGAACTTCTCTCCCAACTCAAATGCCTCCTCTAGCAGGCTCTCACGAATCGTTGCGGAATTGTGCCCGACCACCGTCATCTCGGGAATCGCTTGGTCGGCGCTCATCGTCATCTGTTGCGGCGCCGGGAGTCGCACATGACCATCGAGGCTCGATTCAAAGCGCCAATCGACACCGAGTAGTTCCAGTTTCGGCATTTCCTCTTCGAGTGGGCTGTAGAAGAAATTGAGGTTGAACACGGGGCCGATGACATAGCGCTCGATCCTGGCTCCGGCCAAGCTGGCATCGTCGATGACCCCTGACTTGAGCAGGCTCTGTGACTTCTCGCGGTATTCCTCGTACGATGCACAGGTGAAGAATCCACGCTCTAGTATCTTCTCGGCATGGTGAAGTTTGACGATTACCAGACAGTCGATGTCTTGGGGGTCGGCAATAGATTCGGGGTAGGGCAATCCCGCCTTATCCAGAAGCCAATAATAATCCTGCTCTTCACTGCGCTCTTCCATTCTCAGCATATTTCTGCTGCCGAATATCGGTACTCTGAAATCTCGCTCGATTTCATCGATTCCGCAATAGGAGGTGAACGAGCGGTTGGGGATGAAAATCACATTTCGTTTGCGCATTTCATCTTGTAACTCTGGCCGAATGATATCGGAGAAATGGTCACAGACTATCGCCTTGTCGACCATCCCGCGACGAATTCTGCCACTGGTGGTACGTTGGCTGCGAAAATATTCACTATAGGTCTTCTCACGGCCTTTCTGACAGTAGGCGACGGTGGGAAAACCCTCCTCGATGGCGCCATCACAGATATCGAGTGCGGAATGGCTTGCGGTCATGCCGATGCGCAGTTTGAGGCGGTTGTAACCCTCGAGGATCGCGGCTATTTCCTCTTGGTTGATCATAATTGCCTCAACCCCTCGTCGCGTACGCCGCTGATAGCCTTACTGTTCGCGCTGTAACGCCAGTAATTCCTCGGTGGTCAGGGTCTCGCCCGACATCAACTTGCTCATCAGGTCCTGCACCCCTTGGCGGGCGGATTGGCGAGGAGCGGCGCCACGTTCCAGTTCACGGCGGGCGCGCGTGATGTCTTGGACGCTGTGCAGACAGCGCAACGAGAGAATATAGGTCTTGTGAGCAATATCGGCTTCCTTCTTTGAGAGTCGCAACTTGCGGTGTGCCGCTTCGGCATATTCACGCCGGGCTTCGACTTCACCCTGCCACTCAATCATCAACTGGTGTGCCGCCTGAGCCTGCTCTGCCGCGGCTTCTACCTCGACGTGTGCCGCCTCTTGAATCGCTACCGCATCGCGCATTTTCTCTTGCGCCAGGGAATACTCGTCACCACTGGTTTCAGTACTCTCCATCTCCTTGATCTGACGACGGATTCTCTGTAGCCGTTCCATCACCTTCTTCTCGTTTTTGCCGGTGTGCCGACCCTCGCTGAATTCTCGCTCCAGACGGTCGGCTTCACGGCCCAGGGAATGTACTGTGATCGGTCGGCCGCGCTTATCGACCGGGCGTGTGCCGATGGCGGAATCAGAGCCTTCGCGTAATTCACGCAGTGCATCTTTGGTTTCCCTGACAACAACATTTGCCTCAGAACGTACCCGCTTGCGCTCGCGCACCTCATCATTCATGCGCTCGCGGATATCCTTTTGCTCACGAGCATTCTGTACCAGTTCGCGAACCTCGTTATTGTACTCATTTCGGGTCGCGAAGTGTTTCTTGGATTGAGCATTCCAGTCGTCACGAGAATTCCTCGCCTCGGTGGCTTTTTTGTCGACCAACTTGCGACGTGCCTCCAACACTTCGCCGAGGTCATTCATTCCAATTACACTCCCGTGGCAGATGTCCCCATCCTGCCATACCCGGCGACCGACAGGTTCCATTTAACCCAACCGGCCAAAGATAGAGGGCGATGATTTGCAGGAGTAGATGGTTGCCGTTGCCCAATCGTTAAGGATTGAGCGCGTTTGGGGATTCTTGTCGGTATGTTGTTGAATGGTATTCGTGGAATGGACCGGGTGATGACCGAAGATGTATCTGCACCCTATATCACTCTGGTAACCGGGCCGCCAGGTTCTTTGAAGAGTGGCCTTGCACTTACCATCTTGGCGAATTCTCTGGCGCGTTCAGGGGAGTTCGGCCTCTATTGCACGGTCGAGGAAACCGTCGATAGCCTGTTGCGTGGTGCAGACTCGATGAATCTAGCTCTACCACATAATCTGCAGGTGACCGACTTCACTGAACTGAGGCGCGAAAACGATGATATGGACTACCTTAAGTTCACCCGTCGGATGATCGAGCATTTCAAACAGCAACACGGAAATCGTTTCACCACTTTCGTGTTGGATTCACTGGGGGCGATTTACAGTTTGACGACGCTGGATGAGGTGATGCGGAAGAAGATGTTCTCGTTCTTTGATTTCCTGCGTCAGCAGGGTCTGAATGTGCTGATAATCACCGAGCGGCATTATGGTGATCATGCCGAATTGGAGGGCAATGAGGGATATTTGGCCGACGCGATAATCAATTTGGGCATCGACCGTAGAAATGGACAGATGGTAAGGACCTTGCAGATAGAGAAAATGCGACACATTCGCCACTCGATGGAGAAACAGGCTTTGGACGTTGGTCCTAACGGGCCGGTGTTACTCGGGCCGCTGTTTGACTAGTTGCCGGGGCATTGCGCCTACCTGATCAGACACTACCGCCCCAGTCACAGGTCTGTTGGTTGTGTGGTTATTTTCCCGGTATTTCCGAGTCCGTGATTCACTGGAAATTGCGGCGAACTATTTTTTCGATTCCATCAGGGATGAAATTCGCGCCGCAATCTCCTGCCCTCTGCTGCGAATCCGGCCGAGACTGGCAGTGTGGTCGGACTGTAACGCCAGATAATGCCCTCCGGGTAGTGGAAAAGCCAGGATATAGCCGTCTTGTGCGATCAGGGTAAGTGCCGTGGCGGCAGCGGAATCCGAACGTTGCTCGGAGGCCTGCGGGCTGGTCTCGGCTTGCCCGATCAGTGCGATTACATTCGCCGCCAGACGCTCGGCATCATATTCATGTTCGGGGGTGAGGATGGCGAAGCCGGCACTATCGACGATTACCACCACGTCGATGCCATTCTCGGCCGCCAGGTCGGCCAGCAATTTTCCTTGCATCGTGCTGTGCTGAGCCAGCCGCTCCAAATCGGTTGCGCTCAAGGGGCCAGGAAAACCGGCTTACAAATCTCCTGACATCAACAGCCCCACCTCACCTTGATAATAGGTGCTGAGTGCGCCAGTGGGGATTAAGCCATTCTTTCTATAGAACTGTATGGCGTCTTCATTATCTGCCTTGACCTCGAGGTAAACGACAGTCCTTCCGCTCGACTTGGCGATTTCGCCCATCAACTTCCAGCCGCGACTCCCATGCCCCAACCGGTGAATCTGATTATCGATGCAGAAGACGATGACACGAGTGGTTTGGTGGTCGATATTCATCACCCACAACACCCCTTCGATGCGTTCTTCAGCAGACCATAGGAGCAGTGAACCGGCAGTTTTTGCCACTGGTAGGCGACGCAGGTTGGAAAGGTGGTAGTTTTCTCCGGTCTCGACTGCAATGAGGTGTTGAATGCGCTGTAAATGTTGTACTGAAAGCGAACTTGGAGGTTTTGACGCTCGCCAGGACAGGCCGCTCATGGACTTCACAAGACGGGATAGGCATTGAAGTATCGCCAAATCAATCGCTGCGGTCGGGACGCCCGGCTTTGGCCTCGCCGCGCAAGGCACCGAATTTCTTCGCCTGCCGGCCCTTTCGCTTTCGCTTTTGCTCGGCTTCGCCGTGTTTCACTCTTATCGCTTCGAGCCCACCGGAATCCAACAGTGCCGACAGGTCTTCCAGAGACATCGATTCACCGGTTGCGGCTTTGCGGCGTACCTCTTCGACATCAGGGCCACGCCGAACTCTGCGGCCTCGCTGACCACCCCACCCGGAACCTCCATCTCCGTCACCCTTGCTCGCCCGCTCACGCTTTTTACGGTCGACCCGAATGAATGCATCCAGACGTCCTACTTCGCGGCGGATATTGTGTAACTCGTCACGTTTCACCTTCTGTTCTTCAAATAATTTTGCGATTCGGCGGTTATAGGATTTCTCTTCCCACGGAGTGACCTTGATATCTTTGATCACCGGGTCACTACCTTGGATGCTCTGCATTACTTCGTCGTGCTCAGATTCTTTCTTCCGTAATTCCTTGATTGCCTGACGTTGTCTTTCAATCAATGCGATGCGCTCATGATGCAGGGAACTGCTCTCGATGGCCAATGGGCGCATCGCTTGTAATTCAAAGAAGAAGGAGAATAGGCGCAATTCTTCATCGACGCTCGGATAGCGCAGGTCTTTTCTCTCCTCGGTCAGTTGGCGGAAGGTCTTGCTCAATTCCTCATCGATATTCTTCATTGGCAATACCACCCTCTCGTTGAGTGAATCGCGGCGCTGGCGCAAATCCTTGATGACGTTCTCCCGCTCGCCGATCTGGTTGATGATTCCCTTGTGCTCGGAGCGGATATTCTTGGTATCGACGATGACACCACGTATTGCTTGGGCGATTCTTATCTGCCGCTGACGTTCACCTCGAACCGCTTCAAACTCTTGCTCAGCAACGATTTTTCTTCGTAACAATTCCTTCAATTCACTCTCGACCTCGTGCTTCGGACTATCCCACAGATCGGCAAACAGGTCGCGCTTTTTCCCCTTGGATTGGGATTTCCCCTTGGATTGGGATTTCCCCTTGGATTGGGATTTCCCCTTGGATTGGGATTTCCCCTTGGATTGAGATTTCCCCTTGGATTGGGATTTCCCCTTGGATTGGGATTTCCCCTTGGATTGGGATTTCCCCTTGGATTGAGATTTCCCCTTGGATTGAGATTTCCCCTTGGCGGTGGGGCGCGGCTCAGGGTCCGATTTCCCCTGCGGCGGTGCTTTGCCACCGGACTTCACCTCTCGAGGTTTCTGTTCTCCGCCGGGGGGGGATTTCTCAGCCATCCTCATTCCTCCTCTCCAGTCGTGCGGGCCTTCTCGGTCGAGGTGGACTTGTATGCTTTCCCAGACTGGCCGGCTTTGGTGGCTTTGGTGGCTTTGGTGGGCTTGTCGACTGTGCCTGCTGTGCCTGCTGTGCCTGCTTTGCCTGCTTTGCCAGATTTTCTGGGTTTTCCTGCTTTGCCTGCTCTGGCGGTCTGGCTGGCTGCGGCTGCGGCTTTCATCGCCTCATCTTCACGCTTTAGTTGGCGACGGATGGCAATGCTCGACAGACCACCCTCGGAGACGCGATTTCGGTCGGCTAAAAGTTCGTCGAATCCCTTGCTCAAGCGGTTATTCCAGCCGTCGATTGCGGCATTTGAGATGTCCAATGAGCGAGTTGAGCGACTCAATCTGCTGGCGGCGATTCTGCGCTTTTCCTCCTTGTCGACAAAGGTGTCGTGCAATTGATGATTCTCATCGACCAATTCGAGCATCGTCTGGTGCGCCTTCTGCGCTTGGTCGTATAATTTTCGTATCTCTTGTTGGACCATGAAATACTCTTTCAATTCAGGGACTTTTGCAGTGTTCTTCTCCACCCATTGCTCGTGTTCGGCTTGCAGGTTACGCATCTGTCGGAGAATCTTGTACTCGCGTTTGTGGTCACCGGCCTGGGTCTCCAAGTCGAATTCAAGTTGTTTCAACTCGGCATCCAGTTTCTGGCGCGCCCATTTCGGGTCGGGATTGCGAAGTTTTCCCTCTTCCAGCAGTTTCTCACGCAGTGCCGTCGCCTCGGTGCGCAGCGTCGAGGCGTGGCTGGTACAGGTATTTCTCTCGCTCTTCAAAGATGCCACCTTGGTGTTCACCATGTCACGCTGAGTCCGCGCGCTTTCGGCTTGAGGTTTAGCGAAATCGAGGTCATCTTGATACTGCTTCATCGCCTCTGGCAACTCCTCTATCAACCGCTCGTGACGGTGAATCAAGGCTTTCGCCAATAGGTCCGGCGTCAACTGCAAAAGGGCATCGGCGTCCATGTGAATGCCTCGGCGACCTGCCCTTTGTGGATAAATGTTAGCCGTACCCCGCCGTTGTGGGGTAAACGTCTTGAGGCGGGTCAGTCGACCACGTTCCGTGCAACAGCCCGGCTTCGCTGTATTGGTGGTGGCAAGTCTGGTCGCGATAAGCATTTTGCCGATATATTCGAGCGCCGATTCCAACGGCGGATTGTTATTCGATGCCAACTCGCTCAGCCTGGACGGTGATGGTGAGGTTGGTGAGGGCTCATTGTGGGTCAACCTGACGGTGATGGAAATGTTGGGAGACTATGCCAATGCAACTCTGCAGGCCAACCTGTCGACCATTGAAGGGGTCCCGGCCACCAAGTCGCAAGTAATTGCTGCCAGCGCCGATTCGACCCATCAGATCACCCTTCAGTTCACCGATGTTGCGGTCGGAATCTACACCTTGGAAATCAACCTGAGCGGCGATGTCGACGGTGCCGGGGTAGGGCTGGATAATGCCAGTGGTGCCGATTGGAGGGTTGATTGGTCGGGCATAGTCACTAAACTCAGACCGCTCTCGGTCGGCTTGGCTTCCACCGGGCAATGGGATATGGTTGCTGTCGATAATGCTGGAAATATCAGTACAAATGACAGTGTGAGAGACGGCGATAATCTCAGCGTGGCGATACCTGTGGTCAATTATGGCGATGTAAATGCGACCGGTTATCTGCAGTGGAGTTTCGATGGTGGAAGTATCAGCACCACCGCGGTGAACTCACCAGCCGATATGACCACCCTCTTCAGCATCGAACTGGGAATAGTCGCCGAGGGTGAACACAGTCTCGCGGTCAGTGCCAATTTCAGCAATGATGCCGATTCCAGTGATAATTCTGCAACCCTGCTATTCGCGGTCGGACCGCCGCCATTGCCGCGCTTGAATATCAGTCTATCTTCAACCACCGCGGCGGCAGCAGAACTCGGCGTTTCGGTCGACTTCACCCTGACGCTAGCAAATGATGGTGAAGTCGATTGGGCCGGTCTGGTTGAATGTACCACTCCTGATGCCAATTCCGTGGTCTTCTCTGCGGCTGTCAGCATCGCGGTCGGGCAGTCGCAAAACCACACCGTCAACATCACCGCAACTCCGGGTAGATTTGAGTGTGTGCTCAAGGATGGTGGTAGAATCGCTACTGATTCGACCGTGATTGTGACTTTCCCATTCTCGATGCAGGCGGCTGAATTCACCACCGTCGGTGGTGGTGGCGGTGAGATTTCCATTGCCGGTGGTCCATGGCATGTCGGCGATGTGGTCTCAACAAATCTGCTGGTGTATAATGACGCAGAACATGATGGCACCGCGACCCTGTTCCTCCGTCACGGCAGTAGTACTGTTTCCGGCCCAGACCTCGCCATTGCCAGCGGCGGTGGCGGCCTATTGGTTGCCGATGTGACGGTTTCGGCTACAGGTGATTCGGTGATCGAGTGGTGGGTGTCAAGCCTCGATGCGACAGTCAGCGGCGAGCTGGCCGGTAACTTCACCATCTCAGTGCTCGAGTCGCAGAGCCTACAGCCGGTATTCACCTCGGTGGTATGGGATGCTAGCAGTGGGATTTCATCAGCATGGACGGTGGAACTATCCCCTGGAATCGAGCGGGTGGTCGGGGTTGAAATCGGCATTACCGTCGATGGCATAGACCAGGTTCGGCAACAGTACCACATGTCCGTCTCACCAGGCCAGCGGGCGATTGTCTCACAACTGGGTGAGTTCACCGGTCAAGGTGAAGTCTATGTTCGCCTGACCCCCCAGGAATGGCTTACTTCCGGTTCCAGTGAAGCCAGTATGTCTATTCCTGCTGGCCGCCCGATCTTGCGCTTGGTTCAGGAATCAGAAACCGAGCCCACCAGTCCGGTGGAGTCAACTTCAGTCACCGTGATCTGTACTCTGTTCAATGACGGACAAGCAACTTCAAAGGGCGGCATGGTCAGACTGCTCGATGCAGATGGTCGAGTGCTCGATGAAAAGACCTCACAGCCTCTGGACGCTTCACAAAATGGCCGTTCGGTGGCGATGAATGTGTCTTCTTGGCCGGCTGGACAAGTAGTCGATATTCAGTGCTGGTGGAGGGTTGGTGATGCGACTATGGTCGCCGATCACAGTCACATCTCCGCAGTTTTCAAGGGCGAGGATGAAGGAATCGCAGGCATCTTTCCACTCACTTTCATCATCTATGGTATCATCGCCGCGGTAGTCATCACCCTGATTTCCAGATTGGTATATGGGTGGAAGAATGCAAGCCCTGGAACGGTGGCCGGCGCAACCGGACAAAGCGGTTCCAGCGCCGCCAGTGGGGCGAGTGGAATACTGAGTCGGAAAGAGAAATCCGCACAGAAGAAGGCTGAGAAGTCGGCGCAGCGAGAAAAGCGGTCGGCTGCGGCAAGAACAACCTCCAGCGGTGAGAAAATCGAGGTGCCGTGCCCATCATGTGAACAGAAGTTATCGATTCCTGCGACCTTCTCGGGAACCGTTCGCTGCCCTTCGTGCCGGCACGAATTCGATGTCTCTGCAGAACCCGACATGGAATTGCCGGCGATGGTCACCAGTCCCGGCGAGGATGAGGTTGAGGATGAGTTGGAACCGGATGGGTCGAGCGATATGGGGTCGATGCCAACATCGCGCCGCGGCGGGCGAGCCGGCGGGCGAGCCGTGGCCGAGCCAGCCGAGCCCGAGCCAGCCGAGCCCGAGCCAGCTGAGCCCGAGCCAGCCGAGTCCAAGACCCCGGTCGTGGTCTCAGAAAGTGATATTCTACCCTGTCCTGAATGTGAAGTAAAGTTAAGAGTGCCAATGGAAAAGCGACCGGTACGGGCGCGCTGCCCGGCCTGCAAGACCGAATTCATGGCCCATTCGAACTGAGGTGAGAAATTGGTTTCCGGTCATTTTGAAGAGCATGAAGAGGAGTATATGGAATCCTTTTACGAATTCTACGAGAAGCGCGGTGACGAGGTGGTGCGAACTGGTGAACTGGCGGTAGCTTTGAAGGTCAGCCCAGCCTCGGCCACCGAGATGATCCAACGTCTTGCGAGTAAGGGACATCTGAACTACGTGCCCTACAAGGGTGCTAGATTAACCGCCTCCGGATTGGCCTTCGGGCGGACGATGAAACGTCGTCATCGTTTGCTCGAGGTATTATTGGTCGAGGTATTGCAATTTCAGGGTGATGTTCATGAGGCCGCGTGCCGGATGGAACACGCGGTCGATGATGAACTGGAATGGACTCTCGATGAATTGCTCGGCAGGCCCGAAGTTGACCCCAGTGGTCGTCCGATTCCGCCTCCCGAAAATCGTCATTCACCGTTTCCCAAGCAACCTCTGGTTCAAGCCTCAACTCTGGGAAGTGGACAAGGAGGAGAAATACTGGTCATCGCCGCGACGCGTGAAAACAAGGATTTGCTCAACGGTGTGGGGATTTCAATCGGAACCGAAATCCTCAACACCGGTAGCGGTTGGCGAGTGGGTGGAGCAGACATCGACATCGATGATTCGATATTGCACAAAGTGTTGGTCAAGGCAAGGGAAAGTCTCTGAGGACGTGATATGGGCAAGAAAAATGATGCTGACGAGCCGGGGGAGGAACCCGCCGCGGCAGACCTTGGTGACGCGGTCACCCCCGGAACCCAATCCGGAGAGCGACTTCGCGAAGACCGTGCAGTGTCTGAAGAACAAGGTGACGACGACTCCGAAGACGGAGACGGCGGAGATGGAGCCACCCCTGATGCGACCGATGGGGCCGGTGCGTCCGGTGCGTCCGGTGCGTCCGGTGTCACCGCTTCCAACGTCGACTTTGAGATTCCGCTTGAATCCAAGTCTGAGCGTGGAGATGGCGGCGCTGAAGATGAGATAACCGATGAAGAGAAAATCGCCAATCTCCAGGACCGACGTGACCGATTGGTGCGCCGCGAGGAACATCTGGTCAATCTCGACCGACTTTTTCTTTCCGACGGCCTGCGATTGTTGATAATCCTACCAACCGTCGGGACGATTTTTCTTTTCTTGTCTTGGTTCACCGGCGAGGTATCACCGTCTTGGTGGATGGATAGTGTCGAGGCTTCGTTGTCGCTGAACTTCGCCCAGGGAATGGCCTTTCTCGGCTTGGTGGTGTTGTTCGGTGATCTGGGGATTCTCGTCATCACCCGCCAGCGCTATGCAACAACTCACGCGATATTCCGAATCGAGGGCATCCGCTATCGGTTGGAGGGCCGACCCTTGGAGAGCATGCATGGCACCAGTGCGTTGATGAATCATACCTCAGGGGTCATCCAGCACCGAAATCTGGCCTTGATTCTCATCGCCGTGGCGATGGCTTGCGCCTGCGGTGCGTACCTGGCAGGAATCAATACGGAATTCGGTAAACTGGCGATGCTCTTCGCCACCTGTATTTCCCTGATGGGTTTGGCGCATCACCTGATGCGTGAACGCAAATCGTACAATGTGTGTGAGCGCTGGGGTTTACTCGACGCCTACAGTCCACCGCTTCATCCGGCTACGTTGGACCGGGTATTCACCGAGGTACTCACCAATCACATGGACCCGCTGTTGGCGAGCAGGTTCGATTCATTCCTACGTGATTTCCACAAGGCACTGCGACCCGGGCTCGACCGCTCTTTCTCGCAAGAGAAATTATTCATGCTACATCACCTCTACCGCGAGGGTCTGATAGATACTGCTCAGCGCAAGGAGAAGGTGCTTGAATTCATTCGCGATGAACACTTTGATGGAATAGTCAACCACGCATGGTTCGATGATGAGTTGTGGAATCGCCTCTTGCGCCGCGCCGCTGAGAGAGTGCCGGCATTCTTCCGTTTGGTCGAGCGATTACGCCACAAGATAGCCGCCAAACTCGAGGATATGCGAGAACAGCAATTGATTGTTGATGTCGACATGGAGACGGTGGTGTTTGAACGGGCAAACCTGTTCTGTCTGCTGTTCAACAATACCGGCGAGGAAAAGCGAGTGGTGTTGAGAATCCAGAGCCCGGATTTCCGCCCCGGTGATTTTTCCTATACCTGCAGGTTGAAGCCGGGTCTGAATATTCTCACCGGCAAATCGGAATTGGCCGGCTTTGATTCCGCTGACATAACCGACGTCATCAGCCTGATGGGGGATATTCTCGGCGCCTCGCTGATGCTGTGGCAGACCCTGTTGCCCATACACCTCGGCGAGTCGACCGTATCGGTCAGAATCGAGGAGCCGGGTGGAGAATTGATTTACGGGCGGCAGATAAATGTCCGAGTTCGCTCGGAATATAACCGCCGCCTATCGGCCGGGACCGGCATCCTGTTACTCGGCTTCAGCCTGTTCGGCATAGCCATCGGAATCCTCGGCCATTGGGGTCTGTTTTTCAATTGAGAAACTGGAGCCGCATCAACGCAGGCTTGAAACCTACCATTCATTCGCGGGGGGTATGAGCAAGGCTGGACCACGTGGCCGGGAATCGGATTCCGACCTCCTCGATGCCGACTTGCACGAGCGCCTGACGGCGATGGAGATCAAAGTGCGCAAGATGCGTGATGTGAGAGGTAACCTCAACGATTCAGCGCACCGTTCCGCCGACCAGCGCAACGCCATCCAGAAGCGCTACAAGGAGCACCGTGAATTGCTCGATGAGAAGTTGGAGGAGCGCAAGGTTGTCCGTGAACTCATCAGAGAGCATAAGGAACGGCGTAACTCGATTCAGCAACAGATGAAGGAACTATTCGGTAAGCAGAACTCTAATCGCGACCACGAGAAAGGTGGCCGCTCAGCGGCTGGAGAATATAATAGATTGAATTCCGAAATATTAACCTTGGAAGTAATGATGGAAACCAGTGGCAGGGTTTCACTGGTGAAGGAGAATGAATATCTCAACGACATCAAGAATATGCGCCGCCGTATCAAGGAACTCGAGCCCGAGGTCAAGAAATTCGAGATCATCAAAGTCGATCTTACCGATGTCGATGCGGCGATTGCCACCCTGAAGGCCGAAGCCGACATCTCCCACCAAGCGATGTTGGTACAGGTCGAAATCGCCGATGGGATGAAGGAGGAACTCGATGAGTTATTTTCTGAGCGAGATTTCCTCAAGGCCGAGGGTGACCGCCTGCACGATGAATTCGTATCCGAGAAGGAAAAGGCCAATGCGGTGCATGAGAAGATTGTTGAATTGATGTCTCAGGTCACCGAGATCCGCGGCGAATTAGAGGAGCAGCGAAAAGAGCGTAAGTCGTGGATGACCGACCATAACGCCGCGATTGCGGCGGAGATGAAAACCGGTGCTGACGACGACGCTGTCGCTGAACAATTGGTCAATGAATTATTGTCGAGCGGTGAATTATCGATGGGAGGGACGCTGGCATCAGACCCCCAAGGTCGAGGTTCCCATGCCGGTGGTTTCAGTGCCGAGGCAGAGGTTGGGACGGGTAGTCCGGCCCGTGCGGCCGGCTCTCGGCGGCAAAAGAAGAAGGGCACAACCTTTTCCGCTTCACGCTCAACTTCCGGGAAAAAGTGAGAATCCTTGCGATTCTCCATCTTCCGCATCCACGCCACCATTCCCTCATCCATCTCCTCCGTATCTGCGTGGAATTAGCACCCTGACCTGCCGGCGTATTGTTCTTATACCTCATTTTCACCCTGCCGGACGGGAGGATGGAACAGGATGCACAACGGCGTCGCACCCGAAAGGTCGTATGAGCGTACCTGGGATGAAATCGAGGACATGTTGGTCAAGGCCGAAAATAGAATTGTTCAATGGAAAGAATGGTTTGAGCAGTGTCAACTCGACGGAGACCGTGACGGCATGAAAGAGGCGGCGCGTAATTACAAGGCCCTTGAGGGTGTGGTCAAGACCTTGAAGTGGACACTTGGCGAGAAGGGAGTCGGGCACCCACTCACATAGTCGAAGGCCACCGAAGGCCACCACGTATTGCTACAACTTTCGGTGTTCAGTGGCCTTCGTGTCTCTGGACTTGAAGATCCCAGAGCCGACGTAGATTCCGTCCATTCCGCAGTGCATCAATAGTGCCGAATCTGCCGGGGCTCATTTGATATTGTAGGGCAATCATCTAGTGTCATGGGCGATGATGAGGTGCGTCGGATACCGTTGCCGGACAGACCGGCTTTTCTCGATGGCCTCGGTTTGCGGCAGGCTGCCTTGAGGACCTGGTTGCCGATCATCGTGATATTATTGATCGGCGCGGCTTCCTACCTCCCTCTACAATCCCTGACGGTCGAGGGTGAGAGTCCAGCCGAGACCGAGATGACCTGGGAGTACACCCTCTATCAGGAGCGGGTCGATGTCGAGGTAATTGGCATGGACGAATTCGCTGACAGCGACGAGAGCCTCGCCTATCTGGCTGGCACCGATAGTGAATACTCGACCTCGCACGGCGCGGGAATCAATCATGCAAATCTCGATGAGAAGACACTTGATACCGGCCAGATCGCATCTGCTCATGGCCAGATGATATGGTGGACCTTGCTGTTCTCAATGCTGTTGGTTCTGCTGTTGTTTGAGCGTAGCAGTGATGGTTGGTTCAATCGGACCGCTCCTCGTGCATTGGAGGCGGTCGCAGCCTCGGCAGCCCTGCTGGTCGTGATTCTGCTGATGTTCGGGTTGGCTGATTTCTTCACCCTGGGTGATGCTGCCCCCGAAGCGCTCGGCCATGTCGATTTTGATGGTGGGCTGTTCGGTGAGTCCAAGAGTTCTGCCGGAGATGGCCCCACTGAGACGGTATCGTGGGCCCCTGGTCTTGCCATGTGGTTGGAGTTGCTGGCACTGATGATGGTCATCCCCCTGCTCCTGCTTCATTTCCTCGAAGCGCTTTCCCCGGGTTGGTTGGGAGAGAGCCGTTCTTCACATCCTTCGGCTCTGTTCAGGTCATCTGATTCGACCACTCTGTCGGAGAATGATGGTTTAGGCAGCAGGGTTGAGAAGGCGGCGCAGGTGTTACCTTCGTTTGCTGCCTCCCTGGCCATGCTATTGCTCATCACCGCGCTTTTTCTACCATGGATGGTGCATAGCCAGACCTATCAGGCGATGGATGAGGATGGAGACTGGTCGACGGTGGTGGTCGACTGGCGGACCGGCATGTTTGGCACCACCTTCAGCAATTCCACCTTCTTCGATTCCTCACAGGAGGTCGAGTCCAAGGATGGTTCCACCTCGGGTAATGCTTCGGTCTCTGGTACCGAGGACGAGGTCGACGATGTGATGTTCAATTACTTCATCGGTCTATTCTTATTGGTGATTCCATTCATTCTTGCCCTCGTTCCGAAGGAACGTCGTTCATGGCTGGGCTCGTCGCGCCTGTGGTTGGCCACCGGTCTGTTGTTCTCCTGCTGGATCATGTCGGGAATCACCGGACAGATTGAGGACGGTGGGCAGTCGTATGGTTCGGATTCATCCCTTCTTCTGCCGCATGAGGACCTGGTAATCGTCTGGGGAGAGAGCGGTGACTCGGACTTGATGGGACATTCAGTGGGTATCGCAAGCCTGGCGGACCGAGATTGGATTGCACCGGTCGTCACCGCTGACTGGGGTCCT
>JAPOGE010000031.1 GCA_028283345.1 Candidatus Poseidoniales archaeon
CGTCGCATGGTGGCTTCTGTGGTCATACTAGTCCTTTAGGCTAACCAATACACACTCAATAACCACATGAAGCCGACCTCAAGGCGGGATTTACCGTGGATATCGGAATTTTCCCAGTGCGATTTGATTGAATAAGCAAATAGGGAGATATTTCCTCAGCGACTTTCACTTGGTTTTCACTCTCGCTAGGCGCAAGAGTTCTTGTGGCCTACACCCTGCCACAAGCATGGCTGAGCCGTTAGCGTCCGATGAGGCTGGCTCTTCCGGCAAGGCTGGCGGGGGTAAACTCCCCAGACTCTCGGAAATCGAGAAGAGTGGGTGGGCCGAGGAACTGCACCCCTCGATGGCCGGTATCGACGATTTGCAACAGGAGTTCGTCTACCATTGGAAACTATTGCGAGAAACCTGGTCGGTACTACATTACCGGGCACTGATAGTTGGAATTCTGGCATTCTGGGTCGGCAGTCTGAGTTCCGACATTCTCGGTGGAGGCAACCCCTTTACCTCCGGTCTGGAAGGAATCCGTGGTGCTGACGGTCTGAGTTTCTTCCAGATGTTGCTGAGCATGGCCCTATGGGTCTGGTTCATCGTCCAGATCTGGAATCTGTTTCCAATAATGAAGGGACACACGATGAATCTCATCTGCGCGTGGTTGGCAGGAATGATATCGATGATTCTATTTCATGTCGCCACACCTGATTTCCCGTTCGATTTCATCATCGGAGAGATGCTCGGGGGATTGGTCGGAATTTTCGTCATGGTTTTTCTCGCTTTCATCGTCGGGCGAGCGGTATTGGAGACCAGGGATGAACATGTGACCGTCCGCCATTTCTCCGAAGATGTGCGTAAAATGGAGGAATCGATAGCTGAGCATAGCCTGACCGCGTGGTCGGTATCGCTGGGTGTGTGGCTGGTTCTGGTGTTGGTGAATACCTGGAGCGGGGTGCATTTCATCGCCGACCGATTTGCCGATGACGAGAGTCTGCTGGTGCTCCATCTCTTGACCGGCCCGCTGGTGGTGCTCGGACTGATGCACATTCTATGGTTCCCGCAATTGATGCTCGGGGTTGGAGATACCAAGGTCCTATCGAAGCAGGCACGACTCACCGCCGGAACTGCAGACATCGAATCTGTAGACTCACCAGATAGTTCATCGGAGCAGCCAACCAAGGTGCCTTCAAACCGCGATACCAGTGAAGATGACGAAGTCAGCGATGTCGTAGGTGAATGTCCGGAATGCCATGATTCGGCGCCAATCTTCCGTCATGGTGAGGGCGAACCGGGGGCGCCGTGCCCGAAGGAAAATTGTCAGGGCAATGGCGCAGCCAACTCGCATTGCAACCTCTGTAAGACTACCATCTCCAGTCGCTGGACCTGTGAAAGTTGTGGTGTGAATGCACCGCTGGTCGATTTCCTGCCGGATGGTGATGCATGGTGAAAGTGATGGATTTTTCCACCCTTCGGCCTGACTTTCCGACCCTGCGTCCGGATGATGCGCCGATTTACTTCGATAATGCCTGCATGACATTGCGACCTGACAGCGTCATCGCGGCGATTCAGACTTACTACCAAGAACATCCCTCATGTGGCGGGCGAAGTGTGCACCGCTATGCGATGGCGGTAACGCGCAAGGTCATGGAATCGAGGCGGAAATTGGCTGCCTTCATCAACGCCCCACACCACGATGAACTGATATTCACAAAAAATGCCACCCAATCTCTGAATCAGATTGCCAAGGGTCTTTCTTGGAACAAAGGCGATGTGGTGCTGACCAGCGACCGCGAGCACAACAGCAATTTAGTGCCGTGGTTGCAGTTGGAGCGTGAATGTGGTATCGACCACAGAGTGATTCCAAGCCGTGACGACAATACCTTCGATACCGAGATATTTGAGCAGATGTGTGCCGAGGCAGGAAGTGATTTGAAGGTGGTTTCACTACCTCAGGTCGGCAATTTGGACGGTGTCGAATTTCCGATAAAGGAGGCCTGTAAAATCACCCATGACCACGGCGGGCTGATGGTAGTCGATGCGGCACAATCAGCGCCGCACATGCCGGTCGATGTCCAGTCATTAGGGGTTGATTTCATCGCCTTCTCCCTGCACAAGATGCTCGGTCCTTCGGGGATGGGCGCCCTGTGGGGGCGCAAGGAACTGCTCGATGACCTGCGGACAATTTCCGCTGGTGGAGATACCGTTGTATGGTCGAGATATAACGATTTCGAGTGGGCGCTCGCACCGCATAAATTTGAGGGCGGGCTCGATAATTACGCTGGCATCCTCGGCTCGGCGGCGGCGATTGACTACCTGTCCAAACTTGATCTGAATGCCATCCACGAGCACGAGGTCAAACTCAACACCATAGTGTCGGCCGGGGTTCGAGATCTGCACGGAATCGAAATAATCGGACCGGATGATGCGGCGCAGCGAGGCGGAATCTGCTCGATGCTGATCCACGGCCAGGATGCCCACGACCTGGCGATCATCCTCGACGAGTCCGGTGGGTGTATGGTTCGCAGTGGGATGCACTGTGTCCACTCGTGGTTCCTCGACAAAGGGTATGAGGATGGGTCTTTACGGGCGTCTTTCTACTTCTATAACACTGAGGAGGAAGCAAAGGCCTTCGTCGATATCTTCGGTGAGATTCACGCCTCATTATTTTGAAGAAACTAAGCGACGGTTTCAAACATAGAAGACAAGTCGCAAGTCCGGCGAAAACCATGGATGATGACCAACTCCCACCACTTCCGCCATTGATAAGTGGGATGGGGGAGGCACTGGCACCCCCAGATGATGATGTCTTTCCGCGTGAGACGCTGTTGGACCAGGACCTCGAAACACTGCGCGCATTCGTCGCCATATTGGTGATTATAACCATTATAATCACCGGTGCGGTGGTAGGAATCACCGTCAGGAACTGGCTTCAGGGAGAAATAATCGAAGGTGCGAGCGTGGAACTGACCGCTCGGGCGCACCAATACAAGGTGCTGGTGGAATTCGACAAGATCAGAGGCTTCACCGGTGATGGTGTGGTCGTATGCATCGTTGATTCTGGCATCGACCTGGGTCACCCCGATCTCGACCACCTGAGCCTGCGAGGATGGCAGGATTTCATCAATAATCGAGCCGAACCTTACGATGACCACGGCCATGGCACCGCGATGGCGGGGTTATTGGTTGCCGACGGTGGTCTACATGGTTTGACTAAGGGAGTTGGATTGCTAGTCGCCAAAGCGCTGTCAAAAGACGGTAGTGGAAGTGACCAAGGGGTGGCAAATGCCATCGATTGGTGTGTCAATGAAGGTGCTGAGGTAATCTCATTATCCCTGGGAGGGGCACCAGGATTCATCCCCTCGCAATTCCAAGGTGATGGCGCCGCAGCGGCCTCGAGAGAAGCGATTACTCAGGGAGTTTATGTCATCGCAGCCGCCGGTAATGACGGTCAATCAAGCGATGACGATGATGTCGACAGCCCGTGCAGTGAGGAAGATGTGATCTGTGTCGGCGGGGTGAACGTAAATGGTGACCCCTGGGTAGGAACCAGCAAAGGTCGAAATAATGGCCGCATATACCCACCCTTATTTCCGCGTTCCGACCCGGATAAGAAGCCGGAATTGGTCGCCCCGGCCGAGAGGGTCCCGGTGCTCATCAAGGAGGGAGGTGGTTGGGGCTATGCCGATGGAACCTCGGCCGCCACGGTATATGTGACGGGGGCGATATCGATTCTGCTCGAAGGCCGACCAGACCTTCAGAGAAATGGCAGTGCGGGAGGCCAGCAGGGAATCGAGAAGGTGAAGGATTGGCTTGAGGAGACCGTCAAGCCGCAGGAGGGGCAGGATGGCCACGATGCGAAATACGGCTATGGATTACTCAAGGTCGAGGCCCTGCTCGACCGCGCCGGAGCCACCTCTCCAGCCAAAACCCTCGCTCCTACTTACTATGGATAGCGACCAGAGTACCACCATATAGTGGTTGGAAGGCGACATCACATTCAACCGTCACCCGGTGAATGAAATCCATCCACTTCTGGAACCCGGCAACCTGCGACTGCCCGACCACATCATCAGCGGCCACATCACCGGTAGGCACTTCGGGTTCGACCACGAGAATCATACCACCCTTGGCCAACGAAGCCAGGGCCGAATCCAGACAATCTGCGAGCGACGAAATCTCGACGTCAATGATGATGCAGTCAAAGGGTGAGGCGAGAATAGGCTCATCGCCCTCTCCAGCCATACCGGCCCCCCCATCCGAGGCCGCCACGCCGTGGGCTGGCCCAGTGCTGAGGGTGACGAGCGGATTCGCTGCCGACCAGGCCTTCTGTTCGGCGACCAATTGCTCGAAGCGTCCCACTTTGACCGACGCCCACTCGCCAGCATCATAGCGCCGTAGCAGGCGAAGCAGAATGATTCCGAATTTCCCTCCGCCCTCGACCATCTGATAATTTTCTGGAGCGGGGGAATCCTCCCACATATCCAGCAACCACGCCGACAGGTGACCAATTCCCGCTCCGACCTCACAGATACGCTTCGGTTGCAGTCTGCCGACGACATCACGCACTCGGCGCCTGATGGCAATCGGCCATGAGCTCAATTCCATATGGGCCAATTGGACGCCGATATTTGCCGCGATGAGTGGCTCATCTCTTGAGCGCTTGGAATCCTTGCCGAGCAGGGCTGAAAGAGCCTCGTCAACCCCCACTTCAGCATCGCTCATACCAACGCCACTACACCGCTCACTTCAATTCATTCCCAAGAGCCGCGAATAATTGACGGGGGAGTTCAAGTATGGGCGGCGATGCCGCACATTTGGCGAGCACCATGGTAGAGGCATTTGTGGATGGCGGAGATGCCGTGACGGATGAGGTCGATTTCGAAGATGATGATGCTGACGCGGAGGAGAATATCGTCGAGTGCTCGGGTTGTAGACTGATGGCCGACCATGAGGTTCTGCGAGAGCGAAAAAGAGGTCAAGGTGCGGACTTCTTACTCAAGTGTAGCGAGTGCGGCTGTGTGCACACGGTGCAATTTCGCCCACCTAAAATCATCGAGATTCCAATAATGATGACCGAGGGTGCGAAAAGTAAAATCGAAAAAATCGCCATGGAAGAAGACGAGTTTCTATCCTTGGAGGTGATCTTTGTCCACGACGAGAAACATTGGCGATTGACGAGATTAGAAAACCGCCATGGCAATCCAGTGAGGCGTATCGTCGCCTCTGACCTATCCCGGGCAACCGCTTTACGAGCCGACCGACTGCAAATCAAAGTCACCTTGACCGAAGGCGAGGATTCAACTTCAGACACGATTGAAGTCGATGCCGAGAAGATTTTCTCCGCAGGCTCAATCATCCGCCACGACGGCAGGAAATGGCGCATACGTGCCATTCACACGGGCACGGAGAGGACTCTGACCGGGAAAGTGGCAGCCCCCGATGTAAAGCGGCTATACCTACATGAACCACCGACATTCGAGGAAATCGTACCACGCACCGGAAGGGAGCGCCGTCAGGCATGGAAGGAAGGGCGTCTGGGATTCAATCCCGACCCAACGGATTTGCGTGAGCAAAGGCGCGGTAGTGACGATTCGCGGCGGCGCGGCGGTAGCAGTGGACATCATCGCGGCCGCTAATCGCACTGAGGGCGCTAGTCATCTCCGATTCGTCCACGGCATCAGAAAAGATTTGGTGATGTGCCATGCGACATCGGGGTTTTCCCTGAGTCTGCGAATCCCATACTCATACCACTTCTCTCCATAGGGAATGTATACCCGGGTTCGGTGGCCATCCTTGGCCAATTTACGGCGGATATTTCCCCGCACCCCCAGCAACATCTGGAATTCATAGCCTGGGCCCTTTCCGACCCTGGAACCACCGGCCCCATCACGAATGTCGCTTTTTCCGGGACCCAATCGGTGTTTTTCCAGCGCCTCCAGCGCATGCTTGATGACCGGTTTGTCATGGCTTGCGATGGCAACATATGCGGATTTTTCCAGCATCAAATCGATTGAATCATTCATCGCCGTGACGATGGCCCAATAACCGGTATGGGCGATTTCTTCGGCCTCGAGATAAATCCCTTTGCAGATGCGGAAATCGGCTCGATGAGCCAACTTCTCGGAAATCGATGAAATATCACCGGGGGTGCGAAACAACCTTGCTTGAAGTACCGTACCGACATTGGTCAGGCCACGTTCATGCATTCCCAGAACCACATCGATGGTCGCCTGGGTAACCCTGTGGTCCTCCATGTCGAGACGGATGAAGATGTCGTGTTTCGCCGCTTTCACCAGTAGGCTGTTCATCTTATCATAGGCGTATTCAGCATCGATCAGAAGACCGAATGCGGTCGGCTTTATAGACAGGTTCGCATCCAATTCATTTTCAATGATTGCCACCAATACCCGTTCATATTCAGCGATGAAAAACTCAGCCTCTTCCAGGGTGCTTATCTCCTCACCGAGCACGTCGACGGTGAAACAAACCCCTTCTGAGGAAAGTTTCTTCATCACCTTGACCGCATCAGATAATTTTGCCCCAGCAACATAGCGCCGAGAAATCCAACCGACAAAAAATCGTGGCATTATCGGCACCATGCTGACGACAATTCGACCAAAGAGTCCAGCCATGACCTTCAACCGGTGGTCGAGGCGGGGATTCTTGACCATTCCCCAACCCTATTCACCACCAAGTAAATCCTTGGTACGGCCGATTGGGATGGCCGATTCCTGCAAATATCTCATAATCGACTGGCGTTGCCAGCCCTTGAATGATTTACGGTCGAGGTAGGCCCACACTTCCCCGCCGGGAAAGGCCCGCCGGGTCGAATCTATCGCCTCATCGATGGCTTGGCGCCAAAGACCACCGGGCAGAACGCCACCACTTGCCTCCCACCCCTCACCCTCGGGTTTTTCCATCACCAGAGCATAATTTGCCAGCATATGGCCGAGCCAGACTCCGGAATTCGCCGCCACCGCACAGAGACGGATGGCATAATGTCCACCTCCGAGTCCGATAACCACCTTTTCACCACGGTTGGTCGCTTCGTCCCAGCCACCGATTCCAGCCCCTCCGTCAAGACCCAGCCCGCGCCACATCACATCTGCCAGCAATTCGGCCGCAGTCTCGTGTGGCCACTCGTTCGGGGTCGAACCGATCTCGATGAATAGCGAAGGTGTCTCGAGCCAAGGGCCATGATGGGTCACCTCCAGAGAAATCTCAAACTTCTCGCGGATGGACTCATTTTCGATAGCCAATAATTCTCGGAACCACGGCCCTAATCTGGTACTAGGGGGTGGGGCACGCCCGGGTTTTCCACCGAAAGGAACCTCTTCATCGATGCCATGATACATCACCCCGATGGGATGAACGGTAAGACTGGGTTGACCCGAGGCGGCGACGTGACGACTGGGAAAAATGACCTCAGCCACCTGCTCACCAGTGGAGTCCTGCCAGCGCAAATCGAGATTATCTTGATGCAGTAACCGGTCGTGGAACCACCATATCCGCACATCTGACTGACTCCAGGTTGCATCGCCCTCGACCGGCGGACCAGCCTTCCAACCACCTTTGGCCAGCAAGGCCTTGCCTTGATTGAGAGAGGCGATGTCAAGAGTGCTGACGACCACCAGTTTCACTTCGTCCGACATGTGTCACACACGCACCACCGACTCATCAATCTAGCGAAGCCACAAGGATTCGTTGTAGGCACGGCTTTCGCAAGGTGAGACACACCTCCCGACCCCCCTACCCGAAGTCCAAACGTCGTATTGATACGTAGTGGCCTTCGGTGGCCTTGCTGGAATATGTAAAGGGGAAGAATGATTGGGGTGGGTGTGGGCGAGATAGTCAAGTTAGCAGTTTCGCCACATCGAGTGCACCGATGTGGTGACGGTCGTCTGCTCGTCGTCGATGTCGACGGTGGACTGACCATGGTATCAGGGGAGCTGGAGGAGATGGAGCAGACAGAATTTCCATTTCCCACCCCTATTTCTCATTCGATGGTTTGTGAACAACAATTCATCGGTTATTGGATCGACCATGAATTACTGACCGCAAGGTTGGCTGGGATTGCGATTTCTGAGAACATTGAAAGTGGAATTTCACGGGCCGAACTGAGAACCTCGAAGGCTGGCCGCGGCAATCACCATGTGCATGGAGCACGGTGGTCACATGCGATGGATGCCGAACTTATGCAGATGTGTGAATATGATGGCGTAATCTGTTTTGCCCTATGGAAGCGGGGATTGTACGCGATTTCTCTCGATGGAACTGAGATCTGGCGCCGTGACCTGATGCTATGGGGTGAAATAGCGGGATTTCCCCGGGCTGGTGAAATATCCGCTATCGTCGCTCTTGAAGGTAATTTTTGCATCTTGTCGCGTGGTGGTGGATGGGCAATGATTTCTCGAACCAGTGGCGACATAATTGAGAAGGGAGTGCTGGAGAGACCACAGTTGATCGACCGGGCTTTCTACAATCAAAATGCTGGTTGGCTATTGGTGAGCGAGAATGAGGTGGTGACACTTCCACAACTCCAAGGAGATGCGAGCACAGCGGTATTTCGGGGGCCGGTGAGCCATGCGGTGTGGGATGAGGAAAAATCAGCCTGGCGGATCACCGGATGGAGGCAGGATGCAATGCTTGGAGAAGAGATGAATTTCACCGTCCGGGACGAAATCGGAGTTCATGTCGGGAATCATCGCGATGATTGGTACGTTCTCGACAATTCCGGCACTTGGTCAAAGCACTTGCAGTGATTCCTCGACTCAAGGGTATCTCGACACATCGATTCTAGAACTATCCGCACCCTCATCAACTCGCCTCGGGTTGGTGAATGACTCTTGGCAAAGCCGAACCTGAATTTTTATCATCGGGGATTTCGCTGGCTCAGCCCTGATTGGGCAACCACACTGATACTGCTTAGTTCGAATCGCTGTGGTCGCTGGCGGTGAAACCACAACGCCCACAACTCTTGCGGTCACTGTGCTCTGCCAGGAAAACACCCGGCCCACAGCGAGGACAGAATTCCGACTTGCGCACGAGACTTCCGTCCTCGATACTGTATTTCGACCACTTTGCCGCGGAATTAGGTCCGTCTCCCATCATTCCTCACCTCCATCGGCATCGGCATCGGCATCGGTATCGGTATCGGTATCGGCATCGGTATCGGCTACAGACTCAGGCTCGGTGGCGGCGGCAGGTTTGGACTGCGCCGGTACTTCTTCACCTTCGCCATCGGCCATGACACCATGGCGCTTCAGCGCATGAACCGGCTCGACCGTCATACTTTCAGGCGAGCCGTAAATGTAAGCGGTACCGGTGGTCAGAGGTCGTCCGAAACGGGTATTGATATTCTTGACGATGATTAATTCCTTCTTGGCTCCGGGCTCTACCTGAGCCACCGCGGAAATTATCGAATCCCTGCTCGGGGTCTTTTCCCCGTCGTGGCCAATTTTGAACTGTATCTCGACTCGGTCGAGCAACGGATTTTCTTTTCGGTCTAATACTTGCATGATACTACCTCCTAACGAATATTCACCTTCAAGGCGTAGCGGCCAGCCTCTTCGATGTTCAATCTGCTGGCGATCTCTGAGCGCTGTGGATTCCAGACGATGACATATCCCTGCCAATCGGTGGTGACCTTGGCCGAAGGATGGTGTGGGCACTGGTCGATGCCATCATCCATGATTCGATGGCAGTCGCCGCAGGCGAACGGTACCTTTACCATTCTACTCACCCGATTCCCGGTCTTCAGCAAGCCACGCATGGGCTCCTAGTCCAGGCTGTTTACAGGTCAGTCCTATCTTGCTTTGGCGCGGGTCACTGGGATTGACTGAAAGCGATACTATGCGGGCGCGCAGAGGGGTGCCGCTCTGCAGGCTTCGGCCGGTCTGGCGGCCTTCGATGATTTCCATGCCGACATTGACGTCGACCTGGTCTTCAAGAATCTGTGACTTGTGCAGAAGGGCTTCCATGGGACCGATTCTGACGAAGGCTCCGAAGTCGTGAATCTCCGACACCGCACCCTCGACGACCTCATAATCCTCCATCGCGAAGAGAACCGCGTTGAAGCGTACACTCTGGTAGATTGCACCATCGCCATGAATCAGACGGCCACGACCCAGGGGTTCGTGATTGGAAGTTATCAGGACAAAGTTATTATCGTCATCAAAACGTCCTTCGAAGGCTTCTGCAGCCAGGCGGTCGATGTGCTGATTGAGGGATTGCCCCTTGCGGATGTACTCTGCTGGAATACGAATTGTGTCCTCTTTTATGACCATTTTATACATTTTTCTGCCTCCTCTTACCCGCCTTTCTCAAGGTTTGGCCGAAGAGGGAGCGATAAACCGCTTCCGTCCTTCACCGGCTGCGCCTCGGGAGAGAAAGGTGACCGAAGTCAGCCCGCCGACTTGCCACCTGCATTTAAGCCGTGCGGATGTGAAATGCATTTCTTGAAGCAGTATTGCGGGATGAATGAGGCTGTTATTGGCGGCTGGAACAGGGTCAGCAGATGGACCCCTCAGGGGTCCAGGTCACGGAATCCTTTTGTTGGGTCAAAGGCCGAGATGGCATGTGAGTGTGCAGTCGCGTCATTCCAATACCTCGCCAAAGGGTGGTGCGATAGCCATTTTCCTCATCCTATTGCTAAGTTTATTCCCCTCGACTCATTTGCTCGGTACCTCAACTGCAACCGCGGCCAGAGAAGTGACTCCATGGTATGGGGATGATGTGGGGTGGATTCAATATCAACACACTCCGACCCGTAACAGTTCGATGCCAGCACATGGCCCCGGCGGGGGGCCAGGGGATGGTGACGTGTCGGAAGTCAGTGTACTGGGCACGATTTCTCATCCGGTGGTAAACTGGAACAGTGAATCACTTTCGAGTGCCGGTGCCGATGGCTATGGCTCGACCATCGGTGATTTCTCCAATTCCATCAGCGCTCCGCCGACCGCGGCGACAAGATGTGGGCAGGGACATCTATTCGCGGTAATGGTGGTCACTGAGAGTTCCGGCGGTGATGAGCGAAGCATATTGAAGATAATTGAGGGCGACACCAGCAAAACCGCGTGGCGGGTTGACCTTGGGGTGACAAAGAAGGTGAAGGCGACACCGATTCTCCACGATGTCGATTTCGATGGCGAATTGGAAATCATTGTCGCCTATGATACCGCAAGCGAATTGGTGGTCGACATCTGGTCGCCGAAATTGACCTGTAGTGAGGCCGGATGGCAATCTGGTGGGCACAGCACCGAGATGATGTGGTCATGGCAGGATTCCGACCGCAGGCTCGGTATTGATTCACCGCACCTGCCGGTCGAATCCACCGGCCATCTGGTCTCGACCCAGCCAATACTCGCCGATCTGCAGATGGACGGTACACCGGAATTGGTGCTCGCCGCAATCGACCAGGACACCAGCAATCCGGTTTTGATTGCCATACCACTGCCAAATCAAGGCCCGCCCGACCCGCTTTGGTCGGTATCCCTCGACCGCGGGACTCATGTCTCCGACCCGGCATGGGTCGCACTAGATTCCCTGAACAGCGCCATACTGGTGACCACCATCGAGAGCAGTAATGCCAATATGTGGGTGTGGCGAATAGATGGCTCTACCGGTTCACTCGATTGGGAACGGGTGACCCTGCCCAATGCCGATACCGATTCGGACAGCCCGAGGGTCAGACTTCCTGGGCCGGTCATCGTCCAACTCGATGACGATGAGATTCCAGAAGTGATTTTCACAATCCCAACCGACGGTAACGGCAGGAGCAGTGGTAGTGGCGCCACTCTGGTGGCATGGGAATTGACCGCGGCCGAGGAAATCTGGTCTTTCCGCACCCCGAACGGATATGCCGATGCTCCTCCACTACCGATCGATACCGATGGCGACGGGATTCACGACCGGGTGTGCTGGGTGACTTGGTACAGTTCTTCACAATGGAATTTTGACCGTCAAGGGATGGTCGGCTGTCATGATCTGGACTCCACCACGCCGAGTAAGGTCTGGCATCGGATACTAGAACAGGGGTCTGGTAACGATAATGATGAAATTGCCGTCTCGCCACCGATCTGGATTGATATCGATGGCTATGGCGAGCCCGAAATCATCGTTTCATTCGGCCGCCGAGTATTCGCCTTCGATGGGAATACCGGACTGCAGGCAGATATCAATTCAAATTGGGCCGATGCTCTCGATATGCCGCATAGAGTATGGTCAGCGCCGGCAGCAGGTGACTTGGACGGAGATGGTTATCTCGACCTGCTGATCGGCGATACGGTTGTTTCCAATGCCCTATGTGATGTCTCACCGACCAGTGACGGGCGTGGATTAACCTTCAACCCGCAAGCCCCCAACCCCGGGGAGGTCGTCACCATCACCGCACAATTCGCCAATATCGGAACCTTTGACTGCGATTCCGCAGTCGATGCTGTGCTCTACGTCGATGGGGTGGAAATCGGACGTGCCAGGGTAGATGAACTTGAGCCAATTGCCCCGACTGGAGATTCTGGGCCTTCATCCTTCTCCGCCGACATCACCGCCGAACTGGGCACATCTCTGGTGAAGCTGGTACTCGACCCATACGGCAATCTCAGCCAATCGCGAGTCGATAACGACAACCAGACGGCCATCCTATTGGTACTCAAGCCGTACGACGCCGAAATCTCAATTCCCCCCGAGCCCTTGAGAATCGCTCCGGGAAGTTCGGGTAGTGCCACACCAATCATCACCGCCACCGGGAGGAGCACGGCTACTTGGAGCCTGGACGTCGATTCCACCAACCTGCCGGAAAACTGGAGCGTCACCGATGAGACCGTGGGAGGTTTGAGCAATATCAGCATCGAACCGGGCAATAGTTGGTCGCCAAGTTTGAGAATTTCCATCCCCGCTTCGGCGCTCGGTGACCAAGACGGATATCTCACCCTTACCCTACGCCTCGATGAGCAGCAGAACATCAGTATCAGTTCACTTTATCCGGTCGAGGTCTTACGCACCCGCGGCCTATCGGTATCAGGACCGGATGGAACTGGAGCATCACATGGACTGGGCTTACCCGGACACGATGCTGTGGCATGGTTATTGATTGAGAATCTGGGTAATGCGGCCGACTCAACCACCACCTTATCATGGGATTCGAATACCTGGGGGACTTCTCCCAGCCTGCGAGATATGGCGGGAATAGAGCACTATATCGTCCATATGCAACCCGGAGAACAGGCTTACTATGCTGCGCACCTACCAGTTCCTTCAAGTATCGCACTCGGTCAAACCACCACCACATCATTACAATTATGTGTCGGACAAGGTAGTGACAAACTCTGTGAAACAGTCGATTTACGCTTCACCGCCAATGCGGTTTCTGCCGCACCACCACACCACCGGGTAACTCCCGATGAAGTGATTTCATACCATATCGAGACCTCTGTCTCGGGACTCTCATGGGACCTCCAAGCAGCGGGAATGTTCAGGCCAGACTGGCAATGGAGCGCTGCTGGTGACCTCGATATCCAGGGGAATAATCTGCTGACCACCGCCACCGGAGCCAGCGAGGGCTGGCTCAACCTCTCAATGCCTGCTACCGCCTCACCGCAATTGCACACCTTCAATATGAGTGATTCCGGTGGCGGATTCAATGATTTGAATCTCTCATTACAGGTCTTACAGGTGCATCGAGCCGAAGTCACTCTCATCGAGCCGACGTCGCAACCGTGGACGATCACCGTCGGCCAAGAGCATACCGTGGTGCTGAGATTGAATAATCCCGGCAATGGTGCCGACATCTATCAGTTGGGCGCAAAAGTGGTTGCCAACGGGAATTTCACCTCCGACCCCGGACTTTCCTTCAATCTATACGACCCCCAGAAGAACATTGCCGCGGGAGGGATGCAAACCGTTCTGGTCGGCATCACCTTACCACTAGATATGCCGGCGCGCTCGGGACTATTGCTGGAAATCGAGTTGCTGAGTCTTGGAAACATCACTATTTCCGATACCGTGAATCTCATCGTCGAGGCCGAGCCCGACCACCGCTGGGAGGTTGTTCGCATCGGTGATCCAGAGTTATTGGTCAGTCCGGAGGAGGAGGTTACACTATATTGGAGCGTCAAGAATACCGGTAATTTCGCCGATGACCTGAACATGACCTTCGTCATCAGCACCCAACTCTTTGGCGGTGATGATTCGATGTGGATGGCGATGGTACAGGGAAGTGAGATGTTGACGGTCAACCAAAGTACTCAGATTTCACTCGCCTTGGAAGTCCCCAGAGAAAGTTGGAATGGTACTATTGTCACAATTGAAATATCCTTCGATTCCTCATCTATCAACATCGGCCAAGATACGGTCATCCTCGAGGTGAGACGAAATGCTGGATGGGGCTTTGATATCTCACAATCGATGCTTGAGGTCGAACCCGGTGGGGGGAACGTAACGGTCGAACTGACACACCTCGGTAACCTCGCATCACAACCCTTCATCATCGGCAGCATATATGGATGGAACGTCACCTTCCCAGACAGCCTGCCCGAATTCCAGCCCTTTTCCTCTGCTGAGGTCATAATTATTGTCGTCCCCCCTGAAGATGCCATGGCCGGTGAGGTTGGCGAACTGGTATTGATCTCCCGGGATGGCGATGGCTCGGGAGAAGTTCAGTCCACCATTCCTCTGCGGGTCGGGGTTCATGAATCGGTATTCATGACCACCAGCGGCACTTGGAAGGTTTCCGACGGTGGCGGGATGCCATTGGCATGGATCAGCAATGATGGCAATACCTTGGCAAATGTGGTATTCAGTCTTGAGCATGTTCCCAGCGGCTGGATGCTATCGGCAGATGGCTCTGGGAATGAGGTGAGTAATGCGGTGGGAATCACGATGATGATAGCGGCAGGTAATTCAATCGGTATCCCACTGCATCTGACCCCTCCCGCCGACTGGGATGGCAATTCTCTGATAGTGACGATAGTGAGTGACTTGAAGGGAGTGGTGGAGAAAATCAACCTCACCGTACAACAGACGAATGTCAGTTGGGCTAATTCGCCCTATATATCCGGGATTGAGGGAGATGACCATGAATTACTATTCCACGGCGAGCCGACCTCAGGCTCGGGTGACCTTGCCATCGTGCTCCGCGATGGGCGTTGGTGGGTCACCATTCCAGCGACAGGTGGAGAATACAGTGCCCAGATGAATACCGAAAACTCTAGTGAATCTCTGGATTTCTTCATCAGTTCCTCTTCTTTTGCAACCCGAGAAGTCGATTGCACATTCAATTCCTCACAGGTAAACACGATTGGCACTTCAACCCACAACACGAGTGCCCCATTGGCAAATTGCGTGGTGGCTGATGGTAGCACTGATTTCCGCGCCACCATCACCATCACCATATCTGGCGGGCAAATTGTCACCAGTCTACAGATTCTGGTGCTCGCCGATTCGGGCGGCGAATTCAATTTGACCACCAACGATTGGACCCCCGAAGTTGGAGTATGGACCCTGAATCTGGATGTGTATCAGAACACCGGCTCGATTATTGAACACGCGGAAGTCATCACCACCATCCGTGCCGAGGGCTGGAATATCGGAATAAGTCTGTTCGATGAAATCGAACAAGGTGGTAAAAGCATACTGAGAATCGGTATCAGCCGAACCAATTACCAGATAATGAACTCGCCTGATTGTGTCATTTCCATCTCCGAGGATGGCGCTGACATCGGCTCTGACAACGCCATCGATAGTGGGGGCAGTGCCACCGATGGAGGTTGGTCCTCCTCGGCCCTCATCGACGTTGCAGCAACAGGCTTTGCCCCTGAGATTCACCTCGACCGCCCCAGTGGATTGGCCGGCGGGAGCAAATTAATCGCGAAGATTTCCTGCGCCGCCCCTTGGGATGTGGATGATGATCCAAGCGACGACAGTGCCACTCTGGTCTTGGCGGAACCTCCAAACATCACCCTGGCCGTGACCAGTTGGGTATGGAGCGGTGGGGTGGCGGTGTTACTACTGGGAATATTGTGGAAATTAAATCTCCTCTGGCCACAAGATGATGCGACCATCGTGCGAAGAAGGAAGAGTCGCCAGAAGGTATCTGGAGTGGCAAGCCAAGACCAATCCGAGCAGATGACCAGAGAAGACCGCGACGAAGCAGAAGTTCAAAATGAGACCACAGCAAAAACTCGGACACCTGATGCCGTGACCCAAAGCACCCCGGATGACATACTCACTGAACCGACGATGGAAGCCGCACCCCCAACCAGTATCACTGCGAAATATCGAACGGGGTCAAAGTCCGGTGATGGCGATGATATCGATTCAAGAATCGACCGGATGCTCAACCGGCGAGAATTCGATTGAAGCGAAACCTCAAACGAGTGGCCCCTCATTGTAGGTCGAGGAGCATGAGTGAACTCGATGAGTGGATGGCGGCGACCACCCCGTTCCATACCTTTGAGGCCTGTGACACCAAAAAACTTGAATTGATAATGGCAATGCTCGCGGAGTCCACGAACTCACCCAGGTCCTCACCCAAGTCCTCACCCAAGTCCTCACCCAAGTCCACGCCCAAATCCACATCCGGGTCAGTACAAGATGGTGAGCCGCCGGATGGGAAAATCGCATCGGGCGATGAAGTTTTCAGCAGTGAATTCAGGGTGATGATGGAAAATGAGGAGATCGTTTTTCGTCTGGAATCACAAGGTGTTGTCGAACCGAAGAGTCGAGGCGAAATTGACTGGGACGATGCGACCATGGTATGGTTGTGCTCTCTGCCCGGCAATGAAGGCCTGCCCAAGCCCTTGGGCAATGATAAATCACGTGAGCGACTTGGTCGCTTTCCTTGCAGAGATGGGAATCCACTCTCCTATCTATTGGAATACATCACTCCGTTCGATGCTGGAGAAGAACTGCTTTCTCTCATCAGCGAATTATCTCGACGTTTCTCCAAAGAAAATATCGGCCACGAAAACTATCTCAATGGTGCCGGCGGAATCTCCATGCTAGGTTATCTCAGCGCAGATGAGGCGAGAGAATTACAACAATTGCTCATCCGGGGAAAATGGGCGGTCTCCAGTGATGAGGTCTTTGATGGCGGGGTCAGGGAAATCGCCAAATATCTGGTAATAGTACTACGTCAGGCATCCAGCCGAGGCAATGGGGTATTGCTGAGGACGCATTCCTGAACAGTATTTTGGCGCTAGAATTCCTGCCCGGTCAGGCGGGTGAACATCGACGCATACAATTGCGCCGTAGCATCGATGACCTCCTGCGGTAATGCCGGGATAGGCGGCTCGGCAACCCCGGTCGCGCGGGCGGCGTAGAGTTCATCGTGATGCCCGCTCTCGATGTAGTGAACACGAACAAATTCCTTCGATAACTGAACGATTTCACCATTTGCATATGCTTCAGCATCCCACCATCGGTCTTCGTCAAGAGTACCAAAAGAATCGACCAGCACCGGTTTCCTCCCGGGGCCGAGGGCGAATTCCTTCTTGCCGTCAACGTGGATCAGACCACTCTTATCGGCTTCACGCTGAATCAACTCGTCGACCTTGACGACGACCTCGAGAATCGAATCCAATTCCGCCTCGGTGATATTGGCAATTGTCAACGCCTCGTCACGCTCGATGAGGCGGTCGAACTCCTCGAACTTGGTGGTCACCTCAAGGCATGGGTGAGGTAATTTCACCCCTTCCTCCAATACCGTCCCTGGAGAGAAACCCAAATCCTCGGCGGATAGTTCGCCCTTCTGATAGCGGCGCCAGCCTGAGCCTGCCAGATAATGGCGACAAATAACTTCGAGTGGGACGAAAACCCACTCGCCATCTCGTGGTACGGTTCCCGGTTCACGGTAGACCTCGACCTTGCGTACCAAGCAGCGGTCAGCGGCATTGCGCTCGACGATATGAGTCTGGCAGATGCCCTCATCCTCGACCAATTTGAACCAGTGACAGGTGGTGCGGTTAAGGCTCTCGCCCTTACGGGGAATCAAACTGGGGATAATCTGGTCGAATACACTGATCTGGTCGGTATACCTGAATTCCAAGATATCGTCATCATCGGTTGACCAGACTTGTTTGACCTTGCCGGAGTAGAGCATTTCTCCCATGGCCTGCTGGCTTCACATAGTGCCCTTCAACATTGCCTAAGCAAAGGCTCGGGCGTGCGAAGGAAATTGCTAGCCGGCGGCGCACCGCCGGGAGCAGAATTCCACTACTGTACTCGGTCTTAATCACATCGACTGTTGTTCTGAACCTCAGTCCTTACGGCGGGCCAGAATCATCGCTGCACCAAGCATTGCGGTAATGGTAACCACACTGGTGAAACCAGGTAGGCCACCAGTGTCCGAATCCTCGATTGCATCAGCGATACTCTCCACAGCCGTGAAGTGGACGTTGAAGGTGCCACCAAACTCGGTGGAACTCCAAGTCAGATTGATATCGACAGCGCTATTGACATTTTCTTCTGTGATTTCGAACATGCCTTCAGCATAGATCACACCATCCTGAGCAGTACCACCCCATGTATCGGTTCCGTCAGTCACCGAGACGACTATGGCATCAGATTCTGCATCGTTGCAGGCCAGAACCACTGAGTAGCTACCGACCGGTAGGGCCAGTGAGTACTCGCCATTGCTGGGCACCTCGAAGGAGACTGCCCCCTGAAGTTGCACAGACCATGAACTTCCTGCTGTGAGGACCGCACCACCGACGTGGTAGTAGATATCACAGACTGGAGTCGTATCGATGACCGGTTCAGGTTCTGGGTTTGTGAAGACAATTACTACAGATGAAGGCTGTGAATTACAGTCTCCATCCTCGTCGGTGTCAATATTTTCAACATGCCAACCAGATCCATCTGCATACATTGCAGTCACCCAATCACTTGCAGGTGAGAATGATACATTGCTAATAATCCAAGGATTTGCTGCGGTGATCTCTACTACACCCATGCATTCGTCGTTTCCACCATCCCAGTCAGCACCGGCATCATACTCGAATGTATGCGAGTACAGGCTTGCATCGCTAGGTACAGTGATGACTTCAGTTGACGACATAGTGAGGAGTCCTGCCTCTACATAGATAGTCATAGCAACATCATCCATCATCGGCTGGGTTGCCATAACTGTTCCATCAAAACTGAATAGACCATCATCGTCATCATCACCACAGGGTTCTTCAGTTCCATTTTCATCATAGCATGTTTGATTTACCATATCATCTTGCGCTGCTGCAATTTCATCAGCACTCAACGCTCCATCGCCATCTGAATCCATCCATGATATCATTTGCTCGCTGTTTTCTGCGTCAAACGTACATGTGTTGGTAAAAGTCAAATCTGCTGTATCATCAGCATGCTGTTTGAAATCTATCTCCATGAGTGAATCACAATTATGATGAGCAAATGGAAGCCTGTGATGACCTGATCAGCAAATAGGAAACAGACGTCTGCTGCAGAGCTTGGCTTGTATTTGCACTGTGTGTCTATGTACAGTAACAGTGTAGGCAGCATAGAGAGCTGTTAAGTTTATGGGCTATGTGAGAAGGTAGCAATGATAGATC
>JAPOGE010000032.1 GCA_028283345.1 Candidatus Poseidoniales archaeon
TCTCAATCGAGGATTTTTTGAATCTGGAAACTCTTCCCTTCATGCCCCCAACTCACCATCCCAGGCTCGGTGAAGGTGAAGTATTTCGTCCTGAAATCGCTACCCAACTCCGGATGTTCCTCCTCGAGTTGCAGGCCGATTCTAGTGCTGTAAGTGCCAAAGCAAGCCACCGCTGCTGTCCCTCTTATCCCATCGACAATCACCGGATGCGGCGGCGACAGTCGTTTGGGGGGATTTTCATCGAAAGGGTTGGTGTCCACTTCCAATGCAAGGTTTTCTTCAGTAGCTGGCTCGGTATTTTCAATCTGTTCAGACGACATCAAAAGAACATCTGACTGCTCTCTTATAAACCCTATATTTGCACATTGAGTGTGACTTGGAAACAACGGTCAAAGAGTACCTGGTCCACCGGCAGTGATTTCTGGCATCTGGATCAGGTCTCCGTACAAGGCAGGCCCAGTCACAAAGGTCGCGGCAATCCCGGTCTGGCCAAACACATTGTGCGCCAGCGCCAACCATGGCCTGCCCTCATCATCGATCTCGATATCAATGAAGTCACCGAACCCGCCACAGCGCTGGTAACCGCAGTTCGGCTCCATATCAAGTGGGTCGTCGTGGGCATTGACCTGCATGGTGGTTATCAGCGGTCTGTCATTCCACGCATCGGTGATTATCCCCAGGTATCCGCTCCAATTCTCAGCATCGAAGGTGCCGATATATCCGAAGGCGACTCTCCCGTCAGCCCCGGCATAGATGGTGGGAAAGCCCGAACCCTGCATCCCCGGCGGTGCAACCATCATCGGCTCAGACCAGGTGTCGCCTTGGTCCTGTGAATTTGCATAGTATGGATTGTTATCACTGGCTATCCAGAATGCGTGCACCCCCCCGGCATCATCGGTCGCCACCGCGACCTCATGTGAGGATGGCATCAAGGTCGCATTATCGGTGACCGTGTGCTCAGACCAGGTGTAACCCCCGTCGGTCGAGCGGTAAATCGCCGGCCCGTCACAGGAAGGATTTCCCCGGTAGAAGGCGCCGTCCGGCGAGCCGATGACATGGCCGTGCAGACCACTGCATTGCGGGGTACCAATCGGATATCCTGGTCTCTGGAGGTCCCAGGTATGTCCCCCATCCATACTGCGTGAGCACTGCGGCCCCAGAGCTGATGAACCGGTATTGATACAGAAGACATAGATGGTCTCGTAACTCGACATTCCTTCGACATCCAAGGTCGAGGCGATCGACTGATGGTCCTGGGGAGAGTAATAGCCGTCGGCGGTGAACGGAATCGACCAGGTCTGGCCATCGTCATCCGAGTATTCGACAAACATTGCCGTCAGCGCGTGCATGTCGAACTTGACCAGTCGGTCAGTCCAGCGGTCGGCATAGATGTAGGGGTCATTGGATGAAGGTACTTGGCCGGTATCTTGGAACACCGGATTGAAAGGCCCCATGTTGGTCCACGTCAGGCCTTGGTCGAGGGAGGTGATGACCATCGTTCCCGAGCCGGTGCCGCCATAGGAGGAGAAGTGAATCGCCCCAGCGGTCACGCCGATGGTCGGCTCGAAGGTGGTATCGCCAATGCCGAAATAGGTTGCATAGGCTGGGAAAGGGGTGTTGTTTCCGGTCAGGTTATCCCATCCCAGGCTGGCGTTATGGGCGTTTATCCCCCCCGGGTAGTGGTACCAGGTGGTGTTGCCGTGCTCGAAATCGAATGGTGTCCATTCCGGCACCGCCGGCGCCGGCTCATCGTTGCCGAAACAGCCTGCCAGTGGTTGTGCCATCAGCAGCCCGAACACCAGAATGGCCACAGCGAGGCGGTTGCGCATGTCCCCCCGTTAAGCCAACCTTTGATGAATACTCCGCCCAGCCGATGAAACATCCCCTCCCCCGCGAACTAAGTCTTCGCGTTAAATTTTCTTTGTTTGAAGGTAATGACGGGAAGAGATTACGAACAATTCAAATATACTCAACAATTGCTTCTTCTTGGTAAGATGGAAACTGAAGCGGAAGAAAAAGTGACCATCGATGAGGGTCTAAAAAAACAGACTATAGTGATAGCCGCTATTTTTTTCATATCTGTCGCCACCGCAGTTGGATTATTTTCAGATATTGATGGTGATGGCTTATCTAACTCAAGTGAATTTTTTTTCCACGGTACTGATTTCTTGGAATTAGATACAGATTGGGATGGATTAAACGACAAATACGAGTTGGACAATAAACTTGATCCCAATGAACCGGACTCAGATTTCGATGGCCTATCAGACGGTAGAGAGGTCAAGTATATCTTTTCCGACCCACTTTCCCCAGATACTGATGATGATAAATTATCAGATGGCGAAGAAGTGAATGAATACCACACCAGTCCTCTTAATTCAGATACAGATGGGGATGGCTTAAGTGATGGAGATGAGGTAATCCTGTATTTGACCAACCCTCTCAAAGAAGATTCTGATGGTGACGATATCAATGATAATGAAGAAATAAATAACTATGGTACTGACCCGAATCTTGCAGATACTGATGCTGATGGTTTAACCGATGGGGAGGAAATTACCATTTATTTCACAAATCCTTTGGTGATGGACACCGACGCAGATGGGTTGAGCGATGGAATAGAAATTCAATCAACTAATTCCAACCCACTGAGTAATGATACCGATGGAGACGGAGTGAAGGATGGGGACGACATCAACCCGAATTTAGATGTCAACCTCAGTTTTCAGTATGGGTATGAAGCATATACCGGAGATTCTTTTTCAGCCCCAGACGTCTATTTCATCTTCTATTTACGTTCTACCGACGGAGTATATTATTCTGGAGGTACCTCAGTTACTTACGTTGATATTTCAAGTTCTGCGGTTGGAGATACTGGCACTTTCACTCTAGATTGGGATGATACTGCAACAATACTTGAAATGACGGTTCAAGCCTATGATGCCGACACTTGGAATGCTGATGAGGTAATGGATCTCGGCCCTGCTGGGAGTTCTCAAATATCTTTCAATATCGATTTTAGTGAATTATCGGATGGTACCATCGTACTCGATTTTACTCCAGAGGTGGCATTTGACCAACTCGAGGGGCACCCATGCAACTTTTCAATCCATCTTTTTCTAAGTCCACAGTAGGTTGAGGTTTTTTCCGGATTGGTTCGGGTTCAGCAGGAGAGTTTCGATGAAAGGAAAAGAGCCGTCGGAATTCGGAAAAGACTCCTCCGCCGATGAACTGTGGTCGGCTGGCATCGCCGAGTTCGCCGAGCGCCTCGCACACTCCAAGCAACTACGGCCAGTCAAGAGCAAGGATACCTTCAGTGAGATTTTCGAGAGCGTGATGACCCGCTCCGAGCGCAAGAAACACGGGCAGTTCTTCACCCATCGCCAACTGGTCGACCACATCATCGCCAACCTGCCGATCACCCCGGACTCGACCGTGCTCGATCCCTCCTGTGGAGCCGGGGCCTTCCTCTCAGCCCTCACCAAGGTTGGTGGGGATGACAAGGAGGATGGGCCAGCCAAGGTGTATGGAATAGACATCTCGAAAAAGGCGCTGGCGATGTGCCGCCTGAACCTGAGCCTTCACGGTGCTGATGTGGAGGGGGTGGCAGGGGGAGGGGCTGGAGAATCCTCTTCCCACGCAAATCTGGTGCGTGCCGATTTCATCAATGACTTCCAGTTATCTGATTTTCCCGAGGTTGAGGCCGCTGGCGGCTACGATGTGGTGATTGGCAATCCGCCGTTCATGAATCTCAAGAAGGGTGTCGATTTCGACCCTGCCGAGCCCACCTTCGTACCAGTAATCTCCGGGGTGGTGAACTCTTGCTCACTCTTCATCGCCAAGTCACTCTCCCTGCTCAAGGATGATGGCTGGTTGGGTCTGGTCCTGCCAAAGAACATCTTGCGGGTTAATTCGTTCTCAGCCCTGCGCGCACACCTGCTCGATACCTGCACGATTACCCAGATTTACGACCTTGGCCACTACTTCAAGGAGGTGCGCGGTGACCAGATGATTCTCATCGCCCAGAAACGGGCGCCGGTGGCGCCGGTGGGGCACGCACCTTCACCGGCGGACGCGGTGAAGACGACCCCTGTAGCGGAGCACATGGTCAAAGTCTCGATTCTCAAGTCGGGGCAGGATTTCGCCCGACCTTATTCCTACCATCTGCCTCAGGCCGAATTTGCCGGGCATGGAGCCAACACCTTCCCGATTTACTTTGATGCGGCGATACACGGGCTGGCCGACAAACTCAGCCGGATTCCTGAAACTCTCGGCGACTATTCCGCTGACATCTTTCGCGGCCTGCCGCTGGGAGGCAACCACGAGACCGTTTTTGATATTCCAACCAAGGATTCTCTGCGGCTATTGCGCGGAAATTGCCTCAGCCGATTCTCGATTCGCCACGAATTGGCATTATCTCCCTCGGCCAAGTCGTTGGTGGCGGGCGAGAAGTTCACCCGCCAGGAATTCGAGCGCATCGTCCTGCAGAATATCGTCTCACGTGAGGGTGGCTTGACCGCCTGTATCGCTCCAGCCGATTGTTATAGTCTGGATACGGTGACCAATGTGGTATTGGGCGACCCCAGTCTGAATCGCTACATGGTCGGCGTGCTCAACTCCCGAATCGCCAATTTCCACACCCTGATGATAACCTTCCTGCACTCAAATTTCACCATGCATGCTGACCGCCCATACATCGCTCAGATACCCATCACCAGGCCCAGCCCGACGCAGAGGCGTGCGGTCGAGTCTTGCGTAGACCGACTTACCTGCCTAACTCTCGGCGAGTCGCGATACTGGCAGGAATATGAGCAAATGAATCTTCTTCTGTACGAGATTTACCACTTGAGTTCTGCGGAAATATCACTAATAGAGCGAACCCTGTCTAGCGTGATGAGTGTGAAATCGAATGGCTGAGAAGATGAACAATCTCACCGGTGCCGAGTGGCTCAAGCACTCGTTTTCCATCTGGAGGGACTTACGAAAATCCCCTGAGGAGATGGCGCTGAAACATCCGGCGATGTTCCCGAGCCAATTGTGTGAGAAAATCATCGACATCTACACCCGCGACCCGGGGGAAGTCGTGCTCGACCCCTTCTTGGGCACTGGTTCGACCTTGGTTGCCGCCGCCAACCGCGACCGGCAGGGGATTGGCATCGAACTGAATCCAGAATATGCCGAAATCGCCGAGGATAGGGCAAAAGAAATTGCCACCGTCTACTCCCCAAGAATCCTCATCGGTGATGCCCGAGAAAAATTATCCGACCTCGCCGATGAATCGGTCGACCTATGCATCAACTCACCGCCATATTGGGATATTCTCAACCAACGCCGCACCGTCGATGACCGTGATATCTCCGGCTATGGCGAATCGGCATCCGATCTGGGAAATACCGAGGATTATCAGCATTTTCTCAGCCAACTCAAGGAGGTCTATTCTGAGGTCTTCCGGGTCTTGAAACCCAACAAACGCTGTGTCTGCGTGGTCATGGACATTCGCAAGAAGTCTCAGTTCTTCCCCCTGCACATGGATTTGAGCAAGGTCATGGAAGAAATCGGTTTCGAGGTCGAGGAGTTCATCATCTGGGACCGTCAGCACGAGTATAACAACATGAAACCCCTGGGCTATCCGTGGGTTTTCCGGGTCAACAAGGTGCATGAGTTCGTCTGCATCTTCTGGAAGCGCTAGGCCGCATCGGCCAAGGTGATGAGAGCATCTCCCTGCTCACAGCGCTCGCCCACCTGAAAGTGGATGGTCTCGATAATCCCCTCCTTCGGGGCGGTGATTCTGTGCTCCATCTTCATCGCCTCCATCACCAGCAAGGCCTGGCCGGCGACCACCTCATCTCCGGACTCCACCAAGACTTCGAGAATTGTTCCCGGCATCGGTGCCGACAGTCCGGCATCGGCTCCGCCAGCACCGCCACCACCGTCCTCGAGCAGGTCGAGTTTCCAACATCGCCCGTCATGGTGAATCCACCAGGTGTCCTTGACCTTCGTGGCATGAACTAACTGTTTACCCTCCTCGCCGCCATCGCTCGCCGCATCCGCGGCAAGCCAGAGGGTGTCATCACCGGCGCGCTCGAAGCGGAGGTCGGAATCTTCCACTACCAGTCCGCCTTTGGCCGGAGCCAGTCTGACCTTGTGCACTTCACCATCCGGGGTGAGAATGTCGTGGCGCATCAGGGAAACCTCCTGCCGATTCGCAAGAATGGATTGTGCACATCGCCACGCAGGGCTTCGTCATCACCATCTCCGTCACCTTCACCGGCTCCAGCGTGTAGTGTGCTGGCCTTGGCCAGGCCAAATGCCTCGGCTGCGGCGGCACATCCGGCCAAGGTTTCCATCAGTTCTGGCCCGCTTGGTCTAGCCCAACCATCGGGCCAATGGATGTCGATGAAATTGGTCGGAGTCTGCCCGGCGGCAAAGGCTGGATGGGCGAGCAGATCGGCGAGGAATCCGATGTTGGTCTGACAGCCTAAGACGATGAATTCTCCAATTGCCTTTATCATTTTTTCAATTGCTTCTGACCTCGTCTCAGCATGGACAATTAACTTGGCGATCATCGGGTCATAGTCTGGGGTGATTGAATCGCCTTCTCGCACTCCTGTATCGAGGCGAACTCCGTCTCCTATCGGTGCTCGAAACATCGCCAACGGCCCGATGGCCGGCAGGAATCCCGCCGCCGGGTCCTCGGCATAGAGGCGAACCTCGATGGCATGCCCGGTCATCTCCATCTTCTCTTGGGTGAGCGGCAGATATCTTCCGGCGGCAATCCGCAATTGCTCCTGCACCAGATCGATTCCAGTCACCATCTCGGTTATCGGGTGCTCGACCTGAATCCGGGTATTCATCTCCAAAAAGAAGAACTCGCCCGAATCGGCCAGCAGGAATTCGACCGTTCCGGCGCCGACATAGTTGACCGCTTTGGCCGCCGCAACCGCCGCCTCCCCCATCGCCGTACGCAAGTATTCGTCGACCGCGGTGCTCGGACTCTCCTCCAGCACCTTCTGGTGGCGGCGCTGAATCGAACACTCGCGCTCGCCGAGGTGAATCGTATTGCCGTGAGCATCTGCCAGCACCTGAATCTCGACGTGGCGACTACCGGTCAATAATCGCTCGACATAGACCCGGCCATCACCGAATGCGGTCAGTGCCTCGCGGCTGGCCGAGGCCCAGGCCTCGTGCAGGCCATCCGGGTGCTCGACCACTCGCATCCCCTTGCCACCACCACCGGCGCTGGCCTTCAGCAGAATCGGGTAGCCTATCCGGTCGGCTGCAGCCTCGAGTTCGGCGCGATGTGAGTCCGACAATTCTCCACCGCCCCCCATCCCGCCATCGCGCCCCCGGCCGGCATCATCGCTTCCATCCGGCTGGCCCAAGTTTTCGAGTTCCTCGCCGGGAATCACCGGAACTCCGGCCTTGCGCATCAGCACTCGTGCCGTCATCTTGTCGCCCATCGAATCGATGGCCTCGGGTGGGGGTCCTATCCAGATAAGCCCGGCCGCGGTGACGTCCCTGGCGAAATCAGCGCGCTCGGACAGGAATCCGAATCCGGGGTGGATTGCTCCGGCACCGGTAAGTTGGGCGACCTCGATTATCGTCTCGCCATTGAGGTAAGTCTCGCTCAATCCCTCTCCGGGCAATTCAACTGCGGTACCGGCCATTTCGACAAATAGGGAATCGGCATCATTACCAGCATAGATGGCGACGGTCTCCAGTCCCAACTCGTTGCAGGCACGGATGATTCGGCAGGCGATTTCTCCCCGGTTGGCGATGAGAACTTTGTCATAGGGAAAGGCCTGCCCACTCCCCGCTCCCACCAGCCCACCTCGCTCAATCATCATCGGGGTGCCAGTTCGGCTTTCGTGATTCGAGGAATGAGGACAGTCCTTCCTGACCTTCATCCCCGCCGCGCATCCGGCTGGTGAAATAGAGTGTCCATTGTCGCAGTTCCTCATCATCTTCCGACCAGCGGTCGAATCCAAGCGTCAATTCCTTGGCTGAAGTCACCGCTTGTGGCGCCGTGGTCAGGACCTCGGCGATTATGGCTGATACCAGAATTTCCATCTCATCCGGTGAATCTGCTATTGCCTCTATCATACCTATTCGCAATGCCTCTTCAGCACCGAATCGGCTCGCCTGCATCGCCAGTCGGCGGAAATTCGCACTGCCGACCCGGCGGTACACATAGGGCCCGATGACCGCTGGCAGGATTCCCAACTTGCCCTCTGAAAGGGCGATTTTCACCCCGCTGTGGGCGATGACATGGTCGATGCAGGCAATCAATCCCGCACCGCCGCCCAAGGCAACGCCACTAACCAACCCGATGGTGAAACATGGGTGCGACCACAGCCCGTTGAACAGACGGTCGAGCCGAGCTGAATCCTCGCGGTTCTCATCCACCGACTTGGCGCCGGCATCGCGCATCATGTTGATGTCGGCGCCGGCGCAGAAGTGTTTGCTCGCACCACCACCGAGCACCAGAATTCGCAGGAACTCTTTACCGGTGGAATCTCGCAACTCGCCGGTAACGCCGACGGCGCGTTCGGCAGTCCATGAAAACAATTGGCTTAACTCATTTATCAATTGGACATTCATTGCATTATACTTGTCAGGACGGGACAGGTCGAGGCGAGCGACCGAGCCCTCGATGACCAGAGTGGTCAACTCGGTCGTCGGTGGCTCATCCATGCTGATATCGCTGGTCATCTCGCTCATCTCTCTAGGGGGTAATGGTTGGGGATTATTTGGATTTATTTCAATTGGGATTTCGTCTTTTTCAATTGGTGACGCTCACATCCGGAAGATGCCGAAATCGCTGTCCGGCATCGGTGCATTGAGGCTGGCGGAGATCGCCAGCCCGAGCACGTCTCTGGTATCTCTGGGGTCGATGATACCATCATCCCAGAGTCGGGCAGTGCTGTAATAGGGCGAGCCTTCGGTTTCATACTTCTCAAGAATCGGCGCCTGAAACTCATCCCATTCCTCTTGGCTCATCTTCGATTTTCCTTCGCGCACCCGTTGGTCCTGCTTGACGGTGGCCAGAACATCTGCCGCCTGCGGCCCGCCCATGACCGATATTCTCGAGTTCGGCCAGGTGAACAGGAAGCGGGGGTCGAAGGCGCGACCACACATGCCGTAATTGCCAGCCCCGTGTGAGCCTCCGATGATGACGGTGAATTTGGGAACAGGGGCGCAACTGACCGCGGTGACCAGTTTGGCACCATCCTTGGCGATGCCCCCGGCCTCGGCCGCCTTGCCGACCATGAAGCCGGTGATATTCTGCAGGAACACCAGGGGGATACCTCGCTGGCCACAGATCTCGATGAAGTGGGTTCCCTTCAGACTCGACTCGCTGAACAGGATTCCGTTATTGGCGAGTATACCCACTGGATAGCCGTGGATACGGGCGAATCCGCATACCAGGGTATTGCCATAGCGTCGCTTGAATTCGTGGAAGCGACTGCCGTCGACAACCCTGGCGATGACCTCTCGCACATCGTAAGGTGTCCTGTTGTCTTGGGGGATTATTCCCATCAGGTCCTCAATATCGTGCGCCGGCTCTTCGGGAGGATGAACCTCAAGTCTGGTCTTGCTGGTGGTATTCAGGTTCTCGACGATATCTCGCACCTTCTTCAGCGCTGCCGATTCATCCTCGGCAAAGTGGTCGGCCACACCCGATTCAGCGGTGTGGACATCAGCTCCACCCAAGTCCTCGGCGCTGACGACCTCACCGGTAGCGGCCTTGACCAGTGGTGGTCCGGCGAGGAAGATTGTGCCGTTACCCTTGACGATGATGGATTCGTCCGACATCGCCGGAACATAGGCGCCACCGGCGGTACAGGAGCCGAGTACCGCGGCAATCTGGGGTATCTTCTTGCCGCTCATCACTGCCTGATTGCGGAAGATGCGGCCGAAGTGACCCTTGTCGGGAAAAACCTCGTCCTGCAGTGGTAAGAAGGCCCCGCCGGAGTCGACCAGATAGATGCAAGGCAGATTATTGGTGTCGGCGACTTCTTGGGCGCGCAGGTGTTTCTTCACCGTTATCGGGTAATATGAGCCACCCTTGATGGTTGCGTCATTGGCCACGAACAGGCACTCACGCCCATGCACCACACCGATTCCTGTGACCAGTCCGGCGCTGTGCGCCCGGCCATCGTAGAGGTCGTAAGCCGCTAGGGTTGAAAGTTCGAGAAAAGCTGTTCCCGGGTCGATGATGCGCTCGATTCTCTCGCGGGGGAGATACTTGCCGCGACTGCGATGCCGCTCCTCATATTTGCCGCCACCACCGGCTCGGGCGGTCGCCAGTCGCTCCTGCAACTGTTCGATGAGAGCAAGGTTGGCGGCCTTATTGTCGACGAATGCAGAATCGGCGGAATTTACTTTGGTGGCAAGACGCTCCATGACTACCCAGTCCTACGGACTGGGGCCAACCCCTTCAACTCACCGTCGCCACAAGGTCGAGGATGGCCGCCAACCCCACCGCCGCGCTGAGCGGCGGTAGTCCGACCAACGCCAGCGAACTTCGTTACCGCATCAGTGGTGCTGGAAAGAAGGGAGGTTGGAGAGGGGATGCCACTGCTCAGACGCCGAGCAGGAGCCGTCCGAGGTCACGCAATCCCGGCGCCAATCCGACCACCAGTAGGGCGAGGACGATGAGCAGGCGCAGATGTTGCTGGCGATTCTCGATGCGCACGGCGCTGAAAACCCACAATAGAAGGGCAACCAGACAGGCTTTGACGAAGAAGAATAACCACGCCCCGCCATCACCCGTTAGGGCTGCACCTTGCTCGATGACCCAATTTGACAGTGGATGTTTCTCGCTGTATCCGAACACATCGATGCCGATCCAGGTCGCCAGCCCATCGGTCAACTGGCCAAAGGCGATGGTCAGCGCCCACGGTGAGCCGATCAGCGCCATCGGCGCCCAGCGCTCCATGATATCCTTGCCTTCCCACTCACCTTCATCGTTTTGTTTGATGGAGATGTGCGGAGGTAGAACTCCCGCTGACATGTTTTCAGAGGCCAAGACTGCACGAGCGACCTCGCCTTTCTGCCACAGGATGTAGACGACTATCGTCGGGATTCCCAAGACCACCAACGCCGGCCACAGTGCCGAGTCGCCTCCTTGGTGCCAAGGGGTGAAGATGAATTGCAGCCACAGCCCGAGAAACAGGGCGACCGCACCCATTCCGATGCCGAATACCGCGCGCTCGACCTCATCCCATTTCCTAGTCGCTTCAAGGCTGACAATTCCAACGATGACCGAGAGCATGACCCCCAAGGCCATACCGGTGGTTCCAAGTCCCTCGTGAGCATTGAAGGAGGGAAGGACAAGCACCGCAAACATCAGTAACAGTGTGCATAACATCACCACTCGCAGGATATCGCCGGCCGAATCTTCTCTGGTCAGTTCGCCGGTCTCCTCGACCCAGTGCTGCTTCACCTGTTTCACCGACCGTCCGACCATGATGGCGAACAGCACCCACAGGGCGATGTGAAAGTGAATTATCGGGGAGATGAACAGCATTCGCAGATCACCCTGGAAATACTGGCTGTCCTCGAGCACCCGGACTACCGGTGCCCAAACTATCCAAGGTAGGAAAGCGATCAGCATCCGCCCGCCGCTGGGAATCTCGGTGATGCGGAAAATCGCTGAAATAGTTATCACGAAAGCGAATAGCACGGAGATGAAAAAGGCGGTGTTCTGCGGTGTGTATCCCGAATCACCAGCATCTGCATCTTGGATCACCGGCGCCCAGACAAGCGGTTCAAGAAAGCTGTCCCAGAAAATGTGTGGCCACGCGGTGATGCCGACCAATAGGACGACTGCAAGGACAATCAGGGAGAGGATTGCGACCCTTTCGACCAGCGAAAGTTGACTTGCCGGGAGTGGGGAGGAAAACGCGGTAGTTTCCTTGGACATCATCTCACCGGACGACCAGTCTATTCCTCTTCACCGTGGTCGCAGTTCTCATCGTGAACGTGCCCTTCCTCACCGTGCCCCGGGTCGGTGGTGCGCTCTTCGTGCACCTCGACAAAGGAGACCTTGCCGGCATTTACACTGTCGCGCAGAACGCTGACCATGCGGAACTTCATCATCGCCGCATTGGTATCGAAAAGCATTGATTCGGGGACGGTGATGGCGACATCGTCGCCGTCGAACTCGACTCCGAAGTCATCATGACCGGTATTGGCCTTCAACAGCGCCGCCACCTTCTCACCCTTGTCGTCGATGACCTTGGTGATCTTGTACTTGTAGCGTAGATCCTGGCCGGCCATCGGGTGATTGAAATCGATTCGAGCTCGCCCCGCCGCCCACAGGGTCAGGGTTCCGGTCTTGCCACCCAAGGTGATTGGGCCGTTGACCTGGAGTGAGTTCGGGTCACGGATCTGTTGCATCACCTTGTCCTGGCTGAGGACCTCTATCAGTTCGCTATTCTTCTCGCCATAGGCTTTTTTGCAGGAGATGTCGATTTCGTAATCGGTATCCACCTCTGCTTCCAGCAGGTGGTCTTCAAATCCTTCAATCAGGGTGCCGCCGCCGATAAGGGCGACCAGTGGGCTGTAATCGCGGCCGTCCTCGTGCATATCATGCTCCTTGGCGGTCGCTTCCAGATTGGTCTCTATCAGTTTCTCTTCCGAGTTGTATAACTCGTACTCGATGTGGACTATTGCGCCTTCTTCCATGGTGATTCACCTTGCGCCCCCTTAGGGGGCGAGCCGGCGACTCGACCTCCCTTCTTAAGTCAATTGTCTGCTCTCTCAATAGATGAACAGGCCTTTTTTCTTCTTCAGGTGGAATATGATCTCCGAATAGGGCGCCCGGTCACGCTCGGTGCGATTGAGCACCGGGCGTTTGTGTTCGGCGACGATATCCATCTTCGCCAACTCGGCGATTTTCGGGTACAGGCCGTGCTTGTCATTGGCGACTAGGAAGAAGTCGCCGTCGTCCTTCACATATTTGGCGACATTATTCAGCACCGCGGCGATGCCCACCACATATTCTTCCTGAGCCTTCTTGCCTTTACCCTTGTACAACGGGCCTATTTCAAGTTCGTCGGCGCGCTCGATGGCGAATAATTCGTAGGCGTAGGCGTGTTGCTCGTGATAATCTATCTGGCCGACATATGGCGGCGAGGTGAATACCCCGTCCACTTTGCGCCCCGCCAAAGCCTTGGCGAACTCCGGATTGCCCTTCGCCACCTCGGCGAAGATGTCGACCTCTCTGGAATCTCCATGAATAACCGCACTGCATACTGACTTGCCTCGTAGGTCTGCATATTCAGCCAGCCGTCTGATGGTGCCGTTGGTATATTGCTTCAAGCGGGTGGCGATGCTGTTAATCGGTGTGCAGATCTTGTAATGCTTGGTACAATAATACGGCAATATCTGCGCTTCCTTCAAGGTCGCCAAATCGGAGTGGGTGGTCGAGCGGCATGATCTGGCCACACGGCTCATGATGATGCGCATCACCGCACGTATTTCGGTAGAGCCAACCTCGGCGAGTTGATTGTTGTAAAAGGCGAGTTCGCGCAGGATTCTCCCGTTATACCATTTTTTCAGAAACTCAGATTCTCCCCAAGCCTCGTCTAATTCACTGTCGGCAAAATCTCGGGCGGTTTTGAGATTTTTCATCATCTCGATATTCTCCGTAAAGAAGATGTCTTCCTTTTCAGCGGAATACGCTCCGGGGTCAATCTCCCCTTGTTTGACCTGATACTTGTATTCGGGATTGGGAAAGTGCAGTTTGTTGAACTCGGCGATCTTCTCTTTCAGTGACTTGTCGAACTCCTCATCGAAGGTCTCAGAAATAAATTTCTGGGTATTCGCCAAAGCCGTCTCCAGCGTGGATTTCAGTTCGTCGTGCTGATAAGTGGCGGTCTTGACCTTCGACATCTCACAATTGAATTGCGAGACGTCGATGCCGATTGAGTTCAATCCCAATTCGCCGGCCTGCACCAAGGTCGTACCACTGCCCATGAACGGGTCGAGCACGGTATCACCGGGCTTGAAGTATGCGGTTTTCTTGAACTCGGTGGTGTTCTCATCCAAGAAATATTCGACCAATTGCGGGATGAATTTACCCTTGTAGGGATGGAGTCGGTGGACGTGTTTGGTGGTATCCTTTTCACGTAATTCGGCAAAGGACAGATCCCAGTTCAGGTTATCGCCCAGAGATTCCTTCCACTCTTCTTCCTTGGTTCTGACATTCAAATCGTAGTACTTCTTCAATTCCGCTTGGTCGACACCGGTGATTTTTTCCTCGGTTTGCAATTTCTTCACTTTGCCGTATTGGACCAGATAGGAGATGTTGCTCTTTGAGACGTCCTTTCCGAGATAATCGGTGGCCCACTCTGAGGCTTCACTCAGACTTAATATCGTCATCAATCATCACCTCAGTTAGCCAATATCACGTGCTATTACAGTGGGCCCTTAGTAGTATACCTACCCTTCCCAGAGAATCACCGACCGGATTTAAACCATGTCTCACTCCTCTTCGACCGAGCCCGTTCCCCCTTCGCCATCACCGGAGGTTGAGTACTGTTTGCTGACAGCAAAAGCCGGCGCTGGCCACCACGACTGCCAGTTCAGCATCATGCCGAACAGCATCAGCGACCAGCCGAGCCAAACCAGGTGGCTACCCGGCAGGTCGTAGGCGGTGACTCGAATTCGCTCGACCTCATCGAGGTCACCCATCACCATCGCCTGGCCCAGTTCGCTGGCTTGGCTGAGGTCGAAGATGAGAATGAAATCGCCGCTCGCCCGCGACATCGTCGCCACTTCCGAGCGTGCGAAGCCATTCTCAAAGCGTAGGACGCCAGGTTGCAGGGTGGCGATATGATCGCCGAGAACCACCGCATTATCGGCACCACCCGCTCCAGATCCAGCCGCACCAGCCCCCCCAGCCGCCGAGCCAGCAGTGTTGCCGGCCGAATCGCCGACCTCGTAGATCTCGACCACGGCGCCGACATAACCGACGCCGACATCGAAGCGTGAATCAAATTCCTCATCGCCGACAGAGAGCAGTTCGATATCGGTGAAGACCAGCACCAAGTCACCCTCGACGACCGGATTATCCTCGGATAGGGATAGGCGGTGGGAGATATTGCCACGGTCGACCAGGGTGGTGGCGAAGATATGGCCGATAATCAGGATGAGCAGACCGAGATGAACCAGATGGGCACCCATTCCGGCCAAGGCGGCCCGCGATGTTCGCATCTGCCTCGCCGGCGAACCCCTGCCGCCACCTTGACGCAGACGCCACCATTTACGGCCGCGGGTCAAGACCTCGAGTCCGAGCGCCGGCACCGTGAGCAGTACCGTGGGCAGCATTATCCACGCCAACTGCCCGCGGGTCAGTGGTCCGGCAAAGACGTCGTCGACATCACCGGGCAGGGTATCACCGAACCCCCAGGCCAGCAATCCCGAGAGTGCGACGAGGCAGCCCAGCAACCACGGAATCGACTTCGGCTCGACCCGGCCGCGCCAACCGTATACCAGTAATCCGGTCGAGAGCAGGACGATTATCGGTGCACCGTACAATTCGTGCGCCTCGAGTTGCGTCCGGTCGAGGCTGTTCAGGAGCAGAGTCCACGACAACAAGAGGTAGAGCGCAACCATGGTCGAGGGGGTCTGGAAGACCACCCGCATCTGCCCTCCCCTTGAGAAAATCGACTTGGCATCATCACCTGCCGGCGGTTCGTTGATGAACATCGGCACCAGGAACAGCGCCATCGCCGCTCCAGATTGCGTCAATTCAGCCAATTGTGCCCACGCTGAGAAGAGGTGGAAGACGATACCAGCAGTAATCCAACCCACCTCGGATTCGGGTTGACTACGGGTCACCAGTATCAGCATCAGCACCACGCCGAGCCCACCGAGAATCACATCACCATTCCAATAGGCGACCAATACCGCTCCGAACAGCAGCGGCAACCGCACCGGGTCTTGGGTCAGGCGCTTCCACAATGCTACTCGCATGAACCACGTAGAGATGAGAAGTGGCAGGATTCCAAGAATTCCAATCAGCGCTCCGCTGGTCCCTTCCCACAGCGCCGCATCCTCCTCGATGAAGAGCCACGCGGCACATGCCGACAGCGGCACCACCGCCATTGTCCAACCTAATCTAGCCGGCAATTCCTGACCTAATTCGTCGGCTAACAGCCATGCTGACAAGATACTGGCGAGCAGCATCAACACCAGAAGATAGGAGATCACCTCTACCCCGGCGGTGGTATCTGTGACCAGAGAGAGCAGTCGCCCCCAGGCATCGCTCGGGAAACTCGCATCTTCGGCGGTGACGAAGGTGTGGACACTGCTTGCCCACACACCGCTGGCCCTGGTCACCATCGTCGCAAAGATGGCGAATCCGGCGACAGCCAATCCAGACGCCATGTAGATTCCATCGCTGACCCGGCCTGGTCGCAGCGGAAGATGAAGCAGGATGACGACCGCCAACCACGGCAGTAATGAGCCGGTCTCGACCGGGTCCCAGGCCCAATAACCGCCCCAATCGAGAACGGTATAGGCCCACAACCCACCCAAACCAATCGATAATACACCGAACAGAACCGCCGGTCGAGCACTGTTGAGCAGCCGCTCGCGCAGTCCCGAAGTTCCATCTGAACCACACAACAATGTTGCCAGCGCCGTCGCCCCGATGACCATACAGATACTGTAGAACAGGAAGATCAACGGCGGATGAATCACCATCAAATCAGTCTGCAGTAAGGCGTTCAGCCCAGGCGCGGTCCAATCGGGGTTGGCGGTCTTACGGAACGGGTCGAGACCGGCGGCCAGTAATAGCAATACCAGCGTGATTCCATGCAAGAGTGCCAGTCGAGTGCGAGATTGTCGCTCACTTTCACCAACTCCGGGATTGCGCCCCATCCAAGATAGGAAGGCAATCAATCCAGCCCACAACAGCAGCGGGCCTTCACGGGCTGCCCACACCGCGGCGAAGCGATAACGGAACGGCAGATTCTCGCCACCGTGCAACCAGACATAGTGGTAGGAGACGTCGGCTACCAGAAATCGCGATAGCAGGGCAAGGAAAGGCAGGACGAGGGCGATATGCAAGCCCACATTCCAATATTTCCCACCGGACTCACCGATCACCTGATTCCTGACCAGCCACCTCGGGAAGCCGATTACCAAGAGGGTCGCGGCGAGAATTGAAAGTGGAAGTGAAGCACCGTACATCAATCCACCATCCCTTCTCTCACAATCCCTCTCTTACCAGCCGTACAACCAACTTTTCTCTCACCAGCCGTAGAACTTGGCGCGGCTATAGCCGAACGAAAGTAAAACCGAGATCACTCGTTTAGTGAAGAGGGTCGGCTTGCGGAACAGGATTCGCAGGCCCACCGCTAATTTGGTGAAGGGCCCCATATTTCCCATCTCCTCGGGTAGACATCGCCCCATAATCGATAATTCATCGTCGCTCAGATTGTACAACGCGGTCTTGCCGCGCAGAATCTTGTCGTAAGGGGGAAATTCAGCCTTCCACATCTTCTCATACTCACCCAATCGCTTGGCGGTCACATCACCCGCGGCAATCGCCTGGGCGGCAACCTCGGCGGCGAACTTTCCCGACTTGAGCGCCAGATGTGAGCCGCCCTCAAACAGAGGGCTGGTGAATCCGGCGGCATCGCCAATCATCATCATCCCATCAGCGAAGGTGCGTGAGCGCGGCCCGGAAATCGGAATCGTCCCGCCAAAGGGACGTATCCTCCCCGCCTTTCCCCCTGCACCAGTCTCCCCCCGCCACGGCGGGTTGACTTTGGGATTATCCTTGAGATAGGTATCTTCGACAAAACTCTCGAGATATTTGATTGCCCCCTTCTTCTCGGTCGTAACCAGACCGACGTTGGCCCTCCCACCATCCTTGGGAATCATCCACACATAGCCGTGCGGGGAATATTTCGGCCAAAGATAAAAATCGAGGTAGCCGTCATTCTCGACATCGTGCATCTCATACTGAAATCCGGCGATGACTTCGACATCCTCTTGCATATCGAGCAGACGGGCGGCGACCCCAGCCACGCCAGAGGCATCGATGACCACTTTGGCCTGAATCGGAAAGGACTCGCCCTTCCCCTCAATCACCCAATTGGAGAAAACATTTTCCTTATTGAGAACTTTGGTCATTTTTGTGACCTTATGTCCGAGGTGTAAACCGGCCCCTGCGGCGACCGCTTCATCGGCAATCCAGCGCTCGAACAGATGCTTCTCCAGCACGTACCCGGCCTCGCTCAATAACTTCGCGGTGCCGTCGGGGAATATTACCCGGATGCCCTTGCATTCCAGTGAGATTACCTCATCGGGTAAGTCCAGTTCAAGGTTCTCGATGGCTAACCGGGAAAGGCATTCTCCACAGTGCACCGGGGTGCCGATGGCGCTGTGGTCTTCGACCAACATCACCGACAGGCCATGACGTGCCGCGTGCAGTGCGGCCGAGCCGCCGCCGGGGCCGGCACCGATGACCAGGACATCACATTCACTCGCCATCTCACCCCTCCCTAGATTCGATGCTGAGGTATCCGGCACATCAATCCGCCCCTGCACCCCCTTCGGGGTGCAGAGGGTGACTTCATAGTGAATAGGCACCACGGCGAGGCGTGGCTTGGCGTACACTCAGAAGATATCTCACCAACTTGGAGGAGCGTGGCGAGGTCCTGCGGATTTCCCGTCCGGTCGAGGTTAATCTCGAGGCTGGATGCATCGCTGACCGGCTGGTGAAGAGCGGTGGGCCGACGGTGATATTCGAGCAACCGGTGATGGCAGACGGTACGGTCAGCGAGATTCCTCTGGTGATGAATTTATTCGGCACCAGAGAGCGCACCGACCACGCTCTTCAGGTCACAGGCCCGGGCGAAATCGGTGATAGACTGGTGGAATTGATGAAACCCGATATCGGTACTTTCGTCAAACGACCTTGGCGAGGACTGCCGCTGGCAAAATCGGCATTCTCAATGCCGCCGAAGAAGGTCAGGCGAGCGAAGTGCCAGCAGATCATCGAGAAGAACAACCCCGATGTGACCAAACTGCCGATTCCGAAGACCTGGCCGCTCGACGGCGGGAATTTCATCACCTTACCTCTGGTCGTCACCAAGGACCCTGGTAGCGGAGAGTACAATCTCGGCATGTATCGGGCACAGATATTCGGGCCTAGGGAAATCGCCTTGCACTGGCAGATTCACAAACACGGCGCCGCCCATGCCGACGCCCATGCCGCCACCCAGGCC
>JAPOGE010000033.1 GCA_028283345.1 Candidatus Poseidoniales archaeon
TGATGAAGGCTTCCAGTGCTTTTGGCGCCTCGACATACGCTTCCTCAGCTGCAGTCAGTGCGCCCTCAAGCGGTGAAATCGACGGGAAGTCAGCCTCGCGCTCAAGTAATTCCAAACCATCGCGCGCGGCGACGAGAGAGGTACCACCCTGTAGGCGTTTGATGAGATAGCACATCCTCATCAACGAGGCATCGTTGCCGAACAAAGTGTGGCAATCACCGGATTCAGTATCTATGGTAAGAGTAGGTCGGCGACCGAGTAAGAATACCAGAATGGTAATTATTCCCGCGAATAACATCATCAGAGCAGGTTGGCCGACAAAAACTCTCCACGCACCATAGAGCAGGACGAAACTGATTCCCAAGGTCCAGCGGGGAATCAGCGAGGTGTGGTGATGGCGCAACCTGTTGATGGCATTCAATTTGAGATGCAGGGTATGGCCGTTACGGCGCTCGAGCAGGAGTTCCTTCTCACACAGAACCCCCTTTACACGACCTTGGACGCCGGCCATGGCAAGGGCTGAGAATATCTCAAATTCAACCCCTGAACCGGAATCTTGCGATTGCTCGAAAGAGTGCATCCCAACCGGGTGAGCGACTACCGGAGAATATGAACCCTGCCCTACGGGCACCGCGTAAAGCGGCGGTATCACCACCCTTTTTTCCGCGCCGAAACCACTTCTGAATCACACCTCAAAGCGAGGTAAAATCAGTGGCCTGCCCCATGATTCGTGGTTTGTTATCCAATTGGCACAACAGTGCAGGGGGTGGTGAATCACCACGGATGAATAAGGCTGAATCCCATCCGACGGTTATGCGGTCTGATTCGACCACCTCGATGCGTCCGACAACGAACTGTAAGTCAACCGCGATGTGGACGATATCACCAACCGATAATTCATTTTTCTGGAACCGAGATTTATGCAGTTTGAACGAGGTCTTATCACAGCCTAATACCGCCGATGGGATTCGCACCTCAGACTTCTTGTCATCGACCGCGGGATGGACGATCATCGATGCCGAGGCGAGGTGTTCCTCCTTGGCATTGCGCAGGGCGATACCTACTCGGTCGCCGGCGGTGGCACAAGCGACATCATCGTCCATCACCTGAAGTGACTTGGTATCGGCGAGGGCGCCGGCGGGTAGAATCATCACCTCATCATGTACCGATAGTCGCCCCGACTGCACATAACCGATGGCGACCAAACCGATTCCCTTGACGTTGAAATATTGGTCGATTGGAATCACCAACGGTGCCTCTTCAGCGCCCTTCAGCGAGTCTAGCACCTTATCCATCAGCGTGAATAGTTCCTTACGAATTTCAATCCCATCGTTGGCGATGAGTTGCCAATCGAGTCCGACTTGTTCAAGTAGATTTTTGACTTGCGATTCATCGACCCATTCTCCGTTTGGCGGGTTTACCACTACGATGCCGTGTTCGATACCGGCACTGGCAAAAGCCACCAGAGCCTCACCTAGGGCGGCATCGATTGCTGTGACCTCGAGTATTCCGGCCCGCGCCGCATTCAGTGCCGACAACAGTGGTTGCAGGCGCTCGGGAAACTTGGTTGGCCGAATGAGCGAGAGGATTCGGTAACCCCCCTCGTGCGGCTCCTTGTGAACGTAGGTGTCGACATCTCGATTATCGCTCGGTTTGGCGATTTCGCGCGCCAGTCCGTCGCTACCCACCATCGCCACATTGAGAACGGTCATCGAGCCGTCCGAGCATGACCTCAACCTCAACTTTGCGCTTGGCGACGGCGCCTCAGCGCCAGCAGATGCTCGCGGATCTCTGCGACGGTATCCCATTCCTCCTGCTCGACCTCGCCTTGCGGGTTGAATTGAGGAATCGGCACCGGGCGGCCATTGCCATCGATGGCGACCATGAAGAAATATCCACTACAGATTTCCTTGCGCTCCCAGTCAGATTTGGACAGCGCATATGCTTGAACCTTACATCCGGCCGAGTGGGTCGAGGTGTAGACCACCTTTCCGACCACTTCGATGATGTCGCCTTGGTGTGCCGGATTGATGAATTCGAGCGAATCGACACTGACGGTGACAAATTCCCGATGGGCGAATTTTGAGGCCGAAAAACCGGCTGCTTTATCCATCAAGGCCATCAATCGTCCACCGAATAGAGTGCCGTAGGCATTGGTGTCACCAGGGAATACTTCTTCGGCCAGAGTGACTGGTTCGGTGCTGAACGGCTGTAATGACATCAATACCTCGGCCGCATCATCACCCTTGAACCTTACACCACAGAATTGCTTGGGGCGAGGGGTTATTGTGGATGATTTGCTGCAGCCACTCATGGCAGAGGGGGGTGAATGTGCGGTTGCTCTGGTATCCGGCGGCATCGATTCGCCGGTTGCAATAGCCCGGTTGTTGGCACAGGGCTGGGAAATAATTCCCCTCCACGCCTCGCTCGAGCCGCTGACTTCAGATGAAGCTGAACTCAAGACCTTGGCCGCAATGCGTCACCTGAGTGGCGCAGCGAGCCCATTGTCCGGCGGCGGAAATGGTTTGGGAGAGGAGTTGTATGTCATTCCGGTCGGCGAGGTACTATCTCGATTCACCCTAGCCGCGATGCATCGCGACTATTTTGTCCACATGAAGCGCCTGTTCAACCGCTTGGCCAGCATGCTGGCAAAACAGGTCGGTGCCTCCCACATCATCACCGGAGAGAATATCGGTCAGGTCTCCTCGCAGACCTTGGGCAATCTCGGTGCCGTCGAGGCGGCCGCAGATTTCCCGATAATGCGACCGTTATTGGCCCTCGACAAACTCGATATCATGCATATGGCCAAGGCCCTGGGTACCTATGAAATCAGCACAGGTCCCGAACAGTGTGATGTAATTGGCCCCAAGCATCCGACCACTGTGGCTGACCTTGACCGATTACTTGAAAATGAGGCCGCAGTAGGTGGTATTGAGGAACTTGCCAAAGGTTGCTTCGAGAATCTGAGAAAAGTTCGATTATGAGGAAGATACAGGCTTTCTCCCCTCCGCAGGAGGGGCGACAAATGAGCAAAGGGGTTTAATGCCCTTTCCGGTTGGGCTTTGACCAAGGGTTGTACCCAAGTGAGCCGAATGACCAAATCAAACCGAACTTTTTCTGCCCTCGCACTAGTAGCTTTGATGTTTTTCTCGACCACGGTAGCCGCCGTCAGCGTTACCACTTTTGGCAATGGCCAATCCTCAGTTTCGATTGAGATTCGTGATACTTTGACCTATTCCAACACCGTCGATGGAGCGGTCGACCTACCGGCCGGAGAAACTGTTACCAGCGCATCGATGAAGGTCTCGACCACCACCACCACCCATCAACAACACGTGCGCTTTGATTCCAGCACCACCCAATGGATATGGGACCCGAGTATCAATAACCAACAGACCGCATATTCCACCATGACCGATTTCACCTACACCGAGCCATCCCTGCGCTTGGTCTCCAACGGCTATTCCACCGACTTTGAGCAGACCGATGGTGGTTTTGGCCCGGACTTCATGCACCCCACTGGGAATTGGGAACACGGTATTTTGACCGCCGGCGAGATTATCCCCGACAACTGCTCTTCGGGAAATGAATGTTGGGGTACTTCGTTGTTCGATGACGACTATACCGATGACCGATCTCAGCCTTTTGAGATCTCTATGTCATCTGCTCCCACTGAGGTCAAGACCGGTGGTTTCATCGCTAGATTCTCTTCATGGCATGGGCTTTTCTACAACGAGACAATATCGGGCACGGTCACCGAGACCAGATACTACGATTGCGGCTATGTCGAAATCATGAACTCATCCAATGGCCAAGATTGGGGCGGTATCTGGGTGTATACGGCATTTGATTTGAGTAACAGCACTTTAGGATATAATAACGGTTTGAAGCAGAAGGGTACCGGGAATGGCAAAATCCAGAATTGCGATGGCATCGGTCTTGGCCAGTACGCACTCGCCGGCGAGAGCACCGACTCAATCCTGAACCCCACAGGATGGGGTACATTAGCCCTAAATCTGGAGAGTTATGTCGGCAAGTACGTGAAGATTCGCTTTATCTTGGAACGAAACAATCATGTCGGTGTTGCAGTGAATAGTACGATGCCCGGTTGGTATATCGATGACTTCCGTCTCGGTGACCCGCTGCCACAGAGCGGCTATGTCGATGTCAAGAATTTTGCCCCGGCGATATTCCCCAATCCCGGATTCCCAGACGGTTATGGAGTGCTACTGCTCGAGGCTGAATCGACCGCGACCAATTCTCTCACCGTCGATGTAATTCATTCTTCATCCGGCAATGTCGTCATCGATATAGATGGTGATGCACTCAGTGGCCTTACAGGCCCGATAATCGAGTTGTGGAATATTAATTCAACCCAGTACCCACTGGTAAATTTTCGCTTTAACTTTGATAGTGGAAGCAAACGCCTGGTGAGTCCGGTGCTACATGGTCTGTCTCTGGGTACTCGGCTCGGCAGTGGCTTCAATGATTCTTCTACCGTTATTGCCGGAGGTATACGAGATGGTATTTGGGAAAGCCCCGGTATGGACCTCCAATTGATGTATCAACCGCGTATTCTCGACGATGAATATAATCCGCCGATAATGAAGTCAAGACTTGAATATCCGATTACGAGAATCAAGCCAATCGTCACCGATAGTTGTGCCGAGACCGCAAAAATAGAGTTGATGTATCCAGGGATTACCAATTCTATCAATTTGACCAATGGGCAATGGTACACCATTGCACAGCCGATTTTCACCTTTACCGGAATGCTATCCTATTCTGGCCCGTGTTCGGTCAGTGGCATGTGGTTTGATGTTGAATTCAGTTTCAACCCCTTGGGAATTTACATCGATATTGCCGGAGACGGCGATTCCGAATGGGGATTCGATGAACCGGCATTCGGACACTTCGGTCGTCAAACCAATTTCTGGACCGGTAAGGTCGATGGCATCAACCTTGGTTCAGTCTCTTCCAATCTCAGTATCGGTGCCACGGGGACCGGGGATGGGGGGTGGTTCATGGTGCCATTGGAGGCGGATGTCATCGCCGCTAATTTCGCCTTCGACAGCAACACGATTTTCTCAACCTCCAACGCCAGTGAAGGTTTCAGTCTGAATCTGGTGGCGACGGGTCAAAGCGTATCGCTCGGCGAATTTGAAAATACTTCGGTTTGGATTCCTGAAGCGGCCGCGGAATATCTCGACTTCGCCGCCGCGGTACAGTCTCTACTCGACAATCCGATGGTGGCGGTAAGTTATACCGACGCTTATGCAAATGACTGGGTGACGATGTACTTTGAAGCTACCAGTTTGAATGCGACCACCGGCTCCTCGTTGCGTCTGCTCGACCTCAATATTCTCTACACGTGGGAAAAGACACTCGGTGTCGGCCACGGTCTGGTGCGAGAATTCTCGCAAGGTGTGGCCCTGGGAAGCGCCAGCAATGGGATGGTAAGTGTACCAATCCACGTTCAGGGATCGAGCGGCGGGGGTGTTGCACTATCTGAGTTGATGATAGTCACCTCGCCGGGATATGATAGTTCTCTGAGCATCACCGGCAATCCGACCGGACTCTATCCCGATGGCTCGATTGTCGAGGTCATCAGCCTACACTATGTCGATGGCGGTACCGGGTCAACATTGGACAAGTGTCTTCTTCGCCTTGAGTCTAAAACCGGGGTGGTAGACTTGTCCTATGATGATTTCAATGGTTTCGCAGAAGTCAATGACCCCGATAATTTGATTTCATTACAACCATCGGTGGCAACCGACACCGCCCAGGGTAAACAGGTGTCGTGGCGCTTCACCATCAACACCAATTGGGAAGATGCCCCCGATGTTCGCATCTTCGCTTCTCTTCTCGCCGCCAATGGCGTCGAGGGATTGCCCTCGGCTCTGCACCTCGCGCCGGCTGGTGGGAATGCAATCGAGAACGATGCCGGAATCGCCACCTTTGACTTGCAGAACAACGCGGGGGAGTCACAGAACCCCGATGATGCCCGCTCGAATCAACTGATTCGTTTGACCGGCACGGTGCGTTTGGAGAACCTCGATGTATCACCCGACCCTTCGGCCTACAATCTGCTAATCGAGGAAGAAGTTCTGAATAATACAATTCCAACAAATATCACCTATGATTGGGTCGAAATCGACAAAATCAGCGGCCCCATCGGTGGTGACTTCGACTGGCTGGTCGATCTGGGTTCAGATGCCGCGGGTGAAGGAAAATATCGTTTACTAATGTCCGGATATGACAAGGGCACCAACCTCGACCTCGATGGCCAACCATGTTTCAGCAACCAGACCTGCGCGATAACTTTCAACCTGACAATAGATACCCTCGATCCTAGCTTGGTCAATATCTCGGTTTTCCAGAATCAGATATACTGGAGGGTTCTGGGGGACAAAACTTGGGTGACCCCCAGCGTCAATCAGCAATTCAAGATTGAGGCCTGGGATTCACCCACCCCACCGTCAACTCTGACCTTAAATTACTGGGTCGAGTATGACCACGATACCAATGGTGACCGAGAGGCTCAGGAGAGTGAGTATATTCAGATAGTGATGACTGCTGATGGTGCCGCTCCGATTGGTAATTACACCGTGACGATAAACGATGTTGCGAATGAGGGTCGAGAACCGAAAGGTCTGGTCAGTATTTACATCACCGGCATCGACATTGCCGGAAATCAGATCAAGGGTGGCTCAGCCGGTTTTGATTATGATGAAATCACCTACATCAGCATGGTGAGTCTTGGCCCGACACTACAGAATTTCTTCATCTATGATAGTTCTGGAGTAATCCTGAATTCTATGAAAAAGACGATGTATGCCGGTAATTCCTATGAATTGGTGGTCGAAGGCACAGACCCCAATGGTTGGAGTGATGTGGACTACATCGAAGTTGACCTGAACCCCGGGGTGCAGAACCACATGAAGATGGTGTTCCATGTCAGTAATAATACAGTTGTGACTTCAAGCCAGTGGCTGACCGTCATCCCCGCTTCAAACGCCAGTTCTGGGACGGTGATGACTAACATGTCCGGCATGCCGCATAACAGTTCTTTTGATCCATATTTCAGATTGGTGATTCCAATTGAATTGGCTTGGAACGCTTACGAGGCCACCGGGGTGATGACACCGCAGATAAGAATCACCGATAAAGACGCCAATAACCCGTCCAGTATTCTTTCACCCGGTGGCGGACGTACCCTGCAGAAGTGGAACTATGGCGACGGTATCACCCTCGATACATTTTCGATGCAACTGACCGATTCAGTCTATCCATATACCGCAGAAATCTACAATTTCTCCACCGGTAATGCTGTTGGTTTCGTGTATAAGCGTGACGTGGTTTCGTTCACCGGAAGATATGCCTTCGTAGATAGTCTGGGTAGTGGCATCGTTTCGCCGGAAGCCGAATTAACCATGGAGATTATCCGAGAAGAAGGAGTTTCGGGCGGGAATTACGAGTTTGAATATGGCGAAACCAAAAACTACAGCTTCACCGGCGGCTCATTCAATATCAGTCTGGTGGTACCTAGTGCAACAAACGAGTTCACCTACACATTCACATTGATCAATCTTCCTCAAGGAGCGGTCGACTCGACCACCAGTGGTGAGGCAAAATTCGTCATCAAGGTAGATTCGTCACGACCTTTGGTCGCGGTAAATACCTGGTCGGTGAAATCCGCCAGTGGTGAATTACTTGAAATTGGGGTTATGCCCTCCTCGTCGATTCATTGTGTAAATATCCAGTTGATGATTTCAGAAAGCGAGCAGTTGGACCAGGGTGCCATAAAGGTATACTGGAATTATTTCCAAAATGACAACATATGGTCTTTCTACATCGCTGCTTTTGACAGCATGGATAACCAGTCTGCCACACTCGATTTAGGCGGTTCTGGTGATTTATTCATCGCCACCGCCACCTGTCTCGACCTGTGGCCGAGCAACGAATTGCCCGGAAAGGAGCAAATGCCCGAGCCACCATCCCCATCGGTGGTTTCTATTCGATTCTGGGTGGCCGGTACCGATTCCGCCGGTCTGGAGATACAGGGTGGGGGAGACTTTGCTTCGCCCATACCCGGGTTACAGCAATCTTCCACCAGTGAGTATTCGGTGGTTTACGAACAGGCTGAATTCCAAATCGGGCCGAACAATGTCGACATGTTCCCGAAGTCTCCTGCAGTCGGTGACAATATCGAGTTGATTGTCAGTGTTATGAACATAGGGAACATCCCGGGCAATGTGACTTTAGATGTCTATGTCCGAATCGGTGGTCAAACCAAGCAGTTGGTCTATCAGGTGACTACTGACACCATTTTAGTCGGTGAGATTTACAAACAGACAATTGACATCGAGGCTTTCACTCGGGCTACCACCGGAGTTCACTTCGAAATATACGACAATGCAAGTGACGAATTGCCGCTGTGGAACGGAATGACTTCAGGTAAGCAATTCAGCGTCAAGGTAGGTGCAAGTTCCGGCTCCGACGATGGAATGTTGATGTTGATTTTGACCGGTCTGGGCGGATTGATATTAATCCTCGTTGTAATAGTCGGAGTCTTGATCGTGCGAAATAAGGATGAGGAAGGTGAGGAGATTTACGGCGACTACCTCGACGAGGAACCTGGTGCCAAAACCTACCCCTCGACCGATGATGCGATGTTTGCTCCAGATGCACCTACCCTTACACCGATGATGCAAGAAGCGCTGGCAGAGTTCACCTTCTGGGACCAACAACAGATTCAAGGCTACTTCGATCAAGGTTGGTCGCTAGAGCAATTGCGAGATTGGGTCAACGAGAGTAAATGAGGTGATTCACTGCAACCGCTCGAGTGGGCGGATGCCCGATGGGATGACCCGGATGGTGGGTCGGTGCACCTGCATGGGGTACTGCCGTGTATCGTATATCCGCGCGAAATACGTCCGCGAATCAAGTGGGATGGATTGGCACTGCTGGCGACCGAAGATGAACCAGAGTTATGGGAGGCAGAGGCCGCATCCGAGTTAGAGAGTCCGGGAATCAATGTGGCTGAAGCGATGCTTGGGGGAGGGCTGGATGCTCGTTACCTTGATTCCCTGATGTTACTTGAAGATATTACCGGGCCAAATTTCCCCGATCCGGAACCCCGCCGACTGTTATTTTTTGCCGAGAAAAATCACAAGCACGTATTTTTCACCGAACCGTGTGCTGAAGATGATGAGGATTGGCTCGACATGCTAGAGCGTCAAGCGACTAAGGTCACCAATCCGATGGTACTACTCAAAGCGATTTTCCAAAAGGGCCGATACCGGCGAATACACTTGGAACTGAGCAAAATCAGCAAACCGGTTTCAGGAATGGAGCCGGAACTATTCATCGCCGGAAGTCTGGCCGGTGCGTGGTGGATTGAGCAGGAGTTGCGGCTCGGCCCTGAATTATCCAGAGAGAGGGACGCAAGGTTGGCGGCGAGAATTCGTGGTGCTGTGGCAGAATTACGGGAAAAGTGTGGACGGAATGATGTCGTGCTCCTACTGCCGCACCATCTGGCGCGCCGAAATGAGTTATTGGCTGCTCTGGAATCCTGTACTACGCCTGAGCACATTTCATGTGTTGAGACTGCTTCGGATGGAGAGGAGGAGTGAGGATGTCCGAATCAAATGCACCCGAGGTAAGGGTCGAGAATCAATTGGTTCGCTTCACCCATGGCGAACCCGTCGACCAAGAGATTGCTCTGAGCAGACTTTCGGGCAGACGATCGGGAGACTATATCCTGATACAATTGAAGGTTCCGCGCGCCACCATACTCATCGATTCCCGAGGTCGTATCATCGTCCATGGCACCAAACGCCTGCAAATCGCTCGGGCTGCAGCCAAGGAGGTCCTATTGCAAATGGGTCGCAGTGATGATGGTCTCAGCACCGAGATGGGGCCGGTACAGGCATCGTTCCAGTTTTCCCGTGGGCTGTCATTCGATGGACTTGAAGATGCTCTTTATCCCGCCAGCGTAGAGAGAGATTCCCACTTGGGTTGTGTCCGTATCGAAGATAGGCGCCATGAAATGGAACTCTTATTGTGGGAAAACGGCAAGGCTGTCGCACTGGGTGCTTCACACGCGAATCTAGTGGCGATGTCGGCGGTATACTGGCGGTCAAAGATTGCCGCCGCCGGTCTGTTCACAGCCGCTACCGGCGGAGACTGAGCCATGTCGATTGTCGCCGGTAAGTGGGTCGGGCCTATTCTGGACGACCACTTCCATCTCAATCGCAACGGACGTTTCATCGCCGCGGCACAGGATTTCGCCAATGCGGGGGGAACTAACCTGATATTGGTTCACTGCCCCGATTTCGCCAACCTGCCGACCACTGCTACCGATTATTCCCACGCCTATGCCGACACGGTGGCGATGGCGGAGCAAGTCCGGAGTGAGGTCGGACTCGATGTGCGCGTCATGCTCGGACCACACCCCGCCGCCTTCGCTCACCAATGTCTGGACTGGGAAGAGGAAGATGGTGAGTCCGGTGCCGAGAGAGCGATGGAATTGTATCACGAAAGTATCACCGAGGCCTTGAGGTTCATCGACGAGGGTCAGGCCGTGGGCTTGGGTGAGGTCGGCCGGCCGCATTGGCAGGTTTCCGAATCTATCTGGGAGAGGAGCAATGCCCTGCTCGGTGAGACCCTGGCCATCGCCGCCCGCGCCGGAGTACCGTGCCAATTGCACGTCGAGGGTGACGAGTCTGCGCCCTATGCCGATATCGCCCCGATGGCTGACCGTGCAGGTTTTTCGAGGAAGCGCTTGGTAAGGCATTTCGCTCCACCCGACGTAAGTGATGAATTGACCAGGGGGATTGTGCCGAGCGTCATCCTGCAAAAAGGTGGAATCGACACCCTTGTCGAGACCATCGAGAGATGTAGTGGTGGATTCATGCTCGAGACCGACCATATGGACGACCCGCGTCGTCCTGGTGCGGTATTAGGCCCGAAAACCGTGCCTAAACGGACCCAGGCGCTGGTCGCTGCCGGTGTCGATGAAGAGGTGCTGTATCGCACGCATGTCGATCTGCCAAACTCGATTTACGGAATAGATTAGGTGAGGGCCCCTTTCTCACGAACGCGAAACGTCTTCAAGTGATGGTGTATACCGATATGGTGGTGGAGAAATGCGAAGGGCGTTGCTTGCGGTCGCAGTAGTCCTATTCTCGTCGTTTGCCATTCCTGTTGCTTCGGCTCAAGTTCTTCCAGAGGTGATATTGAGTTGTGACCAGACCGACATCAACATCGATGTTTCTCCTAGCGGTGGCAGAACAGCAACACTCGATTGTATCGCCGAGAATCCTACATCCTATATCGAAGATGTCGACCTCACCGTCGAAGTTGACATTGGTAACTCGTACCCGAGTTTGATTTCCATCCCAGCGAATGGAGAGACTGAGTTCCAAGTGACCTTCATCGCTGATGCGAATGCCCAACCTATGAGCATGGTATTCAATATCACTGCTGAGGTGACCGAGGTTAACGGAATTACTTGGAGTTGGGCTTCTGCTGATGATGAATTCATCGGCAATGTTCACATTCTCCCATTCCATTATATAGCACTCGACATGAATTCGATGACTCGTAATCTTGAAGCAGGTAAGTCCGATACGGTACTGGTGGAATTGACAAACCAAGGAAATGAAGCAGGAGAATTCAACGTGTTTCTGAACGAAGACATGAGCCTTGAAAATTCTGGATTCGTATGGGAACAATACTCGGCGACGATCACTATTGACCCCGACGATACCGTTACCCTCTCTTTCAATTTCACCGCTCCATCACCCGAGGAAGCTACAGAATTCCAAATCGAATTCTGTGGCTATGCCAAATCCGATGCGACGAATGAGAAATGTGACAGTTTCAAACTCAATGTCGAAGCTGCACCAAAGGATACCTTGGGAACGGTCGGCAGTGTCATCGGTCTGGATGACCAAACGACAATGATGATCATCATCGGTGGTGGTGGTGGTCTAGGTCTGCTGCTGGTGATGATGATTGTGCTCAAGGTAGGTAAGGCAAAGAAGAGACGAATCGCCTCGATTCCGGCAGATGATGATTTCGACGACGACCTGGATGGTTTCGATGATTTCGATGACGACGATCTGGATTTCGGCGACCTTTGAAGCGATAATCGCCGTACCGCGAGACCATGCAACCGGGCATATGCGCCGATGTGCCACCCCAACCCTCAAAGGGTGACCTCTTGGCTGGATGTCTGCCCCGTAGGGGCAGGTGCGCAGATGCTTGGTTTACAAGGTAAAGTTGCTTTTGTTTTTGGTGTGGCCAGCGAGGACAGTATCGCATGGGCGATATGTGAGAAGTTGGCCGAGGCCGGAGTCACCCTCTATCTCGGCTTCCAGAAACGCTTCATGAGCCGGGTCTATCAACTGAAGGAGAAATTGCCTCAGATTGCCGGAATGTATCCTCTCGATGTTGTCAGTGATGAACTGACGGCTGAATTTTTCTCAGCATTCGCCGCTGAGAATCCGGGTGTGAAGGCAGATATACTCATCCATGCAATCGGCTTTGCACCGCGAGAATGCTTCGACCGGCCGATAATTTTCGTTGAAGATGAGAAAATCAACGCCGCTATGACGATTTCGGCGAACTCGCTACAACGCTGTCTGCGCCATGCCTTGCCGCACCTCAATCTCGGATCATCGACCATCACTCTGACCTATGCCGCCAGTACCCGTTACGTCCCTTCATATGGGATAATGAGCATGGCCAAGGCCGCACTGGAATGCTGGACCCGCGAGTTATCGTGCCACCTCGGACCCGAGGGTCATCGCATCAATTCTATTTCCAGCGGCCCCATCCCTACCCTGGCCGCCGCCGGGATTCCCGGTTTCGATAAGATTCTCGACCACGTCGCGGCAAATTCACCACTACGGCGAAATGTAACTCAAGATGACGTAGCCGGAACCGCACTGTGGTTGGCCAGCAATCTCTCTTCGGGGGTTACCGGGCAGTGTATTCATGTCGATGCCGGCTTTTCGATTACCATGGTGCCGCAGAGCATCATGGATCCATGAGGTGAGGATTATTTCCGCGAATACAGAATCAACCACTGAGGGCCTTGAGCAAGGGCCGTTTGAGCCGATTGCCATCATCGGTCTGGCGTGCCTGCTCCCCGATTCTCCCGGGATCGATATTTTTTGGGATAATGTACTCAAGGCCCGGGTCTCTATTTCCGAGGTCCCCAGTGACCGTTGGAAGCCCCAGGACTTCTACGACCCGAATGGTTCCCCCGGCTCGGTCGCAGAAAACAAGACCTACTCTAAGATTGGTGGTTTCGTCCGTGATTTTGAATTCGATTGGCGGCGCTGGAGAATACCACCCGGTTCATTGCCGCAAATCGATGTGACACAATTATGGGCGGTTGCAGTGAGTGCTTCAGCATTGGAACATGCAGGATACGGTGAGGGTGGTAAGGAACTCAATCGCGCCTCGACCGGGGTAGTCTTCGCCAACGCGGTGGGTGGTGAGAATCGAGATACCGGAACTCTTCACGTTCATGTCGACCAAGCGATTCGAATTGCCCAGGAGGGCGGGATGACCGATGTCGAGTCGTTTAGGAAAAAGTGGACCGAGGGATTACCCAAACTCGACGAGGATACCATGCCGGGCGAGTTGGCCAACGTCATCGCCGGGCGTGTTGCGAATCTGCTCGACTTACAGGGGCCGAATTACACCACTGATGCCGCCTGCGCCTCGAGCATGGCGGCTTTGGTCGACAGTTGCCGACAACTGCAATCTCGCCAGGTCGATGTAGTCGTCTGTGGCGCCAGCGACCGCTCGATGAACCCCAGCACCTACGCCAAGTTCAGTGCAATAGGGGCACTTTCCGCCACTCATTCAACCCCCTTCGATTCGGGTGCCGATGGTTTCGTGATGGGTGAAGGCGCCGGAGCATTCATTCTCAAACGCCTAGGCGAGGCTATCGCCGATGGTGATGTGGTCTACGGTGTGATTCGCGGGGTCGGGGCCAGTAGTGATGGCCGCGGCAAGGGAATCGCCGCACCGAGCCGGCGAGGACAGCGCCAAGCCGTGATCCGTGCCTATGCCCAGGCCGGTTACGAATCATCCAGTGTCGAGTTGATCGAGGCACATGGCACCTCGACCCGGGTTGGAGATGCGACCGAATTGGCCACGCTGGCCGATGTCTTTTCCGATGTACCTGCCGGAGACAATGTCGCAGTTGGTTCAATCAAGAGTCAGATTGGCCATCTTAAAGCGGCTGCAGGAATCGCTGGCATGCTCAAAAGTATTCTCGCTCTGCATCACCGAACGATTCCCCCGAGCGCCGGATTTGTCAATCCCAACGATACCGTCGACTGGAGCAAGAATCCATTCTTCGTCCCGACCGAACCACGTGAATGGCCACTGCCCAAGAGCGGGGCGCCCCGCCGTGCCGGGGTATCAGCATTCGGTTTCGGGGGGACTAATTTTCACGTCGCTCTTGAAGCCTATGACCCTGAATTCCACCTTGCTCTGGCCACACGCTGGGAGTCGAGTTATGCCGCGGCGATGGCTGCCCTCGGGTCATCCAGAGGTGCTGCCAAGGCCTCTTCGGCCGGCTCTGAGCCCTCGGATGCAGTATCAACTGGTCATTCTACCGCGGCTGGCAGTTCGGTAGCCTCGATTCTCGATGTCAGCGCCAGTCCGAGCATGACCCACGAAGAATTGAAGAGCATCGAAGGTAGTCTGCTATTGTTGAATGCCGCCGACATCGGCGCTCTGGCGGCTAAACTCCAACAACTCAGTGAAATCCTCTCAGGTTCCGGAACTAATTTTGATGACGACCCCAAGGGTCGCCGACTCTCGGTTGAACTACCTCGGGCGAGCAAGGGCTATTCAGCAACCGGTGTGCGGATGGCTTTGGTAGCCACCTCGTGGGCCGAGTTAGACACACGAGTGGCACTTGCCTTGCAAACTATGAGTGACCCGAAAAAATGGGGTTTTCTAGCCGCTCAAGGGGTTATGATATCCACCGACCCAACCCTTCCCGAAGAGGCAAAAATCGCCCACCTCTATCCGGGGCAGGGAAGTCAATATGTCGGAATGACTCTCGACTTGTCCAAACGCTGGAGCGCGGTTGGCCGGGTATGGAAAATGTCAGATGAAACCATGGTCGAAGTCTTGGAAGGTGAGTCCTTATCCTCATTTGTTTTACGAGAAAACCTTTCGGATGATGAGCAAAAAGTGGCCGAACACAAACTCAAGCAGACCGAGTACACCCAACCGGCTATGCTCACCGCCGACCTCGCCATCGAAGGAGCCCTGAGTTCACATGGTTACAAGCCGGACATGGTCGCTGGTCATTCTCTCGGGGAATATGCCGCACTGATGTCCTCGGGTATACTGGCGATGGATGGCGCTCTGCGGGCAGCTGCTGCCCGTGGTACCGAAATGGGTGCAGTAGTCATAGATGACACCGGATTGATGGCCAGCGTCACCGCGCCATATGAGCGAGTCGCCGAGATTATCGAGAGCGTCGACGGGTATGTGATAGCGGCGAATAAGAATTCACCGAAGATGACGGTTATCGCCGGCGAGACCGAGCCGGTCAAGCAGGCGATTTCCAAATTCGAAGCAGCAGGATTTACCTCGGTGATATTGCAGACCAGCCATGCTTTCCATAGCCGAATTGTCGCCCCTGCAAACGAACCATTGAAGAAATTCCTCAGCGGCTTGGACATAAATTGGCCGCAGATTCCGATTACCAGTAATGTCGATGGCGACTGGTATCCCAGCAGTGCCAATGGCGGTGATGCTAAAGAAGCCATACTGGGTAAACTGGCGCCACAGATGGCCTCAGCGGTCGAGTGGACGAAGCAGATTGAGACGATGTATGAGGGAGGAGCCCGTATTTTTGTCGAGGTTGGCCCGAAGCGTGCATTGACGGTCTTCGCCGGTCAGATTCTTGAGGATAAACCGCATTTAGCGGTGATGAGCAATCATCCCAAACAAGGTGGAATCGCCTCGCTGTTACAGGCGATGGGGATGCTTGCTTTGGCCGGCCGGCCGCCGCAATGGCCGGAGAATGATTCACCGGAACTCGTCGAAGGATTCCGCGCCGGCCCGATTGAGGCCCACAAATCCGGTGCAATTGTGAGTAGCCTTGAATGGGAGGATCTGCGCACCAGGAGTCGCCCACTTCCCTCGGTTGGAACAACTATTCAGTCTGGCGCATCAATCGTCGGAGATGCGGTAAGCCCAGCAATAAGTTCTGAAGGTGACAGACGCAACATTGAGCGTTGGGTTGCTGGTGAATTATCAGCAATCTGTGGCTATCCGGCGCGGTTCTGCGTGGGTCAGGTCGGCCTGCGAAACGGCTTGGGGCTGAGTGATGCGCAGATTTCGATATTGGTAGCAAATATCGCCGGCTCAGTGACCACCGACTCTGCAGTCGACATCACCTCAGCAGTGACCGCGGCTGACATTTCCCGCTGGGTAACCACGGCCCCCCACGATGCTCTCGCTACCACGATTACCACCCCGACACCTTCTTCCGGTGCATCCCCTGCTACAACCACTTCCACGTTTTCCTCAGGTGGGCAAACCGGGCCAAGATCAGTGGCCTCTGCGACCACATCGCGGCATAACAATCCCTACGTGGTCACTGGCATAAGTCTGGGTCTGCCCGGCGGAGAGCGGGTCTTCGACGATGATAATTTTGAGAAACTTGTGCGTGGCGAGACCTGTATCAGCAAGGTTTCGGATGAATTCAAACAGCGTATCCTCGACAAGAACATCGTCCGCCTCATCAAAGGTAGCGAAGGCCAAGCGAGAATGGAAACTGCGACTAAGTTCGATGATATTCCGCAACTCGCCGGGCAGATGGCCGGATTCGATTTGACCGAAGAATTCGGAATAGACGCAAAAGTCGTCAAAGCCTGGGATATTTCAACTCAATTAGCGGTCGCCAGCGGTCTACTCGCCCTGCGTGACGCGGCGATTCCCCTGACACCCGTGGAGAAGGTCGGCAAGGGCGGACTACGCCTGATAACAAATTGGCAGATTCCCAGTGTCTACCGAGATACTACCGGTGTGGTATTCGCAAGTTGTTTCCCCGGTATCGCCAAGATGGCAGAGAAGGTGAAGAGTGATGGCGACGATGGCGAAGGTCGCTTCGACCGCTCATTTCTGTTTCAGGTTCTCAATATGGGGCATTCACAATTCGCCCAGATGACCGGCATCCGCGGACCGAATACTACGATTAATCTGGCCTGTGCATCGACTGCCGCCGCCTTCACCATCGCCGAAGACTGGCTCGATTGCGGCCGCGTCGACCGGGTGGTCATCATCTCTGCCGACAATGCCACCGGAGAAGATATGTGGGAATGGATCGGCTCGGGCTTCGCCGCCAGTGGAGCCGCCTCGACCTCAGATGTGGTCGAGGAAGCGGCTCTACCCTTCGATGCCCGACGAAATGGGATGATTCTTGGGATGGGGGCGGCGTCTTTCGTCATCGAGCGTCGCCGCGACGCCGCCGAGCGAGGAGTACAGCCCTATGCCGAACTGCTGGGGGCGACGCTGGCGAACTCATCTTTCCACGGCACCCGCCTAGACGTTGAACACGTCTCCGCCAGCGTCAATAATTTCGTCGGCCAGATGGAGGCCAAGTGGGGGTTCAACCGCAATAGCATCGCCCCCCATACTTTCTTCATGAGCCACGAGACCTACACTCCGGCCAGAGGCGGCTCGGCACAGGCCGAGGTTAAGGCACTACGCGATACCTTTGGGGAGTCGACCAATAGTCTGGTCATCACCAATACCAAGGGTTTCACCGGTCATCCGATGGGAGTGGGCATCGAAGATGCGGTACTCATCTATGCCCTTGCGACCGGCCGTGCACCACCGGTTGCCAACCACCGAGAAGTCGACCCTGAACTGGGTGACCTCAATATCTCCAAGGGCGGATATTTTGCCGGAATGGAGTATGGTCTACGCTTCGCCGCTGGATTCGGCAGCCAACTCGCGGTGACGATGTGGAAGCGATGTGCAATCGAGGGTGAGAGAATCAACGGTCAACGACTGATGGCTTGGAATCGTAATTTGGCCGGACGCGACGACCTTGAACTGAGAATTCTCGATAATAAATTGGTTGCATATGTCGGCAGTGAAGACAACCTTCATGGTGGCCTTCAGGGCGAGGTATTTTCCGTCACCTCCAATCTCGCCAAACCCGAACCAACTCCCGAACCTACAGAAACCGATGTCTCCGATTCCGAACCGGCACCTCAGACACTCACCTCACCTACGGCACCTGCAGCACCTGTTGCACCAGAATCGGCGCAAGAATCGGCCGCCGTAGAGCAATCTCCACCAGTCCATAGCGGCGATACATCAGAGATTGAGAGTTTAGTTGTCGAGGTGGTCGTCGAACACACCGGCTATCCCGCTGATTTCATCGAACTAGACCAGGATCTGGAAGGTGAATTGGGTATTGATACCGTCAAGCAGGCCGAGATAATGGGCGATATCCGTGAGAAGTTTTCCCTTCCGGTCGACGAGGATTTCGTCCTCTCAGAGCATCCGACCCTCAATCACATGATCGCTTACATCGTCAAGATGAGTGTTGGTAAAGAGCCTATTTCGGCGCCAGTCACGACGGCTCCGACAGAACCGCTCCCGCACACTCCCGCACCTGAACTTGAGATTTTATCGTCAGAAAGCGAAGTAATCACCACGCCAGAACTTTCTGTTTCTACTGTGGATGCGGATGTCTCCGAAGCCACCGTGATTTCAGAGATTTCAACTCAAGTCAGCGATTCCGGCGATGTCGCCGAAATAGTTCTCGATGTTGTCGTCGAGCATACCGGATATCCGAAGGATTTTCTTGAATTAGACCAGGACCTCGAGGGAGAGTTGGGGATTGATACGGTCAAGCAGGCCGAGATAATGGGTGACATCCGGGCGAAATTCACCCTACCGCTCGATGAGGGATTCAGTTTGGCTGAACATCCGACGCTGAACCATTTCATCGCCTAC
>JAPOGE010000034.1 GCA_028283345.1 Candidatus Poseidoniales archaeon
ATGCAGATGCTGGTTACCATGTAGTTGCTACCGGCCAGTCAAATCAGACTGCTTGTGTTGAGGGAACCTATCAGCCAGCAACCGGTCAAGCATCGTGTGATGATGCAGATGCTGGTTACCATGTTGCTACGACCGGTCAATCAAGTCAGACTGCTTGTGCAATTGGCACCTATCAGCCAGTAACCGGTCAAACATCGTGTGATGATGCAGATGCTGGTTACCATGTTGCTGTGACCGGCCAGTCAAATCAGACTGCTTGTGCTGAGGGAACCTATCAGGCAGCAACCGGTCAAACATCGTGTGATGATGCAGATGCTGGTTACCATGTTGCTACTATCGGCCAATCCAGTCAGGCTGCTTGTGCAGAAGGAACATTCCAATCAGCATTCGGTCAAGCATCGTGTGATGATGCAGATGCTGGTTACCATGTAGTTGCTACCGGCCAGTCAAATCAGACTGCTTGTGCTGAAGGAACCTATCAGGCAATAACCGGTCAAATATCGTGTGAAGATGCAGATGCTGGTCACTATGTAAATGAGACCGGTCAATCCAGTCAGACTGCTTGTGAACCAGGTACCTATCAGCCAGCAACCGGTAAAACATCTTGTGATGTCGCAGATATCGGATTCTATGTCTCCCAACCGGGCTCTTCTTCACAGGATGCTTGTCCCGAGAAGACTTCAACGCTTGCAAATTCATCCGTGAATGAAACCCAGTGCTTGCTGGATACAGACTCGGATATGATTCCCGATGCCCTAGACACAGATGATGATAATGACCAATTGATTGATTCTGAAGATAACTGCCCTGAAGGCGAATTGTCATGGAATTCCTCAGCCGCTACAGATCATGATGGAGATGGGTGTAAAGACCAGTCTTTAGAGGACGATGATGATGATAATGACGGCATCCCAGACGATGTTGATGCTTGTCCAACTGGGAAGATAGGCCCTTGGGTTTCATCTGAGATTGATTATGACAATGATGGTTGTGTTGACCAAGAAGACCAGGACGATGATAACGATGGTGTCCTTGACGATGTTGATGCTTGCCCGTTGGGTGAGTTGGATTGGCAATCCTCATCTACTACGGACAATGACGCAGATGGTTGCAATGACGAGTTGGAGGATTTGGATGATGACGGAAATGGCGTCGTGGATGCCTCTCAGTTGATGTTATCTGGAGAAGGTGCGGTTTACACCTGGACTCGGATTGGTATTGGCATTGCGCTTCTTGTTCTCACAGTCATTGTTGTACTATGGAAAAAGCAAAAGCAGAACGAATCGGAAACGAAAGAATATTCCTCAGTGGAAGGTTCCACTTCTGAATCATCAACACCTCAACCTGTGGAAACACAACAACAGATGCCGCATCAGGACGGGAATACGGAACAAGTTGAGTCCGCGCCGAGTGTTTCTCAACAATGGACCGACGAGCAAGGGAACACGTGGAGGATACTCAGTGATGGTGGCAACCAATGGTGGAATGGAACTGATTGGCAAGATGTTTGATTATTATTTTCCACCCCGCTCTAAACAAGAACCCTCAGGCAATTACTCAATATGAAACCGCAATGTCCGAATGAAACCCATCCCACCCAATCTGGAGATTGGGCTTGGGCTGAATCAGATATAGCGTCCGCGCACATTGGTGAAGGACTGCGCCAACTCGCCAACAAATGGATTGGAGACCTTTTCGGTGCCGATGGTGGTCTTCGGCCCATGTCCGGGATAGACGATGGTATCGTCGGGCAAGGTGAATAATTTCTCTTCGATGCTCTGTTTCAACAACGGCCAAGAGCCACCCGAATCAGGCAGGTCGGTACGACCGACCCCCCCGGCGAACAGAACATCGCCGACGAAGGCGTGAGAAGGGCCGGAATCGTCGGGAATAATCAGGCAGACACTACCGAGACTATGTCCCGGGGCGTGGCGTACCTCGATGGTTATCCCAGAAAAATCGTAGGTCTGGCCATCCTGCCATTCATCGGTTGGTGTTGCCGGCGGCGGTACTGTGAAACCCCATCTGGCGGCAGATTTCTGAGCGTTGGCCTGGAGGTGATGGTCACCTTCGTGCAACCAGAATGGCACTTTCCAGTGTTTGAGAAGTTCAGGAATCATCCCTGAGTGGTCGAAGTGGGCGTGGGTATTGGTGTAGGCCACCACATGGCGTTTCGGCAACCCCTCCTGCTCAGATTGGTTGTGAGAAACCGGGCCATTGCTATCGTCTGGCCCCAGTCCCTCCCAATCATCAATCCAGGAAATCAGGCGCTCGGGCTCATCTCCGCCATCGATGATTATCGTCGCCCCATTTTCCGGGTTTGTGACCACACTGCAGCGCATCTGCAGGGGGCCGACGAAGTATTCCTCGATCCACGGTCGCATTTCGGTAACCTCTTTCTCTCTCGCTCGTCCTTTTTCGGTTCTTTGGATATTTTTTCGAGTCTTCTGGAAATATTCCCATCATTGTACCGTGATGAATGTCGTATCGGTCGTCCACACCCCGTCATCATCGAGCACCGACAACTCGAATCGATGCTTTCCACTCGATAGGCGAACCCGGATTGTCACCACCTCGCCGATGGCCTCACCGCGTCCATCCTTCCACAACCAGCGCTGAATCCGCTCGTGGGGGTCATACGAGTCGCTTCCATCCAAACGCACCACTGCGGTGCCGTCATCACCCACAGCCACGGTTCGGTCAGCACCCGAATCGGCTACCGGAGAGATGCGATGGTCGCCGACATCCTCAATCAATCCGGCCATCAGGTCTTCATGGCTGGTCGCTTCATCTACTTCGACCATATCATCGTCATCGAGTTCCGAGGTCAGATCACTGAGAAGTTCATCGGCGACGCCCTCCCCCAGAACTGAGACTGCAATGGGCAAGTCGACTTCCTCCCCTGTTCCACCTGAGCCTCCGCCACCAGCGCTGTCGCCAACACCGTCTTGGCTTGGCAGTCTGGCGCCATGACCGGCGGCCAATTGCGCCTGCTCTTCGGCGGTCAGCAATTCCGAGTAATCATCGCTGATGTCGAGTTCTCCTACCGGTGAGGCGGTTTCATCGACCGGTAAGTCCTGCACCCACGGGTCATCACCTCTCGCATCGAGCCATTCGGGCTCGCTGTGGGGGTCGAGAATCAGCACTGGTTCCTCACCGGTGTAGTCATTGCGGTCTTCGCCGCCAAGACAGAGGATATTCTGCGCTTTATCCAGAGATACAAAGTCGACGATTCCGGGGTGCTCGACCTGCCAAGTCGGCTCATCACCATCTTTACCGCCACCGAATGTGATTCTATAGAGGTAGAACCATGAGGCTACCAACACGTCATTTCCTAAGCATGTGAGGGAGTTGATGGCATATTCCGACTTCCATATGTCGACCCGCTCCTGGGCGCGGTCGAGCAGGAATACCTCGCCGGCAAAAGTCCCGGCCAAGACTCCTGAAGAATACGCCGTCAGTGTGGTACATCGGGTATCCAGACCCTGAATATCGACCCGCTCTCCCAGCGGCGTCCACCACTCGACCTCGACCTCATCCTCGCCTTGGTCTGCCAGGCCGAGGGTTTCGCGGGCGACCACCAGATGGCCGGTTGAATCGAAGCAGGCGGCGGTGATGCGCTCGCCCTTGTCGTGGCGCGGTTGGCGCTCGAGTTGCATCTCACCCGAAGGTGAATAGGTACGCACCGAGCCATCACCGGAGATGATGGCAAGATTACTGCCGCTCTGGTCGAATACCAAACTCTGCGGTGATCCACCCTCGATGATGCTCTTGGCCCGGCCATTGCTGTCAAGCAGGTGCACCTTGCCGCCGCCGTCGAGGCAGGCGATTCCGCCCGCACAAGCCTGCAGGTATTCGACGCCACCACCGACTGCGTATTCCCAGGCGATGTTTCCTCCCGCATCGACGGCGTGGAGATTTCCCTCGGTGGCGCCGACGATGAATCCACCGGCTGGACTGGCGACAACCGTTCCGGCCCGGCCCTCGATCTCACACAGATTCACCTGACGACCATCGACATCACAGATCAGGAGATCACCACCCATGTGGCAGAGGGCGATGTGCTCACCATTTTGCGCCACGGCCATTGAAATCACTCTCGACTCGACCTCGATGGCCGCACTCGGTGAGATGACGAAAGGCACTTGACTCAGGCTGGCCTGGTGGCGACCATTTTTCACGCTATCCACGAGGTGAGCAAGTCGTTATCATATGAGGGGCGCTTGGCACGGGTGGGATTACGAATATGTTCGCCGAGCGCGACCATCTCTTCTTCACTCCAACCACACATCGGGTTCAGCACTGAAATCGGGGTGTTCTTTCCATCTTTCATCACCTCGGAGGTGTCGACTTCACCGATACTTCCCCATATTTCCCCCCTGGCTCGACCGGGCCCCGAGCGACTATGGAGGGCTTTCTTGGCATCGGTGATGGTCGAATCCCAACCTGCGAGAATGGCGAGCAGTGCCTCATCACTATGTTCCTGTACAACCATGCGACATCCACGACGCATCAATTGCCATGCACCTAGCATGACCTCTTCGCTGGAGATTTTTGCCAAAACCAATCCCTGCACACCGATGGGCAGGCCGCCAGGGCAGTTGACCTTCTGTGACAACAGCCAAGCCTGTTGTTTACTGAGTATGACCTTGACCGGATAATCAGGATTACTGAGGTTGACGCTGAGAGTTCCATCTCCCTCCAGCATGTGATGGCCGACCATTCCAGAGAAGTCCTGTGAACCCCATTCACCCTTGGCACCGGTGCGCTTTGTGGCGACGCCGAAAGTCCTTTCTTCTCCGAATCGGGAGTCGGTTTCCAAGGCGATTTTCGCCACCTCTTCAGGAGTGGGGGGGCAGGGGATGGCACGGTCGACCGATTGTAGGCCGAAGCAGTGGCACAGTACTTCCTCAACTTCACCAACCTCACTGTGCGATGAGGCGATTATCAGTGAGCCGATGTGCTCGATGTGCAGGTCGATTTCGGCCCGGAGTGCCAAATCGAGTAAGTCCTGTTCCATTCTACTCTGGAAATGCCGCCGCACCGGGCGGCTCTTGAGGGTCATCTCACCGAGACGCAGAATCCAGAAATGTGGTTTTTCCACCATCTCATACCCACCCATACCGATTGTCGGCGCCCTCGTACAATCATCTGCCATTCCCGGACTGACCCTCGGCCAATGCCACCCGCTTCTGCTTGACATCGTCGTGGCGCATGGCCTCGAGTTCAGCGAGATATGATTCGGTTATCTTGCCAACCACGTAATCACCATCGAAACAGGAGGCGTCGAAGCGTGGCGGGGGATTCTCACCCAGCATACAGGCCGCGACCAGATCATCGAGACGTTGGTAGAAGATCTTGTCACAGCCTATCCACGCGGAGATTTCCTCTCGGCTCTTGCTGGTGGCGATCAATTCGCTGGCTGCCGGCATATCGATGCCATACACATTGGCATGACAGACCGGTGGGGCGGCGCTGGCGAAGAAGACCTTGGCGGCGCCGGCATCGCGTGCCATCTCGACGATTTTCCTCGAGGTGTTCCCGCGCACGATGGAATCGTCGACCAAGAGCACGTTGCGGCCTTCGAATTCCTTGGCAATCGGGTTCAATTTCTTGCGCACCGAGTCCTTGCGAATCGCTTGTCCAGGCATCAGGAATGTTCGTCCGACATAGCGATTCTTGACGAATCCCTCGCGGTAGGAGACGCCGAGCCTCTCGGCCAGCGCCAAGGCCGAGATGCGCCCACTGTCGGGAACCGGAATGACGACATCGATTTCCTCGGCGGGAATCTCTTCAAGGATTCGCTCGGCCAGCGCCACCCCCATATTGCGGCGGGCTTCGTGTACCGAGACGCCGTCGATGGTCGAGTCCGGGCGGGCGAAGTAAACATACTCGAAAATACAGGGGGAGTGCACAGCATTACCGCCACTCTTGCGATTGAAGAAATGTCCGCCCGGGCTGATGAATACCGCTTCGCCGGGCTCGACATCGCGCACATTCTCAAAACCGAGGGTGGTGAGGGCTACCGACTCTGAGGCGATGATCCATTCATCGCCCTTTTCGCCATCACGGCGGCCGATTATCAACGGTCGGATTCCGTTCGGGTCACGGAATCCGAGCACGCCGACCCCGACTATCAACGAGACCACGGCATAGCCTCCCACACAGTGCTCGTGCACCGCATCGACGGCCGAGAAGATATCTTCGACATCGATGTAATTGGCCTTATCGATCTTCATTCTCTTGCCATCTCCCAGTGCCGCGGCGAAGATGTTGAGCAACATCTCTGAGTCGGATGAGGTATTCAGGTGGCGGCCGATATCGGCAACCTTGGCTCGTAGTTCAGTGGCATTGGTCAGATTACCATTGTGTGCCAGGGTGATTCCGTAGGGGGAGTTGACGTAGAACGGCTGTGCCTCGGCGATGGAACTGGTGCCCGCAGTAGGATAGCGCACATGGCCGATACCCATATGGCCGACCAGATACTTCATATGACGCTTATAGAATACATCGCTGACCAGTCCTGCGGACTTCCTGCGGTGTAGTTTCTCACCGTCGCTGGTCACTATTCCAGCGGCATCTTGACCGCGGTGCTGCAATACCAGCAGGCCATCGTAGAGCAGTTGGTTGACGTGCGAGCCCTCGCCCGCAACAATCCCGAGGATGCCGCACATGATGAGGCCTGTAGTGTGCTGAGGAATACAGCATTTGAACCTTTCACGGAATAAATATGTGGCTTATTGACTTGTTTCGGCAAGTCGCGAGCGACCACACATGTAATACTTCAATTTGAATCGTAGTGGCTTTCGCTTTTGGCCCTGATAATCGAGTCACAAACGCTCATCTAATCGCGATTTTGGTGAATTGTATTGCTTAATCCAAAATCGATCCTCTTCGCTTTGCTCTCACCGTGCGTCCTCTGAATTCTATTGCATTTTTCGGTGCACTAGAAGCGTTCTGAGGAAGCACTACCACCACCGTCTTCGACCACGCCGATGACCCGGTTGTTGACCTCATCCCAGGTGGCTTCGCCGACCTGATAATCGGGGGCGCGAATCTCTACTCGGTAGAACGGGGCTCCATCGTAGAAGCATTCGACCTTGACGTCGGCCTCCTCGTCGGTCAACTCCTCGGCGCTGGACAGCGCCTTGCGGATGACCTCGATGCCCTGTTCGGTGATGACCGAAATCTTGAAACGAGCGCGTATTTCGACGAATGGCGGGATGATGTTCTCGACCGCTATTTCATTGAATTTGGCAATCCAGTCACCTTCGAAGCCGGCTTCCTCGAGGGCTTTATCGTTGACAGCCGCATCCTCAAAGGCACCGTACAGATTACCGAACGCATCTATCATCTCTTCCTGGGTGTGTTTAATCTCGGCCTCATCCCAACCAATCTTCTCTCCCAAGACCCGTAGAAGTTGTGCCGCACGACCCTCGTTCTTCCACGCCTGCAGGGTTTCGCGGCGGCGCTCTTCGCTGACCGCCTTCAGAGATAATTCGAGACTGCTACCATCCTTTCGGGTGCGTAGGACCTTGCAGACGACCCGCTGGCCATCGCGCAGGTGGTTACGGATATTCTTGACCCAGCCACTGGCGACTTCGCCGATGAAGATGAAACCCTCACGCCCGGGATATTCGTCGAGGACGCTATAGGCGCCGTTTTCTTTGACTTTGGTAATGCTACAAACGACGAGTTCACCTTCGCGTGGTGCATCGCCAGCCATAGTGAATCTACCTTCTTTCAAGCCAGAGTCTCGGTGACGGTACAACCGACCAAGTTGGCCTTGCCACCGCTGGGAGAGGTCAACGTGCTATTGCACACCAAGCATGAGATCTTGGTGGTGGCGCGACTGAAGATGGTGCATTCCGACCCACAGTCATTGCAGGTCACTTTGAGAAATCCGGCTGTCATCTTTAGTCACTTCACTTATCGATTAATTCGAATCTCTTCGCTCTCTGGCACGGTGCATAGTGCGCCTTGCCGGTTTCGGTACAGCGGTACAGAATGTTGACTCGCTTGGTCGGCTTCTCGCGACCTTCGGGCTTTGGACGGGGGAAACCACGGTATCCGGCGGTGACCCGGCGGAATCGCCTCTGACCCCACTTCTGCTCACTGGCACGTCGCTTCTTGACCCGCTCGACGGTGTGTAGGGTATGCTTACCAGCCGATGGGCTGTAGCGCATGACTTGTCGCGGTCTCTTCACCATGATATCATTCTCAGCGTTTCGGCCACTCGGGTTCGGTATATATGGCTGACGGACACCCCTATGGGGTGGAAAGAACCGCTTTCACACCCGATTCCACCAACCTTCATCAACTTGAAACCATGCCTACGGGCATGGCGCTGGTCGAACCACAGCAAATCGAGGCTCTGCTTTGGTTCTGGTTACCATTGGCGCTGGTGCCGCTCGGATTCTGGATGTTGTTGTCGCGCAGCAACGAGAGTGTGCGCAAATTGGGACTGCCGACGGTATTCTTCGGGTTCATCATGGTGATAGCTTCACAGTGGACCGTTCCCGACTCCGATTCCAGCGCCAGTGGACATCTACTACTGGTGGTCATCGGACCAATCCTTCTGCTGGGAATCGGCTCATTCATGGCAATCTTCGGCGGCCCGGTTCCAGTCGGCAGGCTACCGCCGGTGGCGCGACCGGCCGGGTATTTCTCAATCGCCATGGGGCTGGCGTGGTTGCTGGCTCTTCATATGGTACAATCACCGCTGTGGCGGGGCGAGGTCAACCCCTACTGGATGGTCTGGTGGGCGGTCTTCCTGCTGGCGCTGTGCCTGGCCGGCACCAGTTTGGCGCAGGTCGTCTACCTCTTCGGCGATAATCGTGGCCGCACCGCGGCCAATGTCGGCATCTTCGGTCTCGGCTCCGGCGGCGTCCTATTGGTGATGATGTTCAATGACGGGGCACAGATTTCGGCCCTACAGATGCGCTCACAGATCTGGTTGGCGACCGCCGACCTGCTCGGCACCATCGCCGGCATCCTGATGGCGGTCCTGGCCTTTGCCATCGTCATCACCCTCTATGAGCGCTCTCTGTCTGAAATCGAGCCTACTGCGCCACTTAGCGAGGTCGAGAAACAACGCGTCAGCGACATCATCTTCGATAATATAGGGGGTGAGGATGAGTGAGTGTCGACAATGGCAAGGGCACTTGGGCTCTGGTGCTGGCGCCGACCCTCATCTTCCTGGTACTCATCCTGGTCATCAATGCAGTTCTTGGATTGGGCGAGGTCAGCAATGCCTTCAAGCGCTTCGCCAATGCTTTCCTCACCGCCTATACCCTGACCGCCGGGGCCATGTTCGGGGCGATGTTCTTCTATGCCGACAGTCGCAATCGGCCACTTGCCCCGCTGTTCGGGATGCTCGCCGCGACCTTGGTCGGTGCCGGGATGATCTTCCTGTTCCTGTCTCAGAGTGATCTGCTGATGGAAGCCTCCTCCTCGATGCAGGCACAGTTCTTCTCCAACATCGTCCATCTGGCGGTGGTCTTCCTCGCTCTGGTCACCGCGGCGGGACTGCTGGTGGGAATCGCCATGGCGCACATCACCGGAAACCCTCCCCGGCGCCTGCCGTGGCCGGTCGAGGTCGAGGATGAGGTCGAAGTTGTGGTGGAAATTGATTCCGAGGAGTGATTTGCATCTTGGGCCGGAACCGTGTGGACAGGGCGGGTAGAGGGGTTTATGGAAACTGTGCTGAGTTGGGTGAGTATTGGCTATTGGCTTACCAGTGAAAAAGCAGGGTTGAAATAGGCCGCGTGAATTACTTATCCGGCGATGATATGACCAGCGAAAAAACCCTTTATTTCGGCTATGGCTCCAATCTCGATGATGATGATTGGTCGAATTGGTGCAAGGTCAGGGGTTACGATCCCGACGGAATGACCGAAATCGGTCCGGCCTGGCTGGCCGATTACTCGATGAAATTCCACTACCATTCCACTGGACGTGATGGCGGCGCCGCCGATGTCGTCCGCCTCGGTTGCGGCGCCGCGGTGCCCGGGGTGCTGTTCCATCTCGATGAACAAGCTCTCGCGGTGATGGATATCAAGGAAGGCGTGCCGGTGAATTGCTACGAGCGGCGAGTCGTACAGGTCTGCACTCCCGATGGAAATGTGCACCAGGCGCTGACCTATACCGTGGTCGAAGAAAGCATGGAATATCGCCACATCGCTCCGACAAAGGAATATCAGCAGTTGATTCGGTCTGGCCTCGAAAAGCGCGGCCTACCGACCGATGACCTTGAAAATGCTGTTCAAGATGGCGGTCCACACTTCCCCATCCGCCATGTTTTCACCTATGGCACGTTGATGCAAGGTGAAAGTCGCCATATGATGATTCAGAAATTATCACCTATCTCGGTTGAGGGATCGACCGTCACCAAAGCCACCACCAAGGGAGTTCTGCTCGACCTCGGCTCGTTCCCCGGAATGATCGCCGGTAGCTGTGCAGGTGTGGTCGGACCGACCGATGCCGGGATCGGCAGAGCCGGGTTTGCCGAGGGAGGTGAAGCCGATGCCGATGCTGCAGCCAGACAAGTGGTCAAGGGAGAATTGTATGCCTTTTCAGACCTGTTCACCGTGCTCCAGTATCTCGATGAAATCGAAGGTTATCACGGTCCTGAGGATGGCGGTTCACTATTCCGCCGTGCGATAATCGAGGTCGATGCCGAGGGTGAGAAAAGATGGGCTTGGGCCTACTTCTACAATGGTTTACAGATGGAAACTACGGCGTGGCCGGTGATTGGGAACGGTGATTGGATGAGCTGGCGAAGCGGCGACTGAGAGGATATCTGCACTTTCATCACATAACAACTGCCATATACTAAAGGCATGCCGCAAGGAACTATGGCACAAGGTACTGTCAAATGGTTTAACAGAATAAAAGGATTCGGATTCATAGAGCAAGAGGGCGGTTCAGACCTCTTCGTTCACAAGTCGGAAATCACAGGAACGATCACCGACGGAGACACCGTTGAATTTGAAGTTGCAGAAGGTCCAAAGGGTCCAAATGCGGTCAAAGTCAGCAAAGTAGAGTGAATCCCACTCATCTCCAAAATAACCCCCCAGCGCGAGGCGCTGGTCACCCATTACCCCCCCTGCCGGCGCAAGCCTTGGGCGACCAATCACCCATCACCAACCTGAGGCGGTGGACTGGTCAGGATTACTCGACACCCCTCAACAGGGGTACGAACCTCACCAAGCCGAGGTCATCTTTACCCAATCTTCGCCCCTGCTTGGTATAACGCATGAGATATTGCCTGCCGCCAAACCGCTTAACTGGCGTGATAATCAATCCACCCTCCCTCACTTGGTCAATCCATGCCGGGGGAACCTTCCGGGCGCATGCGGTCGAGATTATGGCATCATATGGGGCGCCAGAGGGATTTCCCAACATGCCATCGCTGACCAGCAGTTCAGCGGGCAGTGAATCGAGTTCTCCCAGCGTCTTCTGCGCACCACGCGACAACTCAGCGATGCGCTCGATGCTGTGCACCTGATACCCGAGCGCCACCAGCACCGCGGTCTGATAGCCGCAACCGGTGCCGATTTCCAGAACCTTGGCATCCTCGGGCAGGGGCGACAGCAATTCCGACATCATCGCGACGATGAATGGTTGGCTGATGGTCTGGCCGGCGGCGATTGCCAGCGGGTGGTCACCATAGGCAATCGGCCAGGCTTCGGCAGGCAGGAATAGATGTCGGGGGGTGGTCTTCATCGCCTGAATCACCCTCGGGTCGGCAATCCCTCGAGGTAGGAGTTGTTTCTCGACCATGGTGTGGCGTGCCTCGGTCATCTCCCGGGGTTCGGTTGGGGTGGCTGGCTCGGATGGGGCGGGCTTGCCCGGTTGGCTTTGCTCGGTCATGATTCCCGCCACTGCTCAAATTTCTCCATGCTCTCGGTGAATAATTCGCTGGCGAGCATCCCCCCCAACCATTTCTGGACGTTCGGCAGTTCTTGGCCATCGAACCATGCCCGGTCGGTATTGGCGAATTGCCGTACGAACGGTGCCAGTGCAACATCGGCAATGCTCAACTCCGGACCACAGAAATAGCGCGATTCTCCCAAACGTCGCTCATATTGTCGGAGTATTTTGAGAACTTCATCCCGGTATGCCTCGGGATTCACCTCCTCTTCGAACCGATTCGGATATTTGTAGCGATCGAGATTCTCCTTGAAGCGACCGTCATTGACCTCGACCAGGGCCTGCCAATCTCCCACCAGCCATTCGGGGGGGGAACACCACAGCATGATATCCATGCTCTCCTCGAGCACTTCTCCATCGGCCAACGCAAGGATTGGGACTGTGCCCTTGGGGGATATCTCCATCATCTGCGGGGGACGGTCGCGCAGGACGACCTCACGGTGCTCGTACTCGATACCGGCGTGCTTGAGAGCCATTCTGGCGCGGATGGCGTAGGGGCAGCGGCGGAAGGTGTAGAGGATTGGCGGGGTGCTCATCTCAAGTTGCAATTGTGCTCTTCATTGATTATATTGGTGCCGAGAGAAGGAGATTATTATTGGCCCAGAACTTCCTTCGCTGCGCTCAGTTCCGCGCGAGCCGCTTCATCAAGATGCAAGTATGGGCTCGCACCAAGGAGTGGTGAATCTATTCGGACTTCGCGCTTCCTTCGCCACTGCATGGCTCAGTCCAATGCTCACCTCCAGTTCTGAACTACGGCAAAAACTGAATCTTGATATTGCTGAGTTTTTGCCTAGTTCAAATACCTCTCTCGGCTTGGCAGAATGATGCATAAAGCGCCGAGAGAGGGATTTGAACCCCCGCGTCCAAGGGACAGTGGATTTCGAATCCACCGCGATACCGGGCTATGCGATCTCGGCTGTACGACCGGCGAGCGTCGAGAGCGTCATAAGCGTGATGGGATGAGAGGATATCGATGCGGGTCAAGTTCTCCTCCCCCGACGGAATGGTCGAGGTTGAGTGTGAGTCTGGCACCACTGTTCTCGGCGCGATTAAGTTGACACCAATCCATCCTTCCACCGTCTTGGCGGTGCATGATGGGGCGGTGATCCCCCAGAACACGATAATCCACGAAGACGTCGAAATCGAGTTGATAATAGTCTCCAGCGGAGGCTGAATAATCCGACTGTGGAGAGGGGTTGAAGCCGGGTGAGAAGCCAGCGAAGTCATTCTTCTTCGCTGGTGAAATCCGGCAGAGAATCCAACCATTCCTTGCTCCCGACATCGTACATCTTTCGCCGACGCTGGGCCTGGCGGTCTTCGGGCGACCATTTCATCGGTCCCGCCGCCTGGGCACGCTCGCCACACTTGCCGCAGGTCGTGCTCAAACCATAGGCGCCGCAGGCGGTACATTTCTGCAGTTTCTGTCGTGCCATGATAATCCCGAATTTGCACGTGGCAATGAATGATTCGCTACAAAGTTGCGCCTAGAAGCATCGTGGTGGCCGAAATTATTGCTTTGGCCTGTGAGTGCGCTTGGCCCAAGAATAACCACGGCGTTTTGCGGTTGCACCATAGCCACAAGAGGCACAGACACTCTTCGTCTTGTGGTAGGAATGATTGCCACAGCGGCGGCAACGGATGTGGGTGGACTTCTGGCGCTTACCCATCGATGGTGTACCTTTACTCATGACCTCACCTGTTACGGACAGCCCGCCGACCAACCGCCCATATTTGAAACCGCCGTTAGCGATATGCCGTAAAAATGGCTCACTAAGCGTATAATGACGAGGGGTCTTCCTCGATGAATTCACTCGGTATCTCGGCATCGGGATACTTTCCCATCAGGCTCTCGATGCGGTCGGCAATAGCCGCGGTGGTGGCGATTGGAATCGGCATATCCAGGTCGAGCCATTTCTGTAAGGCCAGCCTGAGCCGCTCAGCCGCATGGATATCGGCACTACTGCCGATGGTTGCCGCGACCACACAGCCACTCGAGATTCCATTTACCGGTCCCAGCGAGGCGAGCAGTCCAGCCAACCCGATGACTCCCCCTGAGGGTTTGTCGACGGCGATGTCCCCTCCGCCATCAGCAAAGAGTTCCTTGATCTTGTCATCGGCGCATATTGCATAGACCTCTTCACAGGTCGGCTCACTCGACAACCCGGCCAGCACGACCATGTATTCACAACCAGATTCGCCCACCGTCGCCAGAATTGTCTCGGCCATCTCAAACTGCCCACTGGGAGAGATTGGTTGGGTCTCCCCCGAGATGACCAAAATGCTCTCCGCCCCCAGATTGATGGAGTGGAGTGTGAGGTGGGGTGGGGTCAGCAGGCCGTCAACCATCTTCGTCTGAGGTGGCAGGTCAGGGTGGAATAACTCGGCCACCAAGGTCGAATCCAAGCCCGCGACCAGACCGTCGATGAGCAACTTGCCGACATTGCCAACCCCCGGGAATGCCGCGAAAGCCATCCGGTGCTTGCCTAGGTGATTGGGGGGATGTCCGGGTTCACTGGGCCGGTCGCCTGTACGGCTCACGAGCCTCTCACCTTGGGCATCTCGCCAGACTATTCTTGTGACCATCGAGGCGATGGCTCGCCCGAAGGGGCATAAGGATTGGTAATGCTATTGCGGTCGAACTCGCTATTTCGCGAGGTGAATTTCCCTGCCGGGGCGGTGGGAATCACAGGATTCGCAGAATCGTCTCGCCGTCAAAAGACAACTGCTTCTTGTCGGCGAAAGCGGTCGCATAGCCGGCGATGACCACGACCTCATCGCCGCGCTTCACCTCATCGTGGACGAAGGGAATATTCTCGCTCATAGCTGAGATTTCAATCACCCCATCGGCGGTCGCCAATTCGGCCCCCCACCTCTTCCACTTGCCCCAGTTGGTCTCACCCTCGCCCCCTGACAGCGACATCACCCGGCCTCGGATATTCATCCGATGCAGGGCGGTTGGAGATTGATGCCCCTCGTATTCACCCTCCTCAATCACGGTGAAGGTGGTATGTTCGTCCAACTTCAGTTGTACTCCGCCTTTGCGGGTCGGGGCGAGATAGCCACCGTCGATTCGCACCGAGGTGCCACCACTGATTCCTTCGGGCAAGGTGCGCGGCCCACCCTTGTAGGAAGAGCACCACAGACTACCGCCACCGGTGAACAGGGACAGCGCCGGGGCGATTCCTCCGAACTTCCAAGGGTTTGGTTTCCAGGTGCCGATACGCCCCTCGACCGAGATACGGGTGACGATGTCATCGACTTTACTGAGTTGATGAGTGGTACCCTCATGGTCACTGTATTCGCTTGCGCCATCGTGGTCGATCTTTCTGCCCGACCCCTCGCATTCTGTCGCCCAGTAACACTGTCGGCAACGCTCGCTTGAATCGGCCTGCCCTACCTGCTCTCCCCCGCCAGCGGCAAAACTGGGAACCGGCGCCGGCTCGGGCGGGTAATCGGCGATGTTTCGCCTCCCCTTGGTGGCGATATGCTGTTGCCAGAACTCGTGCGCCTCGTCCTCGAATTCCTGCATTTGTTCGGTGCTCGGCGCTTGGTAGACCTTGCGAGCATCTGCGCTCGCCAGCCCCAGGTACCAGGTCTCCAGCCCCGCGACCTCCTCATCCCTGCCGTGGCTGGCCCACCATAGCCACGCGTAGGTCTGCATCTGCAGTGGATAAGATGCGGCCCATTCCGAGGTGCCTTCGCTGGCTTTCAGGTCGATGATTCTGGTCGTCCCATCCCAACGGTAGACCAGGTCGTACTCACCCTGAAACCAACCGTCGGGCAGGATCGCCTGTTGGGTGAAAGTTCCGGCATCGGGGTCGACAAACCACGGTCGCGCCAACTCCCAGGCCTCGAGCATGTTGACCTCCCCACCCTCCCCCTCAGCATCCAGGTTGGCACAGGGATGCGGCTGGTCGTGGGTCGCGGGAAAGCCATCGGGGGCGGGAATGTCCGGGCGTTTTCCGGCGCGGAAATCCGCTAATTCGGCGCCATTCCCACCGCCTTCCTCGTAGCACTTGGCCACCTCTTCGAGGTGCAGGTCGAGGGCCACAGCCGCAAGTTGTGGTCCGAGATGTCCTCTCGTCGCCATGAATTCATCCCAATCGCCACTGCGATTGGCATCGCCCAACCATGATTCGTGGGCGCTGGCGATGGCGCGCGGCCAATGCACGGCGATGCGTGCCTCGGCCCATTTCCTGATGCTGTCGACATCGTCATAGTCCTCATCCATCACCATCAGCAGTGGTCCATTCCATCTTGCCTCAGGGCGTTGGTCGATAACGGTGTTGAGACGGTCTCTCCGGCGCCAATATGCATCTTGCTCGCGGGTCGGCGAATCGAAGACCTCGGAGACCGCATTGGCCGCGACCAGCGCCGGATTCTCACGTAGGACCCGGCAGACGCACTCCTCGACCGCATGGCCGAACACCAGAATAGGCACGGCCTCGCCCTTCCATCCCCACTCACGCTGATAGAACCAGGCGCGCGGGCATAACCGATGTCCCCAGCGGGATGAATGCGAGAGTCTTCCACCAGGCCCATATGGGTCTTGTTCGGGTAATAGGATATTGGTTGGCATGCCGATATCGGATGACTGATACCCAACCCCTTTGAACCCTGACCTCGCCCAATCACAGGTCTTGCGAAGGATGACCATCCTCGGGTTGCCAATCTCGGGCGATGACCTCCATCCGGGTGATGCGCGGATTGATGCGCAGTTGTGGTAATCCAGCTCGCCACCCCAATTCAGCCGAACTGATGAGCACCCGGTCTCCGACCTCGAGTTCTGACAGGGTTGAGACGATGCTTCGCCCGAAGGCGACGATTTCGACCACCCGATGACCATCCCATAGATGGGCACTGAACATCGTCCACGGTTTTCCCCCCAGTCTCTGGCCACTTCGCAGTGTCCGGCCAACCACCAAGCCATCGATGTTGGCCTTGCTCTGAATCAGTCCTAGGCGAGTGATTTCTATCGATTCATCGAATTCATCTCCACTCAGAATTTCACTTTTCCCGTCGAGATAGAGCCGAGTCTTATCTCGCCACAGCCCCGGTGCGGCGTTGGTGATCAGGTATTCGCCGTCTGGAGTGGTGCGCAAATCGGGGAATGCGCCAGCACTCATTTCCTCGAGAATTGCGTGTGATTGACCGCCGGTCTGTAGTAATGCCCCATGTACCAATTCGCCGAAATGATTGGAGAGAGGCCCCCATTTACCGCCTAGTGTTCCGACCACATTGATACGAGTTTGAATCTGGTCGAGTGGTAATGCCGGGATGCGAGGTAGCATTTTTTCGACCATCTCATCGAGGGAAAGACCTTGCCAACGGGCGGGGATTTCGATTTCATTACCATAAATCCGGATTTGCCCCTCTTCTTCGGATTCATCCAGGTCGGTGCAGTCTCCACAACTGCACTCGGGCCAGTTCTCCGGCTCGGAATCAGCCGCGGTCATCGCCTGCCAGATGGTGTGTAATCTCTCAGCAAATGCCGGCAACTCATCTTCGCTCATCGGTGCGAATTCCTTGCGAGTAGGGCCCTTCAGATACCAACCCTGCAGGGCTTCCACCTCATCACTCTCGTCGCCAGATTGGCTTTCTTCCCTGCCGCCGAGTCCTCGGGTCGCAGACCATAAAAACCTATAGAACGCTAACTGAGACTCAATCCAGACGGCAAATCTACTGGTGGTATCACTGGCCTTGATATCGACGATGGTCGTCTTGCCACGCCAGCGCAGGACCAGGTCCATCTCTCCGGCCGACCAACCCGCGGGGTGGTACAACCTCTGTGGTTGCCAGACCCTCGGGTCTTTGGCCCAGGGGCGAGCCACCTCCCATGCCTCAGCCCAGGAGATGTCGCCACTGCCGGGCAGTGTCTGCACTACAGGCTCCTCTCCATCTTTGGCCAGGACTAAACTCTGCACTTTCTCGGGCACCGGGAAACAAGGTCTGTCATCCCAGCGTGGTGCAGGAACCTTGTTCGGGTCACCGCGGTTACGCCATTGCTCAAGTTGTGGTCCACCACCGGCCTGATGGCAGGCTTTCACCTCCTCAAGAAATAACTCCAGCCCACCATGCAACATGTTCTCCATCTCCTCCTGCGTCATATCATCCCAGGTGTAATCGCTGGTCTTGGAGGTAGTTTCATCCCATCTCTTAGCGCCGATCTCGATGACCTTGGCGGCGGCGGATGCGACTTTGCCTCCTATCCATTCCCGCAGGTCATCGAGTGAACCCGGCTTTGAGCTGTCGACCAGACCCTCGATATCATCATCATTCCAAGCGGCCCAGCGACTGCGCTCGGGCAGATGTTGGCCGAGCGGCGATTCCATCATCAGACCGATAAGTGCCTCCTCGACAATGATTCCCATCACCATGCGGGGATTGACCGGCTCGCGCAAGCCGATCTTACTGCCGATGAACCAGCGCCGCGGACAGCGTAACCACGAGACGTAGCCGCTGGCCGAGATACGCATCCGACTGCGACCAATCGCTCCACCCAAGGGAGGTAGTCCGACCGGCATGGCCGGCGCTGGTGGCGATTGTCTTTCAACTCAACCCAAAAAGGGAGAAGGGGTCAATCATGGTAGTGGAGGAGGTGAAACCTCAGGCGGCTGAACCGAGCAACCGTGGAGAGAACCTCGGCTGAACCGAGCAACCGTGGAGATTTCCTCAGGCTGAACCAGGGTCGAAAATCATCTCTCAAAACTGTAGTAGTCACCGCTCGCCCTCTGCTCGCGGTCCTTGCGGCTTCCTTCCTTGTTGATGCGCGGGCGCGACGAATCGTGGTCACGTCTGAAGGTGACTCCGACGGCCTTGAGAAAGCGATTCATTCCTTCCTTCAGGGGGAACGGACCTTCTGCACGGCCGTGCTTGCCGCCCTCGCCCTCGAAGACGAGCAGAGAATCGGCCAGGATATCGATGAAATAGACGTCGTGGTCGATGACGAAGGCGGATTTCTCATTCGCTTCCATGGTGCGGCGAATCGCCTTGGCGCATTCCATTCTGGCATTGGCATCGAGATGGGCGCTCGGCTCAT
>JAPOGE010000035.1 GCA_028283345.1 Candidatus Poseidoniales archaeon
GAATATGTGAGGGCGACCGGACAATATGATTCAGAAAAATGTCGCCCGAGAGGAAAAACGCTGGCAACTGGAATACGAGTGCAAGGCTGTTGCCATCAAGCATTGATATGCAGGCAAGAGGCTTTGCCGAGCATTCTGCTCAGTGTTCAAGCGTTTTTCCGGCTCATCAAGTCCACGACGTTTGGCCTAAGGGCGACTATGTGGAGAATATCTGTGCGCTTATTCAGTGGTGGTTGAGTAACCGTAGATATGGTCCCAGTAATTGTCGAGAATCTTCAGCGATTCTTCTATCGGTGCTACCGATAACGACCCGTCGTCGTGCTTTCTCAGCAGTTTCATCGCCTTGAGTTTGCGCAGTGCATCTTCGATTTCAAACCCGACCGCGATTCCGAAGGTCTCCTGTAGCCAGGTCTCAATCCGGAGATCAAGGGATTCGTGGGAATGTTGCTTTTCCGGCTCGACCAGAAGGAAGGTGTAGGCCAGCAGCGCCTCCTTCACCTCCTGTTCTTCGGATAAATCGACTATCGTGTTGAGCACCGCGGCGTTATTCGCCCAGCCTTTGAAGTACAGGTCTTTGGAGACCTGTGACTGGTATTTCTCCCGGGTCTTCTGATAAGACATGTATGACTTGAGAATATATGTAGCCAGCATCGCACAGATACCACCGATTATTGAGACCGAGGTGGTGCCAGCATCACCGCCGTAAAGCAGTGGGGCGAATTTCAACCCGAGGGTGAAAATCCCGCCGACCACGGGAGCGATGATTTTGGCCTTGTCCAAAGTGCGCATTTGCGGTGATGCATTGGGGAAGATGGTCTCCAGATCGAGTTTCGGCACACTCTTGAACAGCCGCAGATGCAGACCGAGGGATTCCCTTCCGGGGTAGTGCTTGAGACGCTTATTCTGTTTGAACCACTCCTCGGGGTGATACTGGATTATCTGGATGACGCTGGCGAAGGCCTCGATGGTGAGCTCCTGCTTTTTCAGACCGAACCAAGATGTGCGGACATCGGTGATGGTCTGTTGGCCGAGTTTGTACAGCAACATCGATTCAAACTCGTCGAAGCGCACCGCCAGGCTGATGGGAAACACACTCTCTCCAGCTTTGGCCGCTTCCATCTCGGCCTCACTGATCTCCCGCCAGTTGCCATTGTGCAGGGAGGTGAGCAAAGTCTCCATGAATTCCTCTTTCCCTTCCGAGTCAGGCAGCCCGACCTGGTCTGGGTCCATGCTTTCGTACAGTGACTTCATCTTCTCAAGACGGCCGTGCGAGGAATGATGCCAGATGACCTCCAGCATCTGTGAAACCTTCTCCAGACCGGTGCGGGTGGTCTCGGAGATTCCCTGTAGTCGGAACAACTTCTCCTTCACCTTGGAGCGAGATACCGGGATGTAATGCTGCCTGCTGTCGTTGGTCACGGCCGGGGTAGTGCCATCGCATATTATGCCTTATTGGGAAAGGATTTTGACGCTATCACTCTCTGGAGTGACAAGTTATTGGCGCCAGTTATGATTGGCGGCCAAGGGCTGTCGCCAGCCCTGACCGAAGGCCCGCACACTGACCCGGGGGGCGGGTGGCATCTGCCAGCGCTTATGCTCGGTGCGCGCCAGTCGTTCCAGCACCTCGCGCACGGTCTGCGGGTCATGACCTGCGGCGACCAGTTCGGGCTCTGACTGACCTTGCTCGATATGGCCTTGCAGAATCGCATCGAGGATATCGTATGGCGGCAGGGTATCGTCATCGCGCTGATTGGGTGAGAGTTCGGCACTGGGGGGTTTACTCATGGTGGACTGGGTTATCGGTGCTGGTTTTCCTTGGCTTATGGCTTCCTCATTAAGGGCTACGGCCAACGCATAGACCTCGCTCTTCCACAGGTCACCCAGAGGGGCATAACCCCCGTCCATATCGCCATAAAGGGTGCAATAACCTTGGGCGAGTTCGGACTTGTTTCCCGTGGCGATTGCCATCGCCGCTCGTGAATTGGCGATTCCCATCACCAGTAAGCCACGCAATCTCGCCTGTACATTCTCACCTGCCAAGGCTGGGCCGCGGCGCAATTCTCTACTGAGGCGCTTTTCCGCCACCGTGTGCAACTCTTCAATCGATAATACGAGATATTCGAGGCCCAGCGCGGTCGCGGTCGCTTGCGCATCGTCCTTGCTGTGTTGTGATGAATGGCGACTCGGCATCGAGATGCCAATTACCGAATCCGGCCCCATGGCTCGGACCGCCAAACATGCGGCGACCGCAGAATCGATGCCGCCCGACATGCCGAGAACCACCTTTGCCAGCCCCGACTTGTGGCAATAATCTCGTAGGCCTACGGTTACCGCCGCCAACAGGTCGAGCACCGAATCCGCAGTCTGGGCGGATTTTCCACCCCCGGCCAATTCACCCTCTCCACCTGATTCGATAATCTGCTCATCTCCAACGGCGATGAAATCAGCGGCAGCGGCGGAGGCAGACCCCTCGGCTATCCACACTGATGCGGCGAAGTCATCGAGGTCGACCAGCAATACCCCTTCGACCCAGCCCGGCGCAGACACCACGTCTCCATTTGGCAAGGCGGCGATGGAATGGCCATCGAATAACAGGTCGTCATTACCTCCAACCTGATTGGCCAGCAGGAATGGATGGCCGAGGGTTTTTGCCGCGGCCCGGGCCACGGTCAGTCGCGAACTCTGTTTGGTGGCATGAAATGGCGACGATGAGAGATTGACGGTCGCCACCAGTTCAACCCCCTGACCAGCCCATGCCGCCAATTGTTCGATTGGGTCGCTCTGATAATCTGACGGCACCAACTTTGCATGTTGCCAGGCATCTTCACAGATCGTCACCCCGAGGTCGAGCCCACCGAGACCTCGGACGATACCCGGACGGCTGTCGGGCGAGAAATAGCGGGCCTCATCGAATACTTCGTAGGTCGGCAGTAATTGTTTGCGGGTAACCTCTCGCACCCCCCCATCGTTATCGATACGCAGGGCACCATTGCCCGGGAGTTGGCGCGGCTTTCCCGGCAGTGGTGAGCCGACAAGGAGAGGAATCGGGGTTGAGATTGTGCCGGCTGCCGACATGCAGGCGGCGACGAAATCATCCTGTAGCAACAGGTCGCGTGGCGGGTATCCCGAAATTGCCAACTCGGTCGCCACCGCGGCATCGGCTCCTGCTGCTGCGGCCAAGGTGAGCAGAGTCTCGATGCGCCCGACGTTTCCAGCCAGATCACCGACGGTCTGATTTAACTGCAGCAAAGCGATTTTTCGCGCCATCTGATTCACCTCATGCATATCCCGAATCATCAGCCGAATACCACTGGCCGTCTTCTTCCAGCCGCCACCAGTAGCCTTCATCATTCTTCTTCCACCAGTGGCCGTTGTCATCCTGAACCCAGTCTTCACCGCCGGCACCAGCGGCTCCAGCCGCGCCACTGCCGGCGCCCGGGGTCGTGCCGGCCGCTCCGGCTCCACCCGCAGAGGTGATTCCGACCGGTGCCGCGGCAGCCTGTTGCTCGGCCTGGCCATAGGGGTCGGCGGCTGGTTGGGAGGTGGTTGGTATGATTGGCTCCTCGGCTGGCTCGACCGAGGTGGTGGAGGATGTGGCGGGAGATTCTGTGGTCGTTGATTGCAGGATTACTGAGGCAGATTCAGTCGGGTAGATATGGTCATATTCGGCCGCTTTGGTGGCTATGCTCAACGCTTGTCTTGTCGCCTCATCCGGCTTGGATTCTTTTCCTTCCTCGTCATCGAGGTCATCCCAATTATCGTTATCCCAGCCCTTGTCACGACGCGAGTTGAGGTCTCGCAGGAACATAAGCATTACAACTCCAAGAATAGATGAAAGCACCAGGAAGGCGATGAGAATAACCGGGTCAACTCCCCCAAGAGAGCCCGACAGCAGGTTATCCTGAGATTGCTGGAGAACATCGATTTCCTCACCCTTCACCGCGGTTCCACCGTCAACTATCACCTCGACCCATTGAATCCCCATCTCCTCCGGTTGCCAGGATACCGTCAGGGTCTCGGACTGCCCGGGGGCGGCTTCTGCTGTGGCGAGATGTAAGGGGGTGCGCTGACCGGCGAGGTTGACGGCTTCTACCACGACATCGGCGCTGCCACTGGCGGTGCCGACATTATTGATGTCGATCTGCACCACTATCGACTCACCGACCTCGATGAAGATTCGTTGATACTCGATATCACCAGCTTCAACACTCCATTTGGCAATCTTCTGTTCGAGCGACCAAGAGGCGAAGGGAGAGTCGTAGGAATTGAAACCATCGTTGGAGATGAATAAATTTCCCGCCGCGTCTTGACCGGTGACCCAGACGTGGAGGGTCAGAGCACTCTCGAGAACCTCCGACTGAAGAACTCCGGCGAGATCCAGAGTGGTTGTGGCCGATAATTGTAGGCTGGCCAAAGTCCCACCGGGTATGATCAAGGTCGATATGCCCTCGGCAATCAGCACCCCATTCGAGTCATCTCCCTCGGTCACCAGCCACTGTAATCGCAATGAATCCGGGTCGATTTCCTGGGTCTCGGCAATGCGTAATTCGATTGTTATCTCGCCGAGACTGTCGATTGGAATTGTCGAATCCAACCGCGGTGTCACCACTTCGACCGGACGAGGGCCATCTCCGTCGACGACTATCCAGAACAGTGCGGTCTGGCCGTCGGTCACATCGACGCCCTGTGGCGGAAGGTTGACCAAACCCCATGAAAGTGCATGACTGCCACTTTCCATCGGCACTTCGATGGCGATGAAGAAAGAACCATTTTCGGATACTGCAATCAATTCATCTCCGGCTAGTTTGAATTCGACCTGCACGCCGAACTCTGGAATCTGGCCCGATTCAGCAAAGGTGGTGACCCCTTGTATCTGGATTTCCGAACCCGGAACCACCCACACTCCCTCGGAGGTTGCAACTCCATCTGCCACAATCAGAGAAATCAGGTCAAAGGGTATGTGAAGGTCACTCGACCAGCGCCAGCGCAATTGCGGCATGGCGGCGTAGAAACTCTGACGTGAACGGTCGAAAATCTCCATCGTCGGCTCGCGCCGTAATTCTCCTTCACTCAATAATGTCCAACCGATGGTGAAGGAAACCTCCATCTGTAATTCATCGACATATGGTCCCAGTGCTCCATCTCTGGCACGGATTGCACAATTGACGATGGTCAGTCGTGGCGAGGTTGTGGTGCAACGATTGTCGGCCGAACTCCAAGTGATCGGCAAGTTATCGGATTGGGCATTACTCGCCAACTCCAGAATTATCTCGTCGACATCGGAATATCCGTTTGGCTCGTCGAACGGCAACATCAGGTCGTAGGTATTTCCGGGATGTAACCACATCTGCCGGTCACCATCGATGGTCGCCGCTTCACCATCGATAATCGGTGCGCCTGGCAGGGACAATTCGTACATGAACAGATGCTCATCAGGCCCGGGGCCGCCACCGTCCTGCAGAGGGTTGCCAGCCGGGTCGGAACCGACGAGATAGCCGGCGACCTTGTCGCCGTATCCACCACCATTATCATTGAGAAAATAGGTGTAATCAGCCTGCGCGAGTGAGAGGTCGTCGGGCGCGGTCAAGGGTAGGGCGACGAATTCCTCCTCATCCGGCCAGGCATCGAAATCGTAGTCGTTCAGCCATTCCCGCCACAACATCAGGGTCATCGAGTGTGGCAGAACCGGGCGATCGTAGATATCGAAGCGCAATTCTTGCTCCGCACTATGGGCGCGATGGTCGTAATGTTCGATATTGCTCGCCACCACCAATGGCGCCAGGCTATCGGTCTGGAAAGTCCGGGCGCGGTCAATGGTGGTATAATCCCAGCCACCTCTCAGCGGGGTGATGTCAATGCTGTAGGTAATGTCGTTTGAGCCCGGTGGAACCAGAAATGTATGTGTATATTGGCCGTTGGCAAGAGTGGTGGTATTATGGATTTCAACATCGTTCTCGAAAAACTCGACCAGCAGGTCACCGTCGCGGGGGGCGAAGTTTCCGGGAATATTTTGAAAACCGATTTCGGCTTCAACCGTGACGTTTCTCGCCCCGCGCAGATACGAGGCCGAATCGGGAATCACAACACCCAGGTAATTGATGAATCTGAATTGGCGGATCTCGACATCATTCTCGATTCCCAGATTGGTGCCGCCGCCGAAGGAAGCGACTTCGGGCACCGAGCGGCGGCCATCGGCAAGCACCAGTCGCACCCGTATCTCAAAACTCTCCTCATCGTCCCACATCGGCTCGATCTGGAACCGCAGGGTGGAATTAACCGACTCGCTGTCATAGATTACCGAATGCGGTTCATCGGGGTGCCAACGAATCAGATCGCTATCGCCTTTGCTCGCGGGAGCGTTACCGTCGACCGGGAATTCAAAGGTCGTACGGTTATTCAGGCCGATGAAGTCAACCTGCACCCCACCGGGAAGGCCTACGGTGGTCTGGTGCAGGGAATTCAGTTCCAACCACTGCCACGAGGGGGTGAGTGTGGTCGATGAGTTGAGAAGAGAGGCGCTGGTCGTCTGCAGGCCAGAAGTGCTGAACACACCGGTGATGGTTGCCGACATTGCCCCAGGGAAATCCAATATGAAGGGTAGCGGCACGATTCGTTTTCCATTTACGAATGAAGCGGTGGGAATCTCATCATTGACGGCTTGAACGACACTATCCCAAGCATCGAAGGACATGTTGGCAATAGGCGAGTATGGCGCCGAAATCCCACCGACGCGCAAGATGCCGGTTTCACAGCCGACCTCGATCTCCACCAATACGAAGCCGACTCCGGCGGTCGACCAGATCTTGGTCTGGGTCGATAGGTTGTCATTCAATTCGGCCAGCGAATCGGGGGTGATGGAAACCGTAGCCCGGCCTGAGAACAAGCCCAGCCCGCCCTCTTCGATGATGGTCGGGCCGACTTTCAGCCGCCACCAAGTCGCATTGGCAGAGCCACCGCCGACGTGGGTGATACTCCAGAGCAGAGTTTCCACTCCGCCATCTGGCAACCACATCATCACCGATTTCGAACCACCGTTGGAAAACGAGAGGTCGCCCGAAGGGTTACCATTGGAAAGTCGCTCTTGCCACCCCCAAGGACCGATTGCCGGGTCATCGATAGCCCATTCATATTCCCCATCCCGAGCGATGTCGAGGCGCGGATGTTGCGGATAATCACCCGGCAGCAGGTCGGCTTGCAGAGATTGCATCGTCCAGGTCCCGCTACCGTTGAAGATGAAGCGAATGGAATATCCCGCCTCGGGCAGGGTCTGGGTCGAACCAGCACTTATCGGTATCCAGATATCTCCGTTCAACTCGATATTCAACTGCCCCCATCCAGAAATCGCAAAGGAGGTCAGTATCTTGGCGATTGGACGGGTTGAATTGTAGTACCGCGAAGTGATCACCGCGCCACTTTCCCCGGAGATGCTTTCGCCGGCAGAATTCCACGTCCCCCCTTGTAGATCCCATCCAGCAGAGCCGGGGTCATCGTAGAAACTGTCGATGATGCGACCATTTAGATTGACTGAATACAGGATTGGCACACCCCCACCACCGCTCTCCATGCGAATGACGAGGCGCAGGGTCGGGTATCTGAGCCAGTCGATTTGACCGAGGTCGGCAAATATTTCTTCGCGGGCCTCAAAACCTTCGATTGGTGCCAGGGTCGTGGCATCGACCACGGTCCAATTGAACTTGGAAGCACCCGGTTTCTCGACCTCCATCGACAGGAGTCCATATGGGCCTTCCATCATCGAATAGGTCGCACCATTACCCCAGCCGAAGGCCGGTGAAGTCCAGTTTCCCTGCCCTCCCGGCTGAGTCAGGCTGACATCGTCGAAAAACCAGTAATCACAGCAGGTCCCTGAACCGGCGTTCTGATAGAACCGCAGAGCGAAATTGCTGTGAAAAGCGGCTGACGGTAGCGTCGTGGTATAACTCACTCCCGAAGCTGAAGAGCCCGCGGTCGAGCCGTTGAAATCACGAAGTGTCGTCCAATTATTGCTCGTATTCCGATATTGAACGTAGAAGTTCTCGCCGCTGTCGGGCTCCTCGCCACACTGGTAGTAACCTTGGCGTACCCAGTACGAGACCTGCCCCTGGGACATACCCGACATATCGACTGTAGGCGAGTCCCACCACGACGAGCCACCACGGGTATTGAGCGAATGTCCCGTCAAGCCGTTACGACCGCAGGATAGACTGTTTACCATCGCAAAGGAAGAAGAGGAGCGGGTCCAACCGGTCGGCACAGCACCATTATTATTCAAATCCCAACTGACGTTGGTTCCGGACAGAGTCAATCCGGTGCTGTTGTAATTCATCAGTTCGGCAGTAGCATCACTATGGTTCCACACCTGCGCATTCGACCACGAGTAGATTTCGTTACGAGGTAGCATCTCCGGCTCCAACCTCAGGTCGAGCCCGGTCAGGGCTTGTCCCGCAGTAACCTCGAGTTTGAGCGTACTGGAAACCCCGTTCGGATAGGAGGCGATGGTGAGCAACTGGGTGGTATTTTCGGCCGAGAAAAAAGGAGCATCGTCGGTGGGGTGCAGAGAAGGGGGTGAAATGGCACTGAAAATCGGCTGGAAAGTGACCATCAGGAACAAACTCACGATGAGCAGGGAAATCTTCCGACAACGCAACGGCTCGTCCATACCCTCGGGTATATCGGGATATCCTTGAATGTGATGGCGACCCGTCATGTCGCCCTTAGGGCGACGTGGGGTTTCAAAACGAAATGGCCGGTCGGGTCATCTATGTCGGTACCTGCTCCAGCCGGTGAATACGATGCAGTGGAGCTGGAAGAGCGCGGAATGGCGCGCTGGCGAGAAGAGAAGGTTTTCTCCCGCAGCATCGAGTTGCGACAGGGTGGTGAGCGGTTCATTTTCCTTGAAGGCCCACCCACCGCCAACGGCAAACCCGGAATCCACCATGTGGTGGCTCGCTCTTTCAAAGACCTGGTTTGCCGTTGGAAGACGATGCAAGGCTGTTATGTGGCGCGCAAAGGCGGATGGGATACGCACGGATTGCCGGTCGAAATCGAAGTCCAAAAACGCCTTGACCTGAAGTCGAATGAAGATATCATCGAGTTCGGCATGGCAGAATTCAACCAGGAATGCCGAACCTCGGTGTGGACCTACGAAGATGCGTGGCGAAAAATGACCGAGAGAATGGCCTTTTGGGTCGACCTCGACAACCCCTATATCACCCTTCATAACGAATACATCGAATCCTGTTGGTGGGCGATTCAGCAGATGTTCGACAAGGGATTGCTTTACCGCGGCCATAAGGTCTTACCATACTGCCCACAGACCGGAACCTCATATTCGAGCCACGAGGTGGCCCTGGGATACAAAGAGGTCGAGGAACCTTCGGTCTACATCAAATGCAAACTTGAAGGAGAAGGCTCAGAACGTTTTGCCGGAGCGAGCATTCTCGCTTGGACGACAACCCCGTGGACCCTGCCCGGAAACGTCGGCTTGGCGGTTGGCAAAGAGGTCACTTACCTCCGCATCAAGGTCAGCGAGGAGGCCTCTGATTCCTGGGATGGGCGCGGTGGTGCCGAGGTCGGCGAGGAACTGATTCTAGCCAAGGACCTGTTCAAGGAGGTCATTCGTCACCAGTGTGAGGTCTTAGAGGAATTTCCCGGCAGTGAGCTCATCGGCATGGCCTATACCCCCCTGTTTCCCGATGCGGTCGAGCGCGGCGACAGCGAGACCGCATGGACCGTGGTCAACGCTGATTGGGTCACGACCAGCGATGGTACCGGCGTCGTTCACACCGCGGTGATGTATGGCGAGGATGACTACGAACTGGGGATGGAAGTCGGATTCCCGGCGCAACACACGGTCGATATAGGGGGGCGTTTCATAGCCTCGACCCACCCTCTGCTCGATGGTAGATACGTCAAGGATTGCGATGACGACATCATCGATTTCCTCGCCGATGAAAATCTGCTCTATCGCGAGAAGATGTATGTTCACGACTACCCTCACTGCTGGCGAACAGGCCACCCTCTGCTGTACTACGCCATGGATTCGTGGTTCGTTCGTATGACCGCGGTCAAGGACCGCCTGCTCGAATTCAACGACCAGGTCGAGTGGGCACCCGATTGGGTGGGGGAAGGTCGGTTCGGAGAGTGGTTGCGAAACGTCAAGGATTGGGCGATTTCCCGGGAGCGATTCTGGGGCACCCCACTGCCGGTCTGGCGCGATGAGCAGGGGGGGATGAAATGCATCGGTTCGATTTCCGAACTCCAGGCTGAGGTGGCCAAGGCGGTTGCGGCGGGATTCGATAATCCCGAATGCCCTGACGATGTCGACCTGCATCGCCCGGTGGTCGACGACTTCACCTTGGTCAACGCCGAGGGCAAGGCGATGAAACGTGAGCCGTTCGTGATGGACTGCTGGTTCGACAGCGGCTGCGCCTTCTTCGCCCAATGGCACCACCCCTTCTCCGGCGAGACTGACCTTGAGAACAACTTCCCAATCGACTACATCTGTGAGGGAGTCGACCAGACCCGGGGCTGGTTCTACACCCTGTTGGCCGTCAGTACCGCGGTTTTCGACAGCATCTGCTACAAGCGCTGCCTGAGCCTCGGGCTGATCCTCGATGCCGAGGGCAAGAAGATGTCCAAATCCAAGAATAATGTAATCGACCCCTGGGACCATTTCAATCGCGAGGGAGCAGATTCCACTCGTTGGTACATGATGGTGGCAGGGGCACCGTGGAATCCGATGAAATTCGACCCGAATGGTGTTCGTGAAACCTATGGGAAGATGTTTCTCACCTTGTGGAATGTATACCGATTCCACGCTGATTATGCCGCCCTCGACAAATTCGATGGCGAAGATGCCGAGTCCGGTCCACCGGTGGCCGAGCGCTCCCCGCTCGACCGCTGGATTCTCTCGCGCATGCACAGTGTCGCCATCTCCTATCACGACCAGTTCGCATCCTGGGACTTTCACAAGGCTGGGCGAGACCTCGAGGACTTTGTCGTCAACGACCTGTCGAATTGGTATGTTCGGCGCAGCCGCCGCCGACTGTGGGATGAGAACGAATCCGGAGATAAGCGCTCATGCCAGGCGACCCTGCACGAGGTCTTGATCACGGTATGTCGACTGATGGCACCGGTCGCCCCGTTCATGGTCGATGAAATCCATCTCAACCTGTGCGGCGAATCGGTACATCTGGCCGATTGGCCAATCGCCGCCGATGTCCTCGGGCCGGATGGCTCGGCGACAGAAGAGCAACCCGGATTACCGCCGCTCGATGCCGCGCTTGAGGCACGGATGGCTCTTGTGCGACTGCTGGCCGAGAACGGCCGGCGAATCAGAGTCGATGCCAAACGCCGTCAGCGCCTGCCCTGCCTTGAGGGGTGGATTGTCGGAGGACCTGACCTGTCCAAATTCCATGACCTCTTGGGTGAGGAATTGAACGTCGAGAAGATCTCCACCGAAAACGACCTCGACCGCTTCCAGAAAATCGAATTACAACCCAATCACAAGGCGCTGGGGAAGAAGTGTCGTGGTGACCTGCCTATGGTGCTGAATGCCTTGGATTTAATCGAGGATGCCGAAATCGCGTTGGATGATATCCGTGAAGGTCGCATGGTGCTGGCCGGGTATCACATCGAGGTCGGTGATATCGAAATCCGTCGGGTCGAGCGAATCGGCTATGCGGCACAGACCTTTGAGGTCGGTGATGAGGTCAAGGTCGACGTCAGCCTGGTACTCGATATGAGCTTGGATTCAGCCTTGCTTTCCAAGGGGCTGGCACGCGATATCATCCGCCGAATCCAGCAGAAACGCAAGGACCTGGATTTGCTAATCGAGGCGACCATCGACCTCGATGTGTGGCTACCTCTCGGCTGCCCCGAGTTGGTCGAGGTCGACTGGGCCTGGGTTAAGGCCGAGACCCGCGCCGAGCCGGCGACCCTGCACGTCGGTGCTCCGGATGAGGGTGAAGCAGGTGAAAGCGAGGATTCCGAGGTGGAATCGTTCACCGTCGATACCGACACCATATACTTCTCAGTGCAGTAGTGCACAATTCATCATCGGTCTTAAGACCTGATGAGCACTGGTGTTTCCCAGTGAAATCATGTTGCTATGGATTGGTTTCATCGTCGTGGCGCTTTTCGCATTCTGGTTTTGGAATGGCTCCTGGCTGAAAGAGGAGAACAACCTCGACCAATTACGTGCCGAACAGGCGAGTATCAGCCGTCGCGACCCCCTCACCCAGCACCACCAAACCCCGAGGTACGACCCGCTGAGTCGGCCTCCTTCAGAAGATGAATAGCGAAGGCCGAGTGTCGTTACATCAGGTAGTGGCCTTCGGGGATGGGTTGTATGGGGTGTGACCCCTCAGCGAAAGCCGAGCCTGAATTTGAATCCTAGTGGCTTTCGCTCGGAAGATAGAGCTCCAGGCCGAACAGGGGGTCTTCATCAGATGCATCGTGGTAGGCGATGAAGGCACCACCATCGGGTAGAATCCCCATGCTGGCGAAGTCGAAGCGAATATCAGCACCAGCGCCACTGGTGCTGTCGAGGTCACCCTGACCGAGGAAGGTCTTGCTGTCCGGTGATAGGTCTAGGCTGTATTCACGCACGTGCCAGGCGACGTCGATGTCGGGTCCCTCACTGCTTTGATAACGGACGTTGAGAACGAATAGGTCGAGGTCGCCATTGGCATGGAATTCCCACTCCTCGATCTCGGTCGCATCGTTGGTGATGTCGTAGGTCTGGTTGAGCCAGGTCTCCCCCCCATCCAAAGAGAGCAGGTGGGTGAGGTGGGTATTGTTATCCTTGACCACACAGTGTAAAGCGGCTGAGGAATCAAAAGAACAATATTCGCTCGGCAGGGTATTTCCGCCTACGGTGGTCGCCTTCCACCACTCGAGATTGGTATCCAGATACGCATCATCCCCATTGACGAAGTAGTTGGGAAAATAAAGCCCGCCGCCAGGCACCGGGAACGAGCGCATCTCCTTGTGCGGCTTGGTATAATCCCACTCTGGGCCAAGGTCGGACATATTGAGATTGACCGTCATCGAATCGAGATTAGCATCGCGGTCGGGGAAGGGGAAATAATCGTAGTTCAATCCGTCGGTGGATATCTGCCCTCCGATGTTCTGCACCTGATGCCAGAAATTCGAGATTACCAGACTGGCCCATTCGCCATTTCCGTAGATACCGCCGCTGATCGGCCCGACAACCTCGACCTGCCATGAGCGGTCGTAGAACGGCTCGGGAGTGCGGTTGTAACACCAACTCCACTCCTCATCACTCGCATCGTAGAAAAAGGCGTAGAACTGGTCGGCGCCGCTGGTGCTGGGGTAGGGGAACCAGCCCATCGAGATGATGTCGCCGTTGGTCGCCTGGACGATGCTGCCCTCGCCAAGACCCTCTTGACCGGGAACCGTCGGCTTCCATTCCAAGCAACCGAATTGCGCCAGGATGGTCGGGCGGTATTCCTGCCAGGTATGGCCGCGGTCCTCGGACCAGGTCGGATATTCACCACCGAAATTGAGAATCCATCCCTCCTTGGTGCCGGCCAGATAGTGCTCACAGCAATTGCCGCCCTGTTCATTGCCGAATACCGCCCATTCGACCTCCCCCCAAAGCGAGCGGTTCAGCCAAACCTCTTCCACCGGGTCCCAATCGCCATTGCCGGCCCACGGTGAGGTGACGTTGTAGATTCGCGAATCAATGTGGCCTTCAGGGTTGTCGATGTAGGTGAACCCCAGGTCCCACTCGGGAAGCAATTCCTCGATGAACTTCTTCTCGGCCGCGAAGCAACCGCTCAGCACCATACCCGCCACCACCAGCAACGCGAACAGCGGGCGGGCGGGGTTTCGCATGTGTTGCCCTGTGGGCAGTATTATTTTTCCCTTCGCCTCAACTGCATGAGTACACCAAAGCCTCTTTTGCTCGGCCCTGTGCATTGCGGTCATGCGGAGTCGGGCGAAGTCGCTTTTCCTGGGCGCGCTGTTGATACTGGTTTCATTCTCCACCATTTATTCACCGATTGTCTCGGCCGAAGGCGAATGGAATCCAGACCACATCATCATCTCCGAAATCCTCGCCAGCCCGCAAGGGGCTGATTATGGCGGGGTCGACCTCAACGGTGATGGTGAAATCAGCGCCGAGTCCGACCAATTCATCGAATTATGGAATCCTACCGACGAAGATGTCGACATCTCGAATTGGTGGCTGGACGATGACCCGAGCGGCGGTAGTCCGCCATGCTCAATCGGCTGGAATACGACCATTGAATCAGGGGCGAGAATCGCCTTTTTCCGTGACCGCACCGGCCTTGAATTGGATTATTGGTCGGGGGATAGTGTACAATTGCGCTCTGAGGACGACGTGATTGTTGATTCCATCTCCTATCCACCAGAAGATTCCGATTACAACTATTCCTACGCTCGGGATTTTGCTGATGGCGGAAATCTGTACAAGATAAATCCCCCGACACCCGGCTATGAGGAAGGTGGTGAAAAACCGGCAGAAGCCCTGGACTGGGGGCGCTGTTACACCCCGCGCGACAACGTCCACGAAGGCTCCTATATCCTGACCGGCAGGGTGGTTAAGATGACGGCGCAGGAAGATGTCATTCCCAATGGTTCAATTCTGGTAAAGGATGGGGTCATCGAGGCGATTTGGGCGACCGGACAGACCCCTCTCGGGGTTAATCTCGACGGCGTTCCGGTGCACCATACCGGCGCCAGCATCTATCCTGGTCTCATCGATATGCATAATCATCTGCACTACAATACCGCCCCACTGTGGAATATGTCGACCCATCTTTCGCCCAGCCAACAGAGTGAGTGGGGCGGCTATACCAATCGCAACCAGTGGAAGGACCACGACGATTACAAGACCGAGGTCTCATGGGTCAAGACCTTCCTTACCGGCGGCGATAAATGGGCGATGCAAGCAGAGGCACTGAAGTATGCCGAGTTCAAGGAACTCGTCGGTGGCACGACCTCGGCTCAAGGCGCTCCCAGTTCAAATAAAGATGGCTTCGATGACATATTGACGAGAAATATCGAACTCTACAACTTCAACCGCGACCATATCAAGACCTGCGCCGTCTGCGATGCTGGCAGTAAACTCGATTACAACGGCGACCACCTGATTTCCGATGAATCGCTCGAGGGCTGGTTCATTCATCTCTCCGAGGGGGTTGATGAGGAATCCTTGAACGAATACTACATTCTCAAACAGCAGAATCTACTGCTGGAGCAGGCCATCATCATCCATGGCATCCCTCTGGGCGCCGATGAATATGCCGAAATTGCCGCGGTCGATGCCAGTTTGGTGTGGTCACCGACATCAAACCTACTGCTCTATGGCGACACCGCCAAGGTCAATCTGGCCAAACAGGCCGGGGTGCGAATCACCCTGGCCCCTGATTGGTCACCCTCGGGAACCAAATCACCACTGCACGAACTGAAGGTCGCCGACCTGTGGGACGAGGATATGCTCGGTGATGTGTTCAGCAATTACGAAATGGTACAGATGGTCACCTCCAATGCCGTCGATGCGATGCACTGGGAAGCTGATGTCGGGCGTATTTCACCCGGGCTTGCCGCCGATTTCGTCATCATCGATTCCTTCGATGAAGACCCCTATCGAAATCTCATCGATGCGGTCGACCCCGATATCCGTTTGACCATCGTCGGTGGCTTGGCGGTGTACGGCGATGTCGACATGATGACGGCCCTCAACGGCAATGATTGGGAATATGCCAACATCACCGATTGGGGTGGGGAGAGAACCTTTCCCAAAGCCCTAGACGTAACTTTTCTCGCAGTCGAGGATGGTACCCAGACCTGGGTGCAGATTATCGATAACCTTGAGATGGCGATGCGCTTTGACCACGATGAGATGTACGCCCACTTCGGTAGCCGCTACGACGACCGTGCCGACTTCGACGCCTCATTCGTATCCGGCACTTACCGTGACTTGGGCCCAGTTCCACTCGACCCACTCTACACCTGGGGAGATGAGAGATTTTTCGAGGTCTTGAATCATTCAATCTCGGGCAATGCCCAGATGGATTTGAGCCAATTACAACCTCTATGGTACGCGGTCGAGATGGATGCTGAAGGAAATCGAGCCATCAAACTCGAGTGGGCTGGTGGTGAAGAGTTCGATAATACCAGCAGTGGCGGCGTCACCGGCGGTTCAGGCGAGGGCAATCAGGGTTGGTTCTGCCCGTTTTCGGACGCCTTGTGCAGTCAACTCGATGGAGCCTGTCCCGATGGCGATAACTGCAGCGCACAAATCGTGGAATATTGCTCTGAAAGTGGTGACGGTGGCCAAGATTGCGTGGAATTCCTTACGGGGTGTAAACTGATTCTCTGGCTCGGCGGAGATGATTCTCTGTGCCGGCCGGTGCTTGAGGACTCGGGAACTCCAGGTTCTGAGATGTGCCCGTTTTCCAATCAGAGCCTGTGTTATGACACCTTGCTATGCGGTGATGATATCAATGCCTGTGCGGGGGTGATTTTCAGCCATTGTGATGGATTGGCGGGGGATGCTGATTGCCAGCAGGTCAGCACTATCTGTGCCGCACCGATTCCGGTCGAAATCACCGCGTTCTGCAGCGCATATTCTGCCGCCGGCCAAGTGCCCGATTCTGGTGGTGACGACTGGGTCGACCAAACCTGTTCAGCCGGACAGGTCAAACCCCCCGATGCTGAGGATTGCCGCTATTGCGTCTGTACGACGGCGGGGAGATGGACCTGTGACAGTGAGCAGTGCGAAGAGGAAATTACCGTCGAAGGTAAATCGAGTGAAGGTGGACTGGGTACCTTTGGCATGGTCGGCGGCGTCTTCCTGATCATCGGATTGATTGTCGCCATCCTATACCTTGAGAAGAATCGTGGCAAAGATGAGGATGACGATAGTGAGCTCGGTGAGGGCGAAAATATCGCCCCGAGTGACGGCCACGATGACCTCCACGGCGATGACTTGCCGAGTGGTGTTGCTGATCTGCAAGTTGGATTGGAAGGTGAGGAGTACGAACCCCCGGAGAAGATTTCGATTCCTGAACTTCCACCGATCGGCCCTCCCCCGAGTTCGGTGTAACACCCTTCAGGGCGGAATCGCCTTCCCTCCCTGAGATGGGATAAAGGGGCTTGACAGCGATAAGGCCAAACCTATTCCCCGCCATCGGCGGTCATGGCGGCGATGGAGCGGGTCGATTCCCCCGACGCCGTCACCAGATGTGTATTCCTCGGCGCCGCCGCGGCGAGTTTGATATCATCTTCGTCCCTGCTGTTCGGGACCTTGGTTGAAACCAACCGCAAGGGAATCCAGATCGATTTTTCCGCGACGCGCTTACTCGCCGATGGCGGCAGCGGCGGATTGGTTCTTCTGGCGATGGCGCTGGCGTTGTTATGGCCGGCCTATCTCTCGCTGATGTCGGCGGTCGGGATGTGGCAGAGCCGCGAGCGAATGCAGGCCGCGGCCGGCGTTGCACTCATTGTCCTCGCCTCGATGATGGTCAGTTCTTGGCGCTGGGTCACGACCGTACAAGCCGGTGGGGACGAGTGGTCGATCGGCGTTGGCCTCATCGGTGCCGCCACCGGATTGGTGGCTTTCCTCGGACTGTGGCGAGCCGGCATGTGGTTGCTGGATTCTCCTTACCGTGATTGAATCCAGGACCGATTACGACCACGTTTCACGACCGGCAACTCCCTTGCCGCTCGGTCTTGCCGCTCGGTCTTGCCGCTCGGTCTTGCCGCTCGGTCTCAGCCCTCAGCCTCAGCCCTCAGCCTCAGCCCTCAGCCTCAGCCCTCAACCTCAACCTCAGCCTCAGCCTCAGCCCTCAGCCCTCAGTTTCAATCCGCCAGGTCCCAGACCGGACCTTCCGAAGTATCACTCACCACCACGCCCATCTGCTCGAGTTCATCCCGAATCTCATCGGCGGTACTCCAATCCTTGCCGGCGCGCGCCGCTTCTCTGAGCACGAGTAATTCCTCGACGCGGTCGGTTATTTCGCTCATCCGGCCTGCTCTGACCGAGTCTTTAGACGGCTCGGCAAGTGCCTCTTCTCGACTCGGTAACAGCCCTAAGACCTGACCGGCAAATTCTTCTAGCCATATGGTGGCGAAATGGCCGCAACTTGCCGAATCCTGGGAATCCAGTCCACCCAGTAGTTTCCCTATTTCACGACTCGCGACCAAGACCTTGGCGACCGCTTCACGGGAGTTGAAATCATCATCCATCGCCCGGGCGAACCCCTCGGCGTAGCGCTCCATCAGTGCCAATGATCTGAACATTTGATGCGGTGAGTCGACATCACCCTCCGGAAGAGGGGTCAAGGTGTCTAGCGCGGTCTGGCCCCAAGCCTTGAGCGCGTCGCGGTAGGCACCGATAATTCGCTGGTAATTCTTCTGTGCATCTCCGAGCAGTTGCTCATTCATATCTATCGGCGAGCGATATTGGGCATTGACCAGGGCCAAGCGTAGGACCAGAGGGTCGAACTTGGTCAATATCTCATCGATTGACCAGAAATTGCCAACGCTCTTGCCCATCTTCTCACCGTCGATATTGACGAAGCCATTGTGTAGCCAATGGGTCACGATCGGAGAGATGCCGCTGTGGCACTCGCCTTGGAAAATCTCCGCCTCGTGGTGCGGGAAGCGCAGGTCCTCACCGCCGCCGTGCAAATCGAACTGATCACCGAGATGATCCATACTCATCGCCGTGGACTCGATATGCCAACCGGGCCGCCCAGCACCCCATGGACTATCCCAGGTCGGCTCGCCGGGTTTAGCCGACTTCCACAATGCGAAATCCTTGTGGTCGCGCTTGGTCGAGCCGGTCGTGGTCACC
>JAPOGE010000036.1 GCA_028283345.1 Candidatus Poseidoniales archaeon
CTGTTGACAGTACAGGTGCTGTGGGCTGGTACACCTCATTAGCCGTAGATTCAAGCGGTGATGTGCATATTTCTTACCTTGATAGCACCAATACTGACCTCAAGTATGCAACTTATGATGGTAGTTCTTGGACAACCACAACTGTTGACAGTACAGGTGCTGTGGGCTGGTACACCTCATTAGCCGTAGATTCAAGCGGTGATGTGCATATTTCTTACTATGATAATGACAATAATGACCTCAAGTATGCAACCTATGATGGTAGTTCTTGGACAACCTCAACCGTTGACAGTACAGATAATGTGGGCTTGTACACCTCAATAGCCGTAGATTCAAGCGGTGATGTGCATATTTCTTACATTGATAGCACCAATAAAGACCTCAAGTATGCATATTCTTCGACCAGTTCCTCCCCCAGCTCAAATGAAATCACAATACAATTCGAAGATTATGGCAATGTTACAGGTACTATCGTAAACGATACTACAATCACATTGGTCACACCACCTGGCCCACCAACTGGAGGAGTTGTGAATCTCACAATGTGGATAACGGACGACTATAGTATCGAGTTACCATTTGATTTCACTTATACCTATGATGAGCCAGACAGAGATTTTGATGGCATTGCAGATTCAATTGATTCTTGTCCTGATGATTGGGGTAATTCCACAATTGGAAGCACTGGTTGTCCAGATGAAGATGGAGATGGGTATAACAATTCAGACGATGAATTCCCTACAGATCCAGGAGAGTGGAGTGATGGAGATGGTGATGGAGTAGGCGATAATAGCGATGCCTTCCCATTTGATGAGAATGAGACGGTAGACAGTGATGGTGATGGTATTGGTGATAATGTTGATGAATATCCGGAAATCAATAATTTTCTTGATTCAGATGGAGACGGTATTTTCGATACCGAAGACGCATTCCCCTATGATTCATCGCAGTGGGGCGATTATGATGGTGATGGCCATGGAGACAATCCTGAAGGGAACGATTCAGATGTTTTCATCCACAATGTAACCCAATGGTCTGATAGTGATGGCGATGGGTTTGGTGACAATTGGGGTGACCCCTCATGGAATGAAACGCGGTTGTTTGTGTGGCCCGGGGAATTTGTTGAAGGTGCTGAGTTTCCAGATCATTGTCCAACACAATTTGGTAATTCTTCAGCAGATGGATTCTATGGCTGTCCTGATGATGACAAAGATGGAATTGCAAATATGTATGATAATACAACAGATGATGAAAACGAAACATCGCTAATTGATACCGACGGAGATGGAGTTTGGGACTCTGATGATCTATGTCCTTCAACAGTTCCGGATGGTTTTGTTGATCTTGATGGATGTATACTTGATGCCGATGGGGATGGGGTAGACGATCTAAATGATAAGTGCGCAAATACCCCACAATACAGAATCGTCAATGTTGAAGGTTGTGAGATTGTAACAGAGCCTGATGAAGAACATGAAACTTACATGGAACAACTGCTTGCTGGTGATGAAGAAACTGTCTTCAAAACAGTCGGTTATGGTGCAATATTAATTGCCGTTCTCGGATTTTTACAGACTAATTTGGTTGCTGCAATGCTCCCTGATGCATTTAGATGGGTTCAAGTCTTCAGGAAGAAATCTAAATTGAGCGCTGAAGAAGAACAAGAACTTGAATTCTTACAATCTCTTGTACAGGCTTATTATTACGATTCGGAAATCATGCATGAAGAATTAAATCAATTTAAATCGGATATCACTGCGCGATATACAAATAACGAATTGAAAAAAGCTACTAGGGAGAAAATGAATACTTTGATTGCTGATTTGTTGGTGATGGATAATTCTGAATTAAAACGTATAGCTCACAGTGATGGATACTTTGGACTAGCGGGTACAATCGATGTAAAAGAGCGTTCAGAATTGTTATCACAAGATTTGGCTATGCGGATAGATGATACTGATCTATTCCAAGATGAAGGCCAAGAAATTCATGATGTGAATATTCCAATAGATTCGATAAAAGGAGAAATCAATCAAGATGATGGTCACGAATATCTTGAATGGCCATCAAATAGTGGACGTTGGTTTATTCGAAATCAAAGAACAGAACATTGGGGAGAATGGAGAGACTAATCAATAAGTTTTCGGATATTCGTCTCGGTTCGCAGTGGGCCACTACAGAGGGTACCCCCCCGCTCAGGCTTACAGTGGACACTTGTGTATCCATACCCCTATCTGGTAAAGTATCATGTGTTCAGATGTCGAAGACGACATCACAGTACCAACCAGGCCCCTCAATGTCCGGCACCTCCTGCCAGGGGCTGGATAAGGTCTGCCCGCCTTCCAGTTGCTCAAAGCATAATTCATGTCGGGTCACGGCCTTGATCTCGACCTCTCGCTCGACCAGGTCGGCATCGACCCAGGAGGCTTGGATCCGCAGGGCTTGCGGGGTGAGCATGACCGCACCATCGACGAACCACTGTCCCTCGACCTCACAACGGTAGAGGATTTCCTCAAGGAATAATACCAGCAGTCGGTCCTTTGAGGTCTCGCCATCACTGTCGATGAGCCATTCTCCTGTCTGCCGGACCGCCTGATTGGCGGCGACATGTCCTGTTTGCGAGGCTAGAATCCCCTGCATCCCCTGGCCGGCTTCAACCAGCAGGCGCTCTGGGGATGACGAAAATGCCCGCAGGGCGACATCAGCGGTCGTCGGTCGCAGCCACGCACTCATCCAATCACCTATCTCTGCGAGATGTGCATCGACCACGCGACTTCGTCGAGCCTGGTTACCAAAGCACGGGCCGAAAGCACGGTTTCCATAGAGGTGGAATCCCCGGCCAGAATGACCTCACACGCAGAATTTGCGAGTAAACAACCCTGTTCCAGTGAGAGGCCAGCAGCCAGAGCCGTGGTCATCGCCACATTTGCCGCATCGAGCAAGCCTATCTGTTGCCGGGGATTTACGGCACTGCAGGCGATATGCAGAGAAGTGCCATCGCTCTTGTACAGAGTAGTACCTTCTTCACCGCCGGCCACCAGCAAGGAATCGATGTTATTCTCACTCAGAATCGTTTTAGCGGCTTCGGATGAATCTTCGGAGCCGATCCGGCGGCGCATGAGATTTAGTCCACGCGCCTTCATTATCGCCACTCTGGCACCACTGATTCGATGTAATCCGGTAAGTTTGGGGTCACTGATTATCGGAATGCCGGCCGCAGTCGCGGTCGCCACCAGTCGATGCGCCCCGGTATCGCTGAGTACTCCCTTCCCATAGTCGGATATCACCAACACCGCAGCACTTTCCAATGCTTTACAGGCTCGCTCGGTAATCTCTGAACAGGCTTCTTCCTGCAAAGGCTCATTCGCTTCACTATCCCAACGCATCAGCAATTGTTTTTGGTTGATAAGGCTCTCACGGGCGGCGATCAAGCGAGTTTTCACGGTCGTCTTGCGGCCCTCAATCACCGCGATTCCATCGGTAGGGACTCCCTCGTCCTCAAGTAATTCGAGAAGTTCTCGCCCGGCATCATCATCACCGACCACGGCAAATAATTGCGGTCGTAGTCCAAACGACAGCAGACCACGGGCAACATGGGCGGCGGCACCCGCGCCTTGCTCTCGGTGGGTCTCTTTGAGTACCGGGACGGCGGCGGTGGGGTCGAGATTGTTAGCATACCCGTGGACGTAACGGTCGAGCATCACATCGCCGACCAAAACCACTTTTTTGGCTTCCAATCCCTCGACCGCCCGGCGTAATTTCTGTAGATTGTCGTGGGTGACCCAATCCTCTTCACTGATCGCCATTACAATCCCCCCATACCCTGCGACTCGGATGTATCAATTCAACTTGGCGCGCTCAGTTGCCAATAGTGAGAGGTGCTGCTGTGGTGAAATATTCAGACTTGAGCGCAGTGATTCTAGGATAGCCTCCTCGTCGGCGGTGATGATCTCATCTGCCAATGCCACCCGCAGAGCATCGGCATAAGCCATCACATGGGTGGTCTCAGTTGCGTCCAGACCGAGTTGCTCTCTAGCCGTAATGTGCATTTTTTCGTGCGCTCCTTCAGCCAAGCCCAGGGAGGAGCGTAGCCTTGACAGCATCGCGTCCTCTTCACGAATGAGTTGTCCATCGGATAATGCTTCGAGTAAGACCTCGATATAGATTGCATCGGACTCGCTCAACTCACCTGCAGATTCGTCAGTGGAATTGCCGCACCGAGGGGTGTCGGGAGAGAGGTCTTCCCCGGTGCCATCTTCAGGGCTTTGATTGGCCGCATCTCGGGCCAAACTGGCTGCGGCACTGATTCGCTCAAGTTCGGACTGGGGAAAATCCAGAACCCGTCTCAGTACGGAAATAATTCCCTTCTCGTCCTCGGAAAGATGGCCATCGCTCCAAGCCTGGCCAAATACCGATATGAATATCTCCTCGGCGGCGATTTTCTCGCCCGGTGGCGGTGAATAAATGCTGACAGAAACATCATGCCATTTGCAGTGGCTGTCGACGTGAGCGAGAAAATAGAGCATTTTTTCGTGGCCGATAATATCACCTACGACGCATTGCTCATCGCCCTTATCAATCGACATCTCCCGTAGTCGCGCGATGAGTTTGCCCGCCTGCTGTTTCCCCTCGGGGGTGAGTAAGTACACCTTTCGGCGCTGTTTACTACCGATGATGTGGCGTGTATCATCTGCGACAAAACCTCGTTTCATCGCCAGTTTTATCGTCCGAGGAACATGTTTTCGGTGGACAAAAGTCGCTTCTGAAATTCCCGCTTGGGTAAGATGCGGCTTGACATCCCAAGCTCTTTCTGGTAATGGATTATCCAGCAGATGCAGGAGCAGACGCTCCTGAGAGGTCATCGTCGCCAGCCAGCCATCGACCATAGTGCTCCGCAAGACGTCAGCATCACCGTTATTGAGTATTCGTAAGCGGCGGCCTCAATAATCAGTATGAACACGCCGCAGCATGGGCCGTGATTCACAACGTAAGTTGAAGCCAAGGGTGAGGAACCACCGCCCAGTGTACTCGCCCGAAGAGGGTGACGAAGGCCCGAGAAATCCACTTGAAGCGGCGCAGAAAATCGAGGGGCAGTGGGTGGTAGAGGGCGGACTAGCCAGTCGATTATTCCAAAAATCGGCGCTCGGAAAACCACTCTCGGGAGGAAAATTATCCCTGCAGCCAGCCGAATTGATGTTCTGCCACTGGCACCGTCACCTACCCTTGCCCAGCGGTGACTGGGTGGTGCAACAAATGACTACTGACGCCCTCTTCATGCATCGTTGTGCGGCGCTTGAGGCGGTGCGGGATGGCGGTGAGAAAGTAGTTCTGTTCAACTCACTCAGCGATGAGCACAAGGTGAATTGCATAACCGGCACCTGGGCGCTGCGGTGGAATCGAAATCAACACCCGAGCCGTGATGAGCCACTGGCACAGGTACGATGGTTCGGGTCACAGGATTCGGTCAACTGGCGCGAATTACTCGAGTGGGGCGCGGCGGTGCAGGCACAGAATCATAAGGCCGAAATCCTCGTCGTCGATGGCGAATTTGATGTCACCATCTATCGTCTCGGGTTAGAACAGATTGCCGGGGAAATGGCACTGCCCCACCTGGGTGAATCAACCATGGCTGGGCTGGCGCAGAGTTGGGACGGAAGGAAGGAGTCGCATAACGGTGTCTTCATGGCGATGGGAAAAGAGCATTGGCCTCTGCCGACGGTAGGGGTGGCACAGATGAATGGGACCTGGCTGAATTCCGTCGAGGCTGAATGGCTCGAACACCTACTCAATGAAGTCGCGCTCTCGAAGTTGGGTCATCTTTACTCCGACCTGCTTTCCCGCGGTTTGCTGTGCCGTCCTGGATTCAAGTATGGGTGTCGCTGGCGCTTATACTGCGAGCCGATGGATGAAGCACATGCCCCTTGGTTACTGTCACCTGAAGATGAGGCACCGAGCAATTGGGATGGCGCCTGTCTGGCGGTACGACTCGCCGCCGGGGTGCACAAGAAGTGGCTCTGTGCCCTGCATGGCGAAGAATGGCAGTATCTCTCGATTGAGCGAATCCTCATCGGGAGAGATTAGAGCACCGAATCTACACCGAGACGACAAAGCCGAGGTATCGGCTTGACCATCACTGATGTCGGTATTCATCTTGAGGGGGGTGGAGGAGATTGAAATCATTCGGTGGCGGCCCGCCGGCGGTGAAATTCTCAACCGAATCAACCTCTGTGGGAAGCGGTTTCGGTTGTGGTGAGACTTTTCGCTTAACTCCTAATAGAACCCAGCAGGCACATAGAATCCCGACGATGAGGAATGTCGTTCCCGGATCACGAAATTTTTGCATGAAACCATAGGCGGGCGATTCGGATTCTGCCGTCAGAGTAACATTGATCTGATATTCGATGCCATTACCATCCCTTAGAATGACTTCCCCTCGGGCCAGCATCCCGGGAATCAATAAGCCGCTGGGCTTGATCGACAATTCAAGTGATGAATCGCCTTCGACAATAATCGTGGTAGATGAGGTTGCGATGCGCGATACGGCGCCGGTGATTTCGACGATGTATTCTCGGCTGCCTTCGCCTTCCAGCGCCAGCGGCACCTCGATGATCGAAAATTCAGAGACCGGAATCGAAGTCGAATACTCTGTTGCGGTAGGTATATTGCCGACCACATACCACGGAATAGAGACATTGAATTCAACGCTCAAACCGCATCCAAGAGTACCGCTCAAAGTCCCCTTATATCCGTCCTGGGTAGAGGTTGACCAGCGTATTTCCATCTCATATTCCTCACCCGCCAGTAGTTCCGGTGGTGATGATACCGGTGAAATCTCTCTACCATCCGAAGAGGTCAGATTCAGCGAGGGCTCGCAAGCGTGGCCAGCAATCCAAGTGAAATATATCGATTGGTCGTAAAATACCACGATTTCATCGGCGCTGGTCTCGACCGTGAACGTCGGTGAACAATCGGCACTGGAAAAATTGAGAATGACTCCAGAAAAATCATACTCGAGTGTGGCCTTCCATGGCACCAGGAACCCGTAGCGGTTGCGAATAACCACCCCTTCGCCACCAAACACCTCGCCGACTTGGAAGACATCTCCGGATGAGCCCTCGTCGCCCCCACCCATCAAACCGTCATCCTGGTCGGCTTCTATGATCCGCAGTAGAGGATGACGGGAATCGGTATTTGCATCGTTATTCTTCAAGCCACCGACATTGGTATTTTGAATGCTGACCAGTAATCCTTCACCTGGAAGTTGTGAATCAAAACCAGAATCCTGGCGATATTCAGCCCAAAGGTATTCACCACTGGATAATTCTATTTTCAGCGGCAGGCCGTCCGAGGTCTGTGGCTCGATGTGGAACGAAAGATCCTCGCACGATGATGCTGGCGGCCAGGTCGGCGGCATGGTCTGGTGTCGCTCAACCCCCAACTGGGCAATCGTGGCCGCCATCGGCAGGGCTGGTATCCTACCGTTACCGTTCCAGTTTCCACTGGCCATGATATCCCAATCACCGACTCCATTCCAAGGGTCTTTGCGGACGACATCGTGCACCGCGTAGAGGTCGATGGCGCCATGCTGATGCAATGCTTCGTGGAGTATTGTACCGCGATAGTTCGAGGAGCGGAAACTAGCCATGGTGTAGTGCTCTACGGTGAGGCCATCCGCTACTGTGATAGGCTCTGACAACGGGCCGAAATGTGACCATATCTTGCTGCTAGCACCACCATCCTCCTGAGGTTTACTTGTATGCAGAATGATGAATCTGTCGACCGCTCCATCGTTGTCCAAGTCCCATTGCTGCCAGTCTATCTGGTCGCTGAGTTCAGTGACGACCTGGGCCGCCAATGTCGCGGGGCCCGCACCACCGTCCTTTCCCGAATCTCGCGAGTCGGCGCTATCCTGTCCATAATAGTCGACCGAATGTTCAGCTCTGATCACGTCCGGATGAATCGTCAGATTCAAGTTTACTCTACCAGCCGACAACTGGTCGAGGTAAGCGGCCAAGCCATTGCTTCCGGTGAGTATGCTAGTCGCCTGTTTCACGTCGAGACCCGGAGCGGCGGGATTCTCGGCGAAATCGACGATAACCACCAACCATCGCTCCTCGCTCTGTAACCCGATGACCTGCGTAGTCCGGGGCTCGGTTTGAGAAATGACATCTTCGAACCATTCGCTCACCACCTCGGGGTTGACCCACCCCCACAATCCGGCAGTGATGAAAAGTAGGGCAATCGGTAGCGCCAGACGGGTACGCATGGAATGCCTTTATTCGGCTCCTACCTTCAATGATTGCTCAACCTGTACCGGCTGAGTCGAAGTTTGTCACGGTGATGCCACTTTCCGCGGCATAGGACATTATCCCGCTTCCCACCTTCCCCGGGGCTGGCAGAAAAACCTCATCAGGTCGTAATTGATAGCCCCAAGGCAGTTCACCTGTGGCTTCGCAGTGCAGGATACGGCTCGGCCGACGATGAGCAGATAGCACAGCTAATTGCCGAGCCCTGATCGATGATTTTGTCCAAGGGTCGACCAGTGATGCCAGAGCCAACTGGAGATCCAAAGTTTCGTGAGGTGAGGATTGGCTTCTTACGGCACTGGATTCAAGCAGATTCAACCCACTGAGCCGGGTCCCGAGGATAGCGAGACTATCTCGTAGTTGGAACGGTAGAGGGCTTGAGTCACAACCGGATATCAACACGTCACTAAAGCGCTCATCTCGCACCCGCTCAAGCAACTCGTCACGCTCCTGATGTGAGAGACAGAGTCCACCAGACGAATGGGAGCCAATGCCACCAGGGGGAGTCCAACCCGCCAATGAGGGGCAAGCACCGGCACAGCGACAGTCGACGATACAGATCCGCCTCAGACCTCCTTCTGAATCGAGAATACCTCGTCCCGACTCCAGACTCATGCGCAGGCCGTGGCGATGGGCGAATGGGGCGAAGGAGGCCTCGATACAGAGGGCTGAGAAAATAAGTATCGTGATGCGTACACCAGCCAGAGATTCTGGTAGCATCAGCCACATCAGACCGAGGGCGAAACCATGCACTCTGATTCGCCACCAACCCACGGTATAGGTAGTCACCAGTCCACTGATTCCACCGGCAAGAACCGCACATATTGCCAATACCAGCAGGCCTTCTATCCACGCCAATGTAAATGCGATGAGCAATAATTCAGAGGCGTCATATCTTGTGACCAGACTATGCGAAGTATTCATTTCGTGACCCCAGGCAAATAGCGCCGGCAAGCCGTAGAGCAGGGTCAGGACGATTACCAAGCCGGCGAAAATCGGCATATAGAGAAGAATTCGACGAAACCACAACCGCTCTTTAGGCAGTAGACCAGGGGATGAGAAGGCGACCATCTGCCACGCCAGAATCGGCATAGTCATCAGTAGCGAAAGCAGCATTATCAGCATCCACCGGGTAGTAATCCACTGTATCGGGTCGAATACGCGCAAGCAGGAATCGACATCGCAGGGTGACAGTCGACTGAGATACCAAGCGATGATGACATCAGCATTCCACCACCAGAATACCGCGGTGATGACCAAAGCGAATAGTACCAAGCCACCTCGGGCGGCAAACTCATCCAAATGCGCCTGCACCGAAGTGTCGCGGTCGCGGGAGAGTCGCAGGCTGGAAGTCATTGCCAACAAACCATCCAATCAACCGTTGGTGAAGAGCGATTCGCCACCTCAACCTCACAGTAGATCGGCAACCTCTGGAGGTGTTCTGGCCTGAAGAATGGTACGGTAGACCCCATAAGCGAACAAAAGGAACAGTATAGCGACCACTCCGACCCAGCCACCACCACCACCCTGTTGATACAGGTGAATCGTCAGATAGAGCATTACCAGCGCGGCAACACCCCGACCGATTCCCTGTGGAACTGCCAATGACCTGTCGAGGTGAGGGGGGCCACCGCCATACTTCTTCTCATAGAACTCACGCTGGAAAACCGCCCCGATGAGCAGGATTGCAAAGGTGCTCCAATAGTAGATATTACCCTGCTTGAAATATTTGGCCGAAAGTTCCTCCTGGTGCTCGGCTTCAATCTGTTCGGCGGTGATTTCGACGACGAACAGAGACTCGTAATCGCCCACTGAAATGGTGCGGAGTGCCAGTTCATCGCCTTCAGAAACTGTTGTCGTCCCGGGTGCGGAGATGAAGAAGGATACGATGTTCCACGCATCGCCCTCGTCCGGTAATCCGCTGCCATCGACGGCATTGCCGACCAGTTGGAATGCGACCTCGCCGACGTCTTGAGCCGGAGCGGTCCATTGCACGACCCAGTCATTTCCAACCTTACTCTGGGTGATTGCGGTGGATTCATTGGCATTGGCAATAATTCCATCGGCGTCGGAATTGAAGGTTCCCACCCCATATGACCACAGCATGAAACCACCCTCGACCGCATCGTCAGCGGTCGTGAGGGCAATGGTGAAATTGTAGGTTTGGTCGGGAGTATAAGATTGCGGCACACCGCTGATCGAGACAATCACCGCAATCGAGGGAACGCCCCCCCCGTGACAGGTGCAACCTTTGGTGATCACCTTATTGGGTGGGATATCACTGGTCTCCCAAGGTGGACCGCCACTCAATCCGAGTGTCGGTGCAACCAGAGCGAGTGAAAGAAGGGTCATCAAGATGATTCGATGCCACTTATTCATCTTATACCACCCTGCACCCTTCGACTTCAGCGATGTCCTTAACCGTTGCTTATTCGGCTGTTCATAACTCCTTTATTGCGGCATTGAGTTTGGTCATCATCTCTTTGCCGTCGCCGAAAAGCATCATCGTCTTATCCTCGTAGAACAAATCATTGTCGACTCCGGCATAGCCAACCGAGAGACCGCGCTTGATTATCACCACCACCCGGGCCTTGTCACAGTCCATGATCGGCATCCCGGCCAAAGGACCCTCACCACTTCGAGCAGCCGGGTTGATGGTGTCGTTAGCGCCGATGACCAGACACAGGTCGCAGTCGGGGAATTCCGGATTGATCTCATCCATCTCAATCAATTTGTCATAGGGAACATTGGCTTCGGCCAATAGTACATTCATATGACCGGGCATTCGCCCGGCGACCGGATGAATCGCGTACTTGACCTCGGTATCGAACAACTCTTCCATCAGGTCACCGAATTCCTTCACCTGATGCTGGCTCTGGCTGACGGCCATGCCGTATCCTGGCACGATGATCACCGATTGCGCACCATCGGCAAGCATGGCGACCTCGTAGGCATCGCTGCCGACCTTGGTTCGGGTCAGAGACTCCTTCTCACCACCACCACCAAAGGTCTTGAACAAAACGTCGATCAGACGGCGGTTCATCGCCTTGCACATGATGAAGGTCAGGACCAAACCGCTGGCACCGACCAGTGAGCCGGCGATGATGAGGACACTATTGCCGATGATGAAGCCGGTGAAAGCGGCGGCGATACCCGAAAGCGAGTTGAGCAGACTGACCACCACCGGCATATCGGCACCACCGATAGGCAGTACCAGCATTATTCCCAGCAAACTCGATAATCCGACGATGTACCAGACATAGTCGGTATTCTCCGGATTGACCGCTGACAGGTAGATCAGGGCGAAAACCGAGAGTCCACAAGCCACCTTGATTGGATTCAACCAAGGCGGACCCCAGGTCGGGGTTCTAATCCACTTGCCAAAGATACTGATACCACCCCTCAGTTTCAGCATCGCCAGGATACTGCCCGTAAGGGTCATCCATCCCACCAATGCCGACAAGCCGATGGCAATCCAAATCACCCACAAGGTAAGTGGGTCGGCGGGTATTCCGTTGGCCGGGTCGACAGCACCGATACCGATTCTCTCAAGCGCTTCCGACAGTGCGACCAGGGCACTGGCGGCGCCACCGAATCCATTGAACAGAGCGACCAGTTCCGGCATCCCGGTCATCTCGACCCGAACCGCCAGCACATAACCGATGAGTGAACCAAGCAGAACTCCCCCGAGAATGTATTTCCAGCCCAATAGGCCGGTCTCGATCTCGAGTTTCACTACGGTGGTGATGATTGCAGTGGCCATACCCATCATCCCGTATTGGTTGCCACGGGGCGCAGTGCGAGGATGGCCGAGCATCTTCAGGCCGAAGATGAAAAGACCTGCTGAGAGGAGGTAGCCCAAATCGAGAAAACCGGGATCGATCACTTGGCTCGCCCCCTCTTCTTCTTACCGGCAATCATATTCAGCATGCGATTGGTGACGGCAAATCCACCGACCACATTTATCATCGCCAGTACCAAGGCGGCGAAAGCCAACCAGGTGGCGAGGGCGGTATCGCCACCCTTGAAGGCGACGTTGGAAAGGAACAGGGCGCCGACCACGCTGATTCCCGACACCGCATTGGCGCCGCTCATCAACGGGGTGTGCAGAGTTGGGGGCACTTTGGTGATTAATTCAAAACCGAGGAATATCGCCAAGGCGAAGAGGGTGATGCTGGCAATCAATGCACTGATTTCCACTATCATTCGACCACCGCTATCAAGCGAGATTGTTTTGGATGCATCTCTCCATCCTTACAGATCAGAACCCCACCCATGCCGCCGACGTGTAAGTTACTTCCCTCTGGGGCACCGACCAGGACATCGTCATCCTCGGACAAAGCGAAGTTCCCCTCCTCATCGACCAGGCTGGAGACGAAAGTGGTCATGTTATTGCTGAAAAGCATCGACGCGGTATTGGCCAGAGTGGACGGCAATGATTCGATTCCGACGATGATTACGCCATGTTCCTCGATTACCTCGCCAGGCTTGGTGAGTTCACAATTACCACCGACATCGGCATTCATATCGACCACGACCGCACCGGGCTTGAATGACTCAATCGCACTGGCGGGAACGGTTATCGGCGCTGGGCGACCGAAAATACGTGCGGTGGTGATGATTACGTCAGCATCTTTGGCGACCTCACAGACGGTATCGTTGACCTTCTGGATGAATTCCGGCGTCAATGGCTTCGCATATCCGGACTCATCCTCAAAATCATCCATTCCCTCGACCTCGATGAATCGGCCGCCGACAGATTCAATCTGCTCGGCCGCACTGCGGCGCACATCCGAGGCATAGACGATGGCGCCGAGACGCTTGGCGGTGGCAATCGCCTGTAATCCGGCAACCCCACTGCCCATTATCACGAACTTTGCCGGGCGGACGGTGCCGGCGGCTGTGGTCATCATCGGAATGCCGCGGTTGACGTGGGCGGCACCTAGCAGGACCGCCTTGTAACCGGCGAGGTTGTCTTGGCTGGAGTTGACGTCCATCGCCTGCGCTCGGGACAGGCGACGAGGAATCATATCCATCGACATCAAGGTGATGCCGGCAGCACAGATTTCCTTGACGGTGGTGGGATTGCGGAAGGGGTCGCTGACGCAGGCGAGAATCTGCCCCGGTACCATCGCCGAGAAATCCGGTACGCGAATACTGATGACCAGTTCACAGGCCAGGGCTTCAGCAGCACCGGCAATGGTCGCACCTTTTTTCTCATATTCGGAATCCGAGTAATTGGCGGCGCTTCCGGCACCGCTTTCGACCACAACCTCATAGCCTTTTTTCATCAGTTTGGGAATTGAATTCGGCACGATGGCAACTCTGGTTTCGCCACTCGGTTCCTTCGGCACTCCTAATCTCATCGATATTTCCCCACGGTAGATGAATCACCCTCACGACATACTCGGACTTCAACAAAAAGGGCGACCTAAAAACAGTTATTGAACCTCACCCTCCTCAGTTATCGACCGTTTGCTCGGAAACAGTGATTTCTCTTGGCTCATCGCTATGCCGACGATATTAAAGACACCGGGCACCAGACCGGATTCAACGAGGAATCATCATGGCAAATGGGAGAAAGAAAATCGCTGTCATCGGTGCAGGAAACGTCGGTGCCACCTGCGCATTCGTACTTGCACAGAAGAAATTAGGCGATATCGTCATGCTCGATATCTTCGAAGGATTTGCCAAGGGTAAGGCCCTCGACATGAGCCAAAATGCGCAAATTTTGAACTTCGATGGCAATATCACCGGAACCTCAGACTATGCCGATATCGCCGGAGCCGATGTCGTGGTAGTGACAAGTGGATTTCCTCGCCAACCCGGTATGAGTCGTGAAGATCTGATCGGTAAGAATGCCGACATCATCAAACAGGTGGGTGAGGGGATTCGCGAGCACGCTCCAGACTCGGTCATCGTCATGGTGACCAACCCTCTGGACCTGATGACCTATCACATGTGGAAGATAACCGGATTTCCCAAGGAGAGAGTGGTAGGTCAGGCGGGGATTCTCGACAGCGCCCGAATGATTCACTTTGTCGCCAAGGCTGTCGGCTGTAATGAAGAAGATGTTTCCGCCATGGTGCTCGGCGGGCATGGCGACACCATGGTACCACTGCCACGCTACACCACCTGCGGAGGAATTCCCATCACCCAGTTACTCGATGCGCAGACCATCGAGGAAATTTCCGCTCGAACCGCCGGTGGTGGGGGGGAAATCGTCAAACTGCTTGAGCACGGTTCGGCATTTTATGCACCTGGTTCGGCCGCGGCAATCATGGCTGAAGCGGTCATCAACGACCGTAAGCGGCTGATTCCGGCCTCGACCCTGCTCGAAGGCCAATATGGCCTTGAGGAAGTCTTCATCGGGGTGCCGATTATTCTCGGTGCCAAAGGGGTTGAGAAAATCATCGACCTGGAACTTACCGAGGAGGAGTTGGCTTCGTTGCAGAAGTCTGGTAATTTCTACAAGGAACAACTACGCGACATCCTCGGCTACTAGCGATAATAACCAGGGTCAGGAAGTTGACAGGTCAGGTTTGCCGGCAAGGAATATTCCAAGCGCGAAACCTCGCCTAGTTTCTCCCATTCATTGCGCTGCCATAGCTCATAATCGGCTCGGGTAGAACACTGTAGCACCGGATTGGAAGTACGGTTTTCACCAAGGGTGGACTCGGGTAATCCGGGGGGATCATGACCGGGACAGATGAGGATTTCCGGGTCGAAGCGGTCGAGGACCTGGAGTGAGTTCCAATGATCATCAATACTGCCACTGGGAAGGTCGTCTCTTCCCACCCCCCCTTCACCATTGAAGAGAAAGTCACCGGTCAGCAGAAAATCACCAATCTCGATACACATCGCATCGGAGGTGTGACCAGGTGAGAGATGGAAGGTGAAATCCAAGCCCGAGAAGGAAATTTCCTGCCGGTCTTCAACCAATAGGTCCGCACACGAAACCCCGGTGCTTTCGTGCATCAGGTATGGGCAGCCGAATTTTCGTGCCAGATGTATTGCCGCAGAAACATGGTCGGCGTGGGTATGGGTATTCATCACGCAGACCAGGGTCAGTCCTCGCTCGACCAGCATCGCGCTGTCGCGCTCGATGAAATCGATTACCGGGTCGACCAGAACCGCCGATTTGGTGGTCTCATCGACTATCAGGTAGGCGCGGGCCCATACACCTTGATTGATTTGCTCAAAGAGCATCACCACTCGCACGGGCTTTACATTCTTGAGCATTGACCCACTCCGATTCGGGCAATTTCACTTTCACAGGGTTAATACACAGTCGCCAAACTCAAGCATCTGAGGGTGGGTTGATGACTACAATTATCGATATCACGCTCTACTTTCTCATCGCTGGATTGGCCTTTGCCGTGGCTTGGTTTGCCGCCGGAAATCGTAGCAAAAACCAAGTCATCAGATACGAGGCGATGGCCGAGGCAACCGCGGTCACTGAAGACAATATGCGCGGAACTTTCAGTCAATTATCTTCGGAAGCACTCACGGCAAATAATGAACAATTCATCACCCTGGCAAAGGAGATCTTGGCTGCTCAGCAAGCCGAGAGCGGTAGTGATCTCGAGGCTCGAAAAATTGAGATTGAGACTCTGCTAAAGCCATTGGCTGAACAATTGAGTGCATTGGAAGCTTCAACTAAACTGATGGAGAAGGAACGTGATGTGGCCTATGGAGATATCAAAACCCATCTGTTGAATCTACAAAACAGCACCTCAATGTTGGATAAGCAAGCGAGCAATCTGGTCACTGCCCTTACCAGTAGTTCCAATGTCCGAGGTGATTGGGGCGAGGTCAGCCTAGGCAATATCTTTGAAATGTCTGGACTGCGGGAAGGGATTGATTTCGTCGAGCAACAAGGACAGCAAGAACAAAAGCGCCCTGATTATATCGTCAATCTCCCAGGTGGTGGCAAGATACCTATAGATGCAAAAGCCACTGGAAAGAAATTCCTCGAAGCGATTGAAGAGGACGATGAAGCGGATAAGAAACGGCTGATTTCAGAGCATGCAAAAGCACTCCGGAATCGGGTCAAAGATTTGAAGTCCAAAGATTACCGCTCGGCGGTAAAGGGTGATGTGGAAGCGGTGGTGATGTTTGTCCCCAGCGAGGCCCTTCTCGCGGTGACCTTTGACGCAGAACCTGACCTCCATGAATTTGCCATGAAAAACGATATCCTCATCGCCTCACCGGTCTCTTTACTGGCATTACTGCGTACAATCGCATTCCAGTGGCGGCAAAACATACAGGAGAGCAATGCCCGTGAAGCTATCGGCATCTGTCGTGAATTGTACGGACGATTCGCCACATGGTCTGAACATTATGCTAAAGTAGGCACCAAATTAGGCGATGCAGCAGAGGCATTCAACTCCTCGGTGGTCTCCTACCAGTCCAGACTGAACCCCTCGGTGAAAAAATTGGAGGAATTGGGGATGCACGAAGATTTGGGCAAAGAAATAAAATCGCTCGACGGTATCGAAACGGAAGTGCGACAATTACCAGTTCCACACGTGACCCTCGTTGACAAATCTCCCCCGTTGGATTGATGACCTTTGACGGTTTCAGGGTGATTGATGGCCGAAGAATTTCTCCATCTCGAGCACGATGGCAAACTGCTTTTGGTTAATTCCAAGGGTGAAGGCCCGCAGATACCAGTCAGGGGGCGTACTCTTGCTGCAGGAGGGGAGGAGGATTTGATTCGCCTCCCGACCATCGATGAAGTAGCCGCATTAGGCATTGAATGGAGTGAAAAAGGCCGCGCGGTTCTGCGCATCGGTGAGTCGACTGCTACCGTGATTAAGGGTCATCCCGAAATTGTGTGGCCTGAGGATTGGGCTTGGAAGGACCATGTCATTTCAGACTCATGGACGCACCCCCTCGCCCGTGAATCTGTATACCGCTCACTACACCGGCTGGTAGCCAAAGTCGTGGTGAAGGATGAAGATGAACGAATATTGATGGCCAAGGTGAAACGCGGGCACTTCACCGGTTGCTGGTCGCTTCCCGGCGGTTATCTCGACCATGATGAGCACCCCCGTATCGGAGCCGCCCGTGAAGCGCTGGAGGAATTGGGAATCAATATTGAAATCAACGAGTCCAATACCTCGATTGTCGAACAGAATATTTTCAGCGACGAGGGTATCTCATACGTCTCATTCACCTATCGCATATCGGTGGAATCCAAGGGACTCGAATTTTCCCTGAAAGAGGATGAAATCGAAGCGGTCGGCTGGTTCTCGCGTTCCGAGGCCATCGCCAACGCGGTATCGTGGTTCGATATCACCGCGCTCGAGAAACTCAGTTGAGAAGTTCGCGCGCCGCAGACAGTGCTGACTCCAGGCCTTCTGGGTTTGAGCCGCCGCCCTGGGCAAAGGTTGGCCTGCCACCACCTCCTCCGCCGATGTGATGGGAAATCGATTGCAGAATCTCGACCGCGTCGTAGCGCTCACTGGCGATGGTATCTTCGGTTATCGCCACCAGCAGAAAACCTCCATCGGTTGCACTGCCGATCACCGCCACGGTAGGAGTATCCTTATCCAGGGTAAGTTCTCCTGCCATACCCTGTAATTGTCTCAGGTCACCCTCGCCTTCCAAGACGATGATTCTGACTCCGTCTTTTTCAGTTGCTTGACCACCTCCACCATCGGTGCGTAATCGGGTGATTTCAGCCTCGAGGTGCTCTATTTTCTTGCGCTGGGACTTCCACTCGTCGAAGAATCGCATAGCGGTTTTCGGTAGATCCTCGTCATTGACGCCGAATACCTCGCAGGTCTGGCGAAGTACCGCCTCCTGCTGACGTGAATAATTCAATTCTGCTTCTCCGGACACGATATGCAAACGCTCCACACCATCTTGGACGGCAGTCGACCTTATAATTCGTATCGCACCAATTAGGGTCAAGTCATCATGATGGGTACCGCCGCAGGCCTGGACATCGTGGTCACCGATTTTCAGAATCCTGATGTCGGCGCCTTTCGGAGCGCCGCCCTGATAGAGGTCGAAACCGAATTGTGAATCGGCATCACGACGATTCAACTTGATCTTCTCGGTACGAGCAACTTGTTCGATGACAAGATTCGACATGTCTTCGATGGCATCGAGGTCATCTCGGGGCAGACGTTTGGGATGGGTGATGTCG
>JAPOGE010000037.1 GCA_028283345.1 Candidatus Poseidoniales archaeon
GCGTCTGCGACTCGCATAATCAGGTCCGAGCAAGCGAAGAAAATCGATACCCGAAGGCCGAGTCCACCAGTGAATCAGAGTGGCCTTCGGCTTGTGACTCGCTCAAGAGAAAAGTTTCCCGACCATACCACCGGAGATGAGCTCGGAGATTTCGTCCAGAGGGTGCCGGATCTGCTGTTGACCATCACGCTGGCGGATGGTTGCAGTACCATCCTTGAGTGATTGGTGGTCGATGGTGACACACCAGGGTACTCCGACTTCGTCGGCGCGAGCATACCTGCGGCCGATTGAGCCCGAGCCATCGTAGTATGAGAACAACCCCTTGGTCGAACAAATGGTTCGGTTCAACCCCTCGGCCATTTTCCCCATGCCATCTTTTTCGAACAGTGGTAAGACCGCAACATCGATTGGGGCAATATCTGGCGCCAATCGCATCACGGAATAATCCTGACCTTCTTTTTCAATTTCGCACCACGCATGGTCGATAATGTGCCATATGATTCGGTCGATGCCGAAGGCGGGTTCGACGACGTGTGGCAGGAACCACTCGCCATTGACGGTTTGCTGAATCCGCTGTCGCTTGACGTGCTCAGATTCAACCGTGACAACTTCTCCACTCGACAGTGTCAACTCGAGGGGGAATTCAGTGGGTATCTGCTCCAGCGCTTCCAGTGCATCTTTCACCAGACCGGCCCGGTCGCGAAATGCCGGTCCCGCTTTGGCACCATCAATGGTCAGGATCTCTTTGTCGACCTCGACCGCTTGTGGCCATTGTCGCCACGCCCTCAGTCGATGTCCAGTGGCGAGCTCATGTGCTTCGAGGTCGAAGCAGCCACGATGGGCGATGCCAACGCATTCGACCCAACCATATGAGCCAAGAATCTCGACATCCCAACAATCGCTGGCGTAATGCGCCATCTCCGACTCCTTATGTTGGCGGAAGCGTAGACGGTTTGCATCGATTCCGACAGCGACGAGGAAATCATAGGTTTGCGCCATGAAATAGGCGACGGTCGCATGGCGGATTACTCCGGCGCTGAGAGCGTCGGGAATCGATTGAGATAGCTCGTCATCCCGATTGGAAATCAAGTTGAGAGGTAGATTTTCCCACTGGCTGAAATCGTGCATGGGTTCTACCTCGGGGTCGATGAAATACTCCAATTCCGCCATATTGAATTCACGCAGACGAATCATTCCCTGGCGTGGACTTATCTCGTTTCGGTAGCCCTTCCCAACCTGTACCGCGCCAAATGGTAGCCGTTGCCTGAAGTGGCGATAGAGGGAGGGGAAATTGGTGAACATACCTTGTGCGGTCTCAGGGCGCAAGAACCCCTCACGGCCACTTTTACCGCCGCCGATGATGGTATTGAACATCAGGCTCTGCGAAGTTACAGAAGTCCATTCAGTTGCTCCACAGTCAGGACATTGTGGGTTGCGGGCTGCAATTTCCGATTCGAGTTCTACCGCGGTGAGAGAATCCGGATTGGAATGAGATTCCTGCAACAGAGAATCGGCCCGCAGTGAAACTTGGCATTGCCCACAAGTGGTGAGGAAGTCCGAGAATTCACCGACATGACCACTCGCAGATAGTACTGGATAGGGGGTGATGGTAGGGCAGGACAACTCGACGACATTTCCTAATTTGAGCCAGTGTTCAAGCCAGACTTGGTTGACGCGGTTACGTAGTCGCCCCCCGACCGGGCCGAAATCATAGAGTCCTGCTACACCACCATGAATCTCGAACGCCGGTAGTATTACTCCCCTGCGGCGCAGAACTCCAACCAACTTCTCGAGCCGAAGGTCGGGTTCTGCCATATTTCTTCCTCAACCGGTCGGCACGACACCCCATCATCAATGGTGCGGCTATCTTTACTGTTCCAGAGGGTGTTTGCCGACCAGGTTCTCGGGCACAAAGCCTTGAGAGTGCAGCGATGTTGGCAGTGTCGATGACGCAGAGCATGGTGGCGATAACCGAGTCGGATTGCACCGGTTGTGATTTGTGTATCAGCCATTGTCCGTTCGAGGCATTATTGCCGCTGTCGTACACCCCTGAGAAACTGCGCAAGAGGCCGGTGGTGGTAGTAGACTCACGTTGTGTCGGATGCCTTTCATGCATCGGTTCCTGCCCAACCGATGCTTTGTATGAGATATCCTTACCACCTTCCGCCAACGACTCTCCACTTCGTGAGTCAACAGGGGTACTGGATGTGCTGGAAATCCACCGTTGGAACAAAGGTGGTCTGGGTGTGGCCTAGACCGCATGATTACGATATATTGAAATATACAATCGTTTGCCTGCAACCCTGATAAAGGGCGGGTAAATAAATGGCTGTAATCACATACCTGACGAGCCCATCCTCTAGCGAGGATATTTACAAGCGTCTGAGCCAGCCGGTGAGGGATTGGTTCACATCGACATTCGACGATTTCACCGAGCCGCAGAAATTGGCAATCCCGGCCATCATGGATGGGGAACATCTGCTTCTCTGCTCGCCTACCGGCTCGGGAAAGACTCTGACGGCTTTCCTGACGATTATCGACCAACTGGTTCGACGTTCTCTGGACGGAACTCTGGAACAGAGGATTCACTGCATCTATATCTCGCCGATAAAAGCACTGGCGAATGATATTCAGAAAAACCTACTACAGCCGTTGAAGGAAATCAGTGAACGCTATCTCCCCGACGGGGCAATTCCCATCAGGGTCGGTCTGCGTACCGGAGATACCTCACAATCAGACCGCCAGAAGATGTTGCGCAAGCCGCCACATATTCTGATAACCACACCTGAGAGCATGGCGATTGCGATTTCATCGAAACGCTTCAAGCCGATAGTATCCAATGTAGAGTGGTTGATTCTCGATGAATTACATAGTTTGGTCTCATCAAAACGTGGTACCCACCTCGCCCTGACGATGGCCCATCTTGATACGATACTACAGCGTCCCGTACAGCGTCTCGGCATCTCCGCCACCATGGAACCGCTGGAAACAGTTGCCGACTATCTGGTTTCTTCAGATGACCGGGGAACCGATGAGGGACATCGAGTATGTATCGCAAAAGTGTCGGGTTCGCGAGTACTCGACCTCGACATCATCCTCTCTCATCCCAGATTCAGCGACCTGCCGGTAAAGGCTATTCTAGAACATAATGTTGAGATGATAAAGGACCTGGTCGAAGCGCACAATACCACTCTTGTATTCGCCAACACCAGAAAGATGACCGAGATAATCGTACAGAAGTTAAAGGTTCTCGGAATGGGTGATATGGTGGCTGGACACCACGGCTCGATGGATAAGCAAATCCGACTAGGGGTGGAAAACAGACTGAAACTCGGTGAAATACGCGCTGTCGTCACCTCCTCGTCGCTTGAATTGGGAATCGATATCGGCAGTGTGGATTGCGTGATTCAAATCGGCTCTCCCGGTTCGATTTCCACCGCTCTACAGAGAATCGGTCGTGCCGGACACCATGTCGGTGGTATTCCCCGCGCCCGCTTCATCCCGCAATCAGTCGATGACCTGATAGAATTGGCCGCGCTTCAAGCGGCGATACAGATCGGCGATATGGACCGGATGATATTTCCGGAGAATTGTCTCGATGTCCTGGCACAATTTCTCATCGGCCAAGTCATCATGGAAGAGATGGATATAGACCATGCTTACGAAATTGTACGCAGCGCCTGGCCCTATCGGAACTTGGAATATGACGACTACATCGAAGTTCTCGATATGCTGGAAGAAGAGCGTCGAATCTGGGTTGACTGGGAAGAGAATACCTTTGGTGGTCGTGGCTACTCGCGAATGATATACTACACCAACGTCGGTACAATCGCACCTAATAACTCCTATCTCGTATTCAATCAGGATGGTAGCATTATCGGTCAATTATCGGCGTCTTTCGTCTCAAACCTGCGCTCATCCGATGTCATCCTTCTCGGTGGCTCAACCTACCGGGTACACTCGATTCAAGGCACCAGGGTAAATGTCAATCCGGTCACCGGGCATCGCCCGACGGTCCCATCTTGGGCCGGAGAAGCACGTTCTCGGTCGCGCGAATTGTCACAACATCTTCTCGACCTTCAGCACCGTTGCATCGTGGCCATAAGGATGGGCAATGACCCTGAGGATATCCTGTCACGGGTCTATGGGTTGTCCGACCCGGTGGTGCGAGCGATATCTCGATACTTCGAGGAGCACACCATCGACTCGTTTCAAGCTCCCTCGGCCAAACGCTTGTTGGTCGAACAAATCCTCGGTGGCATGCCGACCTATCTGGTCACCACCGGTCGTGGTCGCGCCTTCAACATGGCACTAGGCTATTTCATGGCCGGATTGGCGCAGATGCATAAGATTCATGTCGCCGAACTTTGCTTCGATGAAAATGCTCTGCTGATGAAAACCTCAAAGGAAATCGACCCGGGAGAGATGTATGATCTGTTCCGCACCAACAGCCATGTCGAAGTCATTGACAGGTACATCATCACCACCCAACTCTTTGCCAAGAGGTTCAGGGAGGTGGCGGGGCGCTCGCTGATCATCCCCCGCCGTATAGGTGCTGATGAAATCAGCCCACAACAATTCCAACAAAAGGCCGATGCGTTGTTGGCAAAACATCGTACAATGGAAGATAGTCTTCTGATTAAAGAGACCCGTAATGAGATATTCTGGCAGGATATCGACCTTGCCGGCTTGGAAAAGTTTCTCGAACAATCGCGTGACCAAGATGTCAGTCTGGTGTACACCAAAGGGAGCATGCCGTCAAAGTTGGGAATGTCCCTATTCATCGCATCGTTTGAGGATTTACTGTCGATGCGTGCCCGTGCTTATCTGGTCAAGGATATCGACCCCGAAGTACTGATGCGCCTACTCGGGCGTAGAAGCCTAGCCACAGAATTGGATGCAAAACAACTCGATGGGTATTATCTCGATAAGGTACCGGTGCCTACCAATGCCGAGGAATTACTACTGTTGATGAATCGCGGTGGTGGGCTGAACCGAAATCTGGAAAATCCCCTATATCGGCAGAAACTGAAGGATGAGGTTGATATTGAAACCATTAAAAAATGGGTGGAAGAACTGGCTAATGATGGAGCCATTACCAAGATCGATGGTACTGGTAGCGATGATTTGGATCAGAAGTGGTTCTCCAGTTATATGGCTGAAATTCACGGAACTCTCGGGGTTCTAGCCTCAAATGGTGGCTCTGAGATAAGTGATTTGCGAGACCTGTATTCACGTGGTCTAACCTATCAGGTTGCTGTTGAATACGATGGCACTAAACCGACGAAGTGGGAATCGCACTCAATCGGTGACCCGCATGAGGCATTGCGGGTCAAAGTTGTCGAATTACTCGGCAGCGAGGGGCCGCAATTACTCGAGTACTTGGTGGAGAGGCTACCATTCCCGAGTTCACAGATTGAGGCGATACTGCATGAATTGGAGACCCGCAATGTCACCTCTGTCGGGTTTTTCACCCAGACCGATGAAGCCGAATATATCCTGCGTGTCGATGAACATCTCTTAACCGGTGGCGAGGAGAATATCGTCGAATACAGAGCTCTACAGAATCTCGTCCTCAGCAAGTCGTTCAAATTACATGAAGATGGTTTTGCGGCTTTCGGTTCGCACGTATTATTCCAAAAGCAACAGGAAATGCTCTATCGCGTCAAGGACTTCCGCTTCGCCGATTGGAAGGACCTGCAATTGGATTCTGATGTGGTGATGGGTCGGCTCTTACATAATAGAATAGGCTACACCATGCGGGAAAATCTCCCGATGCTGCTTTCCTTACGACCTGAACCTTGGCTCAACGAGTTTGAAAAAGAACTGCTCACCCGCCTCCCTCACGATGAATTATTGACCCGCCAGGAATTGACTGCAGGATATCCCCGAGGTGAGGATTTTCGCTCGATTCAACGCGACTTGAAGAATGCGATTTCAAATCTAGAACGGCAGTTATGTGTTGTCAAACAATTCGAGGAAGTCGAGGGGCGCAGGAGACGACTGTCACTGTTCCATCGGGTTATCGATGTTTACCAGCCGCTGGAATTCAAAGAAGGGCTGGAACAACTTATCAAGAAAATCGGCCCGGTCAAAGGCCACACTCTTAGATTCTATGTCTCTAGAGCCGCCGAAGATCTGGCCGAGGCACTGCGCGACCTTGAGGACGAGGGTAGAATCACCCGAGTGGTCGCGCTGCAACCAGAGCCGACCGATTTCTTCAGTACCCCTGAAGATGCCGCTCAGTTACAAAAATTGGTGCGTGAAGACCGCACGATTCGTATTCTGACCCAATCCGACCCTTATTGTTCACGCTTCATCTGGGAAGTCCGGGCACAGTTGCAATCGGGCTGGTACCTGCCGATTTTCAAAGGGGTGGACCCGATTGGCAAGATATTGATGTACAAGGTCAATGATTATCTCGAGGTCAAAGATCTGCATGTTCCATTCGCATACTTGGATGAATTCTGTCAAGTATTTTCAGCCCTGCTCGACAATTACAGCGACCAACTGGTCGATGTTGCAGTTATTTCCCAAATCAATGGAGTGCCGGTTCAAGAAGTCGATGGACAGACCATCAACGCATTCGTGGAAATCGGTTTCAAGATGGCTGGTGAGCGAATGATTCGCGGTGGAGTCATCGACCCGAAACCGCGTGAACTTGCCGAGCGCGCCCTGTTTCACAAACATCATCTACATCAGCATACCCGGTTGGAGAATGAGACTCAAGCGATGAAATATGTAGCAGAAATCCGCGATGATTTCGCCCTACGTGGCCGTTGTGAATTGTATCGGGTGAATATCAAATCGATGGCTACCGCAAACCAATTACACATGGGAATAAATCTGCGCGGGCATCAGGTCTGGGCGTCGCTGGATTATTTCCGTGAACTGTTGACCATTAGGGGTGATTATGCGGATGAAGACCTACTTGACATCATCGATTTCTTCGACACCAATTCCGACCCGGGAATCTTTATGGAGCGACATGCGATGAAGCGAGCCGAATTCCGCAAATTGATTCAGCCGCTGATTCGATCCGGAAACCTTGTCCAGGATTATCGTAACGGCTTCCGTTCCGTTCATCCTTTCCACGATCAGGAGCAAGCAACGATGCGGCGTGAATTCCTGCGGCGAATAGTCGAACAATTCCCGGTTATCACCATCAAGCAATTCCAGAAATTATCCGGCACTCCATTCAAGCCGGAAGAACTGAAGGATATTCTGACAGAATTCGAGCAAGATGGCACCCTCATCAAAGGATTCCTGATTCATGATCTGCACGAGATTTGTTGGGGTCGGCGGGAACTGCTTGAAGAAGCGAATAAAATCGCCCCGATGCGAGATTTTGTCCTGCCGCCCAGCGACCCATTAGCGCCATATTTTGCCGATGTGCTGAAACAGAAATTCGGCTTCGGTTCAGCCTATCTGGTCTTCAAAGATGCAGAACCAGTAGCCGCTTTCAAAGCCAATACCAGAGATAAGGTTATCGATGTAACCGACTTTGTCGGCGAAGAAAGTGGCTGGCGGATTGTCAAGGAATTTGCTTGGGAGCACCAGTATCCGCTCAAGTCTCAGGTTCGGATTGCCGGCAAGAGGATTCTCTGAATTACCACTTACAGTGGTAACTGACGCCCATGGGCAATCGATATATGCTACCAAAATCACCGCAAAGCATGGGACCGTCCCGTTGTGGAATTGCTTTCACCCTCGTCACCGTATTGCTATTTGGAACTCTGTTGGGCTTTAGCAGTGCTTCGGTTCAAGGAGGTGGTACCGAATTCATCGAGGTCTTGGATACCCAGGTCAATCCGGAAACCGGCAACACCTACCACCTCCTCAGTTCGGGAAGTTGGTCGGCCAGCCAGGCTGTGGCCGAGGATATGGGGGGGTCTCTGGTCACCGTGGATGACCCGGATGAAAATGACTGGTTACTGGAGGAATTTTCCCCTGACGGAAAACATTTGTGGATAGGTCTGTCAATCGACGATTACGGTAGTTGGCTGTGGACCGATGGTGGGGAGGCCTACTGGAGTGGTTGGGGAGTCGGCCAACCGAGCGAAGATGAGGATGAGCGTTTCGCTCATATCATCGGTACCGAGGTCGGTGACTTTGAGGTTGGAGAGTGGAATAATATCGACGATGACCCCGACTATTTCACTATCTATGGCATCGTCGAAATCACCGGGCAAGTCGACCACATGTTGTATTTTGACGGCCAGGATGACTGGGTCGAGGTGCACAGTACCGGAAACCTCGATGATATCGGCGCCGGGCTGTCGATTTCTGCATGGATATTTCCCGAACATACAAGTGGTATCCAGACCATAGTGATGAAGGGTGACCACGGTTGGGGAATGGAGATTATCGATGGCAGACTCGCTTATGCCGGTAGTTATTCAATCGCCGAGCACCCCACAACCAGTGATTTGTCCATTATTGCCGAGCAGTGGAATTTCGTGGCTGTTTCGGTTGTAGCGAATGGTTCAGTTGAACTGACCGTCGGAAATCAGACCGAGGTGGTCTTGGTATCTGGGGCAGCAATTCCGCAAGGGGATTTCGGTTCTAACGAATGCATCTCCGACCCATATGAGTGTAATCAATTGGTTATCGGCAGGCATGGAATGGGCTACGATGGCTATTACTTCAGCGGAATCATCGAGGATGTGAGGATTGCCGCGGAGGCGGCAAATATGACAAATCAATCCATTCATGTAGTCACAATCATCAGCGAATGGAATTTCGATGAGGGCCATGGCGAGTGGACTTGGGATGGTGTGCAAAATAATCGCAGTGGACTGCTGCACGGTGAGCCGCAATGGCTCGAGCCGGACGGTACTCCGGTCACGATGGCGATTCCACTTGAGAATGGGGTGATGATAGAGGACTTACTGCTCGATGATGGTGAATCGATGCTGTTCTACGTCGACCTGCCCGGTTATGTCACCTACCTGTCAATTACCTCTGAAGCCGGTAGAGGTGGCAATCCAGATCTATTCATCTCCCACCAGTGGGTGCCTGATGAAGATGATTTTGATTTCGAGGGATGGGGCTGGCAGAATTGGGCGACCTGGTTCTACGATATGCCCGACGAGGGACGTTGGTACATCATGCTCTACGCCGATAGGGGGTCAGAACACTTTTCGATAAATGCCGAATGGTTTGAGGCGATTCCGCCGCCGCCGAAATCCGAGATGACCGAGTTACACGATGGTATTGCGGTCACGGATCTGAGTGCTGATTACGGCGATGTACTATACTTCTATACCGAGTTTGAAGGAGATCTGCACGCCTTGTCGATAGAGACTTGGGGTGGCGAAGGTGATGCTGATATAATCTGCCAGTACGATAAAGCGCCTATAATCGGAAATTATTGGAAATTCGGTGACGACCTCATCGATGGTGCCATCGGCCCGGGTGGCGGGGGTCAATTCAATGAAGAAGGGGAAGAAGAGAGGCGTTACAGGAGGGTATCTTACGGGCCCGATACCGACGAGCATATTCGTTATATCAATCCCGAGACGGGAACCTGGTTCATCGCCCTCTATGCGGCTGATGACTTTGAAGATGTGGTCATACGCGTATCCTATGAATATCCACCGGTCAATACTGAACCCGAATCAGCGGTCGAGTTATTCGATGGTGAAGACGATGGACCTTGGGATAGCACTGATGAAATCGACCAGTATCATTTCTTTATCGATGTGCCTGAAGATACCCCATTCCTGACCGTTTCAATCGAAGGCGATTGGGGTGATGCTGATATTTTCCTACGCCACGATGAATTCGCCTCACAGGAGAATAATGACCATTCGACCCGCGGCACCTGGGGGGTTTGGGACAGCCTGACGGTGAACGACCCCGTGGTGGGGAAATGGTACATCATGCTACAGGGCGATGACCTATTCCGCATGGTGTGGATCACCGCTTCATTCAAACAAGGGGATTTTTGGATTGACGAGGTGAATCGCATTGAACTATATGCAAATACCCCCGTCAATCATTTGCAAATTGATGGTGGTCAAACACTGTTATTCTTCATCGTGGTGCCCGATTCCCTCGACCATATCATTATCGAGACCCGAGGTGGTGGTGACCGGGATGGTGACATCCATCTGGAGGTATGGAGTAATTACGGTTTGTCGTGGGAGTCGGATGATGAGGGGATTTCTCAAGCCATAATAATCGGCCAGCCGATGGCTGGAATATACGACATCGACCTGTTCTCAGAACACAGTGTTGAGGAGGTGACGATCGAGGTGATATTCCCTCCCGATAACGTGGATGACGGCACGGATGGAGAACAACCGGATTGGGATGTATGCATGGAACTAGGCGCTCAGGTGTTCAGACAGATGGATCATGATGGCAATGATGAAATCACCCCTGAGGAATGGAGGTTGAGTGGCAATCCCATCGATTCATCAGATAAGGGTGCTGATGAGCCATCATTCTCTGATGTCGACCGCAACGGCGACGACAGACTGGAAATGGGCGAGGTTGAGAATATGGTCTGCTCATGCGGCAAGGAATTGGATTTGGCCAGATTCCAATTGGTCGATGATGAGTATCTGGTGAGCAAGGAGAAATTCTCCTCTTATCCATGGTTCAATCAGTTTGATTTCAAAGCCTTTGACCGCGACGAAGATGGTTTCCTCGACTCGATGGAATATCGTGATATGCGAAATACATGTATAACTACCTGGGATACATTTGACCGTGATGGCGACGGCGTTGACAACGTCGATGATGCCTTTCCCGATGATGCATCGGAACAATTCGATAGCGATGGTGATGGAATCGGCGACAATAGCGATTCATTCAAAGGGGTGAATAATGACTTGGCCTATGCCGCTGCCGGTGGCCTGGGACTTCTACTGATGGTGATGATACCGATATTAGTTGTCATGATGCGTGGCGGCAAGCCTGAGTTCACCCCCGAGGAGGGTAATCTTGTCAGTGACCTGACCACCAGCAATCTGGCCCTTGCTGAAGGTGGATCAAAGGAATTGGCGCCGATCGGTTCGAAAGCGCCAGATTCTGGCGCGACGGTGGACTCAGTCTCAACTTCCGATTCAGACTCGGACCTGCTCCCGGACTCGCTGACCGTCGCCGACCTCGGCTTCCCGGCAGAGTCGGTGATAACCACCTCTTCGACTGTTGCCGTCACCAATGTCGGTGAATCGGCTATGCCGGATATCGACATCGATGACCTGGTCGGCGATATGGTTGAAGATAGGGAAGATGATGGCATTGTAAATACACCCGATTCCGTGTTGATGGGCTCCCTGAGTGGCGACGGAAGTGAAGTTCTTGAGTGGCCGTCCGGATCGGGAAATAAGTGGACCCGGGAACAGATAGGTCAGGACTGGCGCGAATCACGTTGACCGCTCGATTGGCGCATCGGGTATACCCTGTCCATCAGGTCAATGATGTGGCGATGCAATTGCGGCAGCAATTCGAATAACACCAGGGCCATCAGAAACATCGCCGCCAGGGAACCCGCTTTGGCCGCATATGAATGGCCGAAGTTGAACATGTTCATGCTCAGCCACGACCAGCCGGAAAAACTGGTGTGCAACCATACCAATCCGGCATTGCGAAAGATATTCAGAATGTGGATGAGTGGTATCGCTATCATCAGCGCCCGCAACCTACTGCGCCACGGAGTGGATTGCAGGGCGACGATGGCGCCGACGAATATTATCATCGATTGTAGGGCAGTGCAGGCAAGGATGAAGTGAATCCCGATCGGCTCTCCGGTAGCACTCACCAAATCGGTGTAGAATGGGTGCTCAGCACCACCACTCTCCATGAACCATTTGTTGCCATTCCATTCCTCCCATTTCATTGGTGCCTGTCCTTCAATGTGAACATAGGTATCACCGAGATAGATATCACCGGCTCCGGTCCAGCGCAGGTAGAGTGTGGTCTGCCAAGCGACGAACCAGATTGCCAAAACATTCAGCCAAGGCACCTTATCGACCAACATATATGGTAGTCCCGACCAGAATACCGCGCCGCGCAACCATATCAGAGAGGCGGGGATATTTCCCCTGTTATTGATCTCCCAATATGCAAGAGCGATGCCAACCGGCAGACTACCGGCTGCCATCAACACCAGCACCGGGTCATTGATTTCAATGTAATAAGGGGTCGTCAAGAAAAAATATGAGCAGAAAAGAACCCAACCTAAAGCTGAGGCAGGAGCACTCAAAGACAACTTACGACAATGAAACCCCACTCCAAGGAATAATAATCCTGCGAAAATCAGGGCCGAATGCGGCTCGGGAAAAGAAATCATCTCTGTTGAGTCTACTAAGGAGAACCTGTATAAGGTCTGCCTTGAAGGCAGTAATGGAGGGGTACGATGTCGAACGATTTTCAATTCGCGCAATTCATGGGCGACTATGTCTCCGATTTATCGAATGCACTCAAGATTCTCGACCCTTTGGCGATAGAGAAATTCGCTGATGCGGTAGAAGGAGTCATGGATAACGGCGGCACGGTCCATTTCATCGGTAATGGCGGTAGTGCCGGAACCCCGAGCCACTCGGCTGGCGATTGGTCTAAGGAACTCACATTGCCAACCATCTGCCACGTCGACAATATTTCCGGGCTTACCGCATGGGCCAACGACACTGAATACGCGAATGTCTTCAAAGGTCAACTCAAGACCTTCTTAAGGCCAGGCGACATCGTGGTAGGTTATTCTGGCTCGGGAAACTCGCCAAATGTACTCAATGGAATCGCCTTCGCAGGAGAGCAGGGTTGCACCACCGTTGCCATCACCGGAAACTATCGGGGAATGGGCGGGGGAAAATTGGCCGAAATGGTCGATATTGCCATTATCGCTGAGACCGAGTCAATGGAGCGAATCGAAGACTTGCAGTTGGTGGTGAACCATATCGTCAAGGAATCAATCAAGGCCAAGCGTGGCATCACTGGACCTTGTTGAAGGGTGGGTAAATGGATTTACCAGGCCGCCACGGCGCCGAAATCAACGCCGCTCTTGAATTATCACCCCTGCCATCGGGTGTGGACTGGGATGGAAGCATCGCCTATCTCGACCGCGATGGAGTATTGAACTATGGCAAGTCGGATTACATCAACAGTGTGGCCGAACTGAAGGTCATCGAGGGAGCCGGAAGAGCGGTCGGAGAACTGCGCCGAGCCGGATTCAGGATTTGTGTCGTGACCAATCAATCGCCGATCGGTCGTGGGTTATGGGATGATGTGCTACTATCCAGCATTCATGAAGAATTGATGAAACGCTTACTCAATGAGGATGTCGATGCTGAAATAGACCTGATTCTATATTCTCCTTTCGTTCCATGGTCGGTGTCGTACATCAGGAAGCCGAGGCCGGGAATGCTGGAAATCGGCCGACAGATTCTTTCCTCAGATGGAAACGGTAATACTGTTGCAAAGCTCATCCTAGCCGATGAATATGCACTCAGCCGCCCATCTGAAGGGTTACGAAGTTGCATCGTCGGTGACCGCCCCGCCGACATCAGCGCCGGCTTGGCACATGGGGTGAGGATTTTTTGTGTCAATGAACGAGAGGGGCTACCTAGTGTCACCGGAAGAATTCTCGATTCCAGTGACCGCGGCGACAACTACTGAGGATTGTAGATGGGTTGGTTGGGTCTCGATGATACTGACGGTCTGGGTGGAGGGTGTACAACCCATACCATGCACCGAATTATCACCATCCTTGAGAATGAGAGTGCTGAAGGTGGCTGGGTGGTTTCAACCCAGCCGAGCCTAGTGAGGTTGTGGCCATTTGCCCGTAGGAGAACTCGCGGAAATGCTGCGGTTGCGGTCGAAATCACCTGCAAATCAGATACCGCCGGTCTTTCTCTCCGGGTACGGCTGGAGGAATTATGGCACGAAATCGTAGTTCCGGATGTCGCTCGCAATGGTGCCGCAATATCCAGTGAGCATAGTAAACGGGAACAGAGTGATGCCTCTCCGGCGATGATTTGGAGCCCCACAAGGCCCTGCCGAGAGTGGTATTGGAAATGTGTCAGAGAGGAGGTTGGGATAGGTGATTGCGAAGGTGTGATTCCCCCTGGCAGTCGAGTTTGGAAGTGCGCTGGTGGGCATGGCCTGATCGGTGCTTTGGCGGCGATTTCTTGGCTGGGTGAACACGACCACACCTGGGAGGTCACCTGCTACCGAAGGGAGGAGAACATCTCGTCTCGACGCCTGATTCCCGAGTCCAGATGTGCTCAACTCGATTCTCGTTTTACGGAGACATTTCTCAATCGAGACCCGACAATTTCCAAATCACTGATTGCCCCAAGAACTCCTTGCCCGGTATTGTTCGGGGTTCGCGCCGAGGATGGTGATGCGGCCATCGGCGCGGCAAAATGGATTTATCAGGCGGTTGAATGTGAGCCCATAAGCGGATGGCGATTATGGAAAACCAATCAGGCGACGGATGACCACATTGCGACTATTTCAAAATCTGTCGTGACCGGCAAGGTATCGGTAAAGAAGCATGGCCATACCGTCTTTACCACCGACCATGACAACGATGTCGTCGTTTTTTCTCAAGGTGGGGCTGTCAATAGAATGGCGCAATCACTGCGTGAAGGAGATGTAATCGAATATTCCGGACTTTGCGCCCCCGACGGCTCGTTGCATGTCGAGAAAATGCGGATTATCTCATACTCAGATAAACGCAGAATGCGGCCGCTGTGCGATTGTGGCAGACGGATGAAGTCGATGGGTGTGGGGCAAGGGATTCGCTGCCCGGACTGCGGTGAGAAACAACCCGATGCATGGGCCGAGGAATTTGCTTTTGAGGGCCAGTTTGAACTCGGCCGGTGGGTTGAGCCAAGTGCTTCGAATCGACGTCATCTGGCGGCACCGCTGGGACGTTGTGGTAGCCGCTGAACTAAACGAAGCAGGGCAATCATGAAATGTTGGGCAACCATGGTTGAGCCATGTCTGAACATCTCGTGTTGAACATCACCTACGGACTACTGATGATTGCTCTGGGGGCGATGGTTTGGTTTATCGTTCGGCGTGCCAAGGAGAACCGACAGGAAATGATCGATGAGTCATCACCCAAGGTCGCCGGTGAAGATGAAATTGGTGGCGTAGCAATAAATCCTCAGGAATTCGATGAACCGGACGATGAGGCACTCGATGAGATGGGTGCACTTCTGGGTGAAGACGAAGACGAGGAATAGGAGAAGCCATACTCTTCCAGACTCAGTTCAAACTCTCCTGCGGGTGTTTTCAAGCAACGCCCATCCGCTCTTTCATCGGGCTTGGAGAGGAGCCAGGTCTCGCACCCCATCGCCTCGAGCCGGCCCTGTGCCCTGACTCGGATTGAATCTTTGCCGGTGGGGCTTTCATATGACTTTGAAATCAGCATCACCTTGGCCTTTTGGTCATCTCCATCTTCAAGTCCCAACATTGTTCCCAGCGCTGAAATACTGCTCTCCGGAGTTTTTCCCGACCCAGATGTCCAGTCATCGAGTACCACCAACTCAACGCTGGGGAGAAACTTGCTCGCGGCGATGACCGAACCTAATGCCATTTTCAGGTCGGTGGCGAGTTCCATGGCGTGAAATCGACAACTATGTGCCGGGTCGACGGCGGCGAACAGTTGTCCGAAGCGGTCTGCATCGGGCATCGTTTCACTAGCCCAGATGACCCGGCCACCAGAGATAATGGTTTCTCTGGCATATTGCAATGCCATCGTCGTGCCACCTACACTGCCGGCGACTGCGAGGTGCAGGCGTGATGGCAATGGCGGCAACCCCTCGCTCATGTTATTGAATAGTGGCGGTGGTTGAAAGCATTTTTGGGCTTGATTACCCAACCCTAATTGCTAAACACCCGAGCCGATTGCGAGTTGCATGCCTGTAGGTGAAGACCGAATACCCCGGCGCAATCCTCCTGAGTTTGAAGAGATCGAGGGCGGTGTGGCCGCAGGTATATTTCAGCACGGTTGGAAGATTTGGAAAGTAGCTCTTGACGACACTAATCAATATGGCCCGCACGCGATGATTCTACTATTGGTGATCACCGCAACCATCACCGGTGCAGTACTCCAGATAATCGGCAAGATTGCATGAGTATGCAAACCCATTTTATCGGCCGACTATTGGGGTAACCTTCAACAGCCATTGCTACCGTAGCGGGTCGTGGAAGGGAATAATATCAAAGACAAAGATGTCGTCATTCAACAGGAATCAGTTTCTGAAAAGCGCTGGACGATAATGGCCGCTCTGTTGGGCACCAATACTGCTTTCGCCCTATTCTATGGCATCGAACAGCAGAACAATTACATCGCACTGCGTCAACTTGGATTGCTAATAGTCGCGATTGCAATCCCCTTCCAAGCGGTATATTTCATGATTCATGCATATCTGCTGGAATTCTCTGACCGTCTGCACGGAAAACAATACCGCCTCATCCAGAAATTAGTGATGACCTGTCAGTTGGTATCATATACCTCAATAATGGGAATCGCGATAATGCTCTATGTGACCCATTGGGCGATCGGTTCGGCATTCATGCTCTCCGGATTTCTCGCCTTGGTGATGGTCCGGTTGGCGATAAACCAATTGAGCGAGGCTGATGAAGTCTAATCGGAAATCACTTGACGGGCTACAGCAACCGCTTCATCGACCAATTCACCCGACACCCCGAGGTGGTTCATCGGGTCGAACATACCTTCCAGTTCCTCGGCGGTGAAAGCCGTGGTTATCGCCGGGGTTCGCGAACATACATCGATCAATTCCTCACCGCTCTCGATACAGGCCATCGAAGCCTCTCTCAATACCTCGTGCGCCTCATCTCTGGGAACCCCGGAATCGATTAGGGAAATCATCACCTTTTCCGCCATCACCAAACCCTTTTGGCTGTGGATATTCTCCAGCATTCGGGTACCATCAACCCATAGATTACTCAGCACCTTGGTGGTCTTGGCGACGACATCTTCGAGCAGTGAGGAAGCGTGCGAAAGGGTGAATCTCTCACTGCTGGAATTCGCCAGGTCACGCTCGTGCCATAACAGGGCATTCTCATAGGTAGGAATGATGAATGAGCGCACCACTCGGGCCAGACCGCAGGCATTCTCACTGATTATCGGATTACGCTTGTGCGCCATGGTAGAGGAGCCTACTTGTTTGGCTTTGTCGAATCCTTCTCCGGCTTCGGCGATTTCCGAGCGTTGGAGGTTGCGAATCTCCTGCAGTATCTTCTCACAGGTTGTCGCCACATTGGCCAGCCACGACATGTATTCGATGTAGCGGTCGCGCCCGACGACCTGGGTTGTGACCAGAGGTATGCCAAGTCCCAGATGGGTGAGAATCAGATCCTGCAGTTCACGGGCATCCTTACCTTGTGCGGCGCCGGTTCCCACCGCGCCGAGGAACTTTCCGACCGCGATCCGGGGTGAAGATTCATCGAGACGAATAAGGTGACGTCGCATCTCATCGAGCCATACCGCCACCTTCAATCCGAAGGTGATGGGCACCGCGGCTTGACCATGGGTGCGGCCCAGCATCACCGTGTCACGCTCGCGCTCTGCCAAATCGGCCATCACCGCCATTGACTCGCATACCCGTTGTCGTAACATCACCATGCTGTCACGTAACTGCAATCCGACCGCAGTATCGACGATGTCGTTACTGGTCGCCCCGAGATGAATACACCAACCGGCTTCGCCGGCGGCTTCAGCCATCGCCTTGGTCAGCGCCATGATGTCGTGCTTGGTCTCGGCTTCAATCTCGCTAACCCGCTGGGTGGTCACCGATTCGGGGTTGGCGATAGCGGCAACCGCTTTGTAGTCGGATTCACTGACACGACCGAGTTTCATATGCGCCCATATTAGGGCTCTCTCGACCTCGAGTTGACGGGCGTGGCGACCCTCTTCCGACCAGATGATTTTGAAATCATCACAGCCATAGCGGTAGTCCAATGGACAGAAGCGCACGAATCCCCCCCCC
>JAPOGE010000038.1 GCA_028283345.1 Candidatus Poseidoniales archaeon
CAGTACCCACAAGTTGGCTGAGGCCGAACAGGTCTGCGACCGTATCATCATCATCCATAACGGTGAGGTCAGGGCTGATGGCTCACCAGGTGAATTGCTCGACATCACCGCCACCACCTCGTTAGAAGAGGCCTATGTCAAGCTGACAATGGATGCGGCACGCGAGACTGAGAAGGAAGATGACGAAGGTAAAATCTCCAGATTGTGGCGGCGGATGATGACTCCGAAGAAATTGCCCGGGGGTGATTTGGAAGATGAGTAGAATACGTCAGATTCGCGCCGTCACGCTGAAGGAATTGATCGACTACGTCAGAGATTGGCGGACACTTCTGGTAATCGTTCTGGTTCCATTGCTGTTATTCCCGATTCTTTTCGTCGCCTTGCCGCTACTGTTGCAGGCCGAATTTGTCGAAAGACAGGAATTTGACCTCAATGTTGTCATCCAAACCGATGACTCGGTCGAAAGTCTGAAACCATTTTTGTTCAATACCGAGATGGAATTGAGTTGGGAGACAATCCCCTTGGGAATAGCCAATCTGTCGGATTCTGCGCTGGAGGATGACCGCATTGGCAGTGGTCAGGTGCATTCAGTACTGAGATTGCAGAAGAATATCGACAATGGCACCATCTGGTATTATGCCATTCTCTACGATTCGACCGATGAGCAAGCCAAGGAGGCCAAGCGTAGGCTCTTAGTAGCGGTTTTTGCCTGGGAGGATGAGCAGGTGAACACCACCCTTGAGATGGCCGGCCTGGACCCGTACCGAACCCTCGACCCGGTGCGCTGGGACGGTGATAGGCAGGTCGCCGATATCGCAACAACCGGACAGCAAGCGGGATTTGCCCTATCTCTGTTCATTCCATTGATAGTCGCCACATGGACTGCGACTGCGGCGATGCAACCGGCTATTGACATGACTGCGGGGGAGAGGGAGAGGGGTACTCTGGAGGCCCTTCTCTGCGCCCCGATAACGCGAATGGAATTACTGGTCGGGAAGTGGATAGCGGTAGCTACCATCGCGGCAACAGGGGTTCTGATTCAGGTCGTAGGACTATTCCTGGCAATCGCCATGATAGCCAGCGGCTCCAGCGTACTGGGAATGCCGAGCATCGGGGCTACAGCGTTGATTCTGATGTTCTCCAGCATTCTGCTCTTTGCGGTGATGATAGTCGCATTCCAACTCGCATTGGCGGTGCGTAGTCATAGCGTCAAGGAAGCCGGAACCGTATTGGGGCCAATCATCCTGCTGATCATCATCCCGGCGCTATTCGCCCAACTCATCAATCTGGAGGGAATCGAATTCTGGTGGTTCCTGATTCCGGTGGTGAATATTCTGATCGCTCTGCGCGAGTTGCTCACCGATACAGTGGTTGTCGAACACGTCGTGTTGTGGGCCGGTTCGAGTCTTCTTTACGCTTTCTTCGCCGCTTGGTATGCGAGTAAGCAATTCAATCGGGAAGACTTGGTCGAATCGATAAATTGAAATTACGGTCATTTCACCATTTTTCCCCCTTAGTATTACTATAATAATACTATGATAATACTCAGGTAATACTTATTAGGGTGGCGTGATTGGCATTTCCATGCCAAAAATCAGTTTGGACATGCCCAATGAGTTATTGCAGGACCTGCGGATTCATGTCGGCGACGATAAGAAATTCGTCAGTGTTGCCGATGCCGTACGTACCGCTTGTCGAAAATTACTCGACCAACTCGATGAAATCGATTACCGTCACGGTCGCGTCGAGGTGAAGGGATGAGCACCCGAGAGCAGGCTGTAGCAGCCGTAGAGACCCTGGTGCGCTATATCGAAGGAGATAATGGTGACTTTCGTGAGGGACTTGAGCGCACCCCGGAGCGGGTAATCGAGTCGTTCGATGAGATCTTCTCCGGCTATCGCGGTGATGCTGAACAGATACTGAAGGCGACCTTCAACGGTGAGGGCTATGATGGAATAGTCCTGCTCAAGGATATCGAATTCCACAGCACCTGTGAGCATCATCTACAACCCTTCAACGGCAGTGTGCATATTGCATACATCCCGATAGAGAACATTGTCGGAATCAGTAAACTTGCCCGGATAGTCGAGTTACACGCCCGCAGATTACAGAATCAGGAGCGGATCACAAAATCGATTGCCGATGACCTTGAAACCTTCCTCGCACCGCTGGGTTGTGCGGTGATCATCGAGGCGCAACACGGTTGTATGCGCTGTCGTGGGGTCAAGAAACAGAATTCAGTGATGACCACTTCGGCGATGCGCGGGGTTTTCTTCGATAAATCCGAGGCTCGCAGTGAATTACTACAACTGATCTATGGAAATAAATAGGTGAGATGATGCCGAAAGAGGTCGTGGACGATTTCGCCGCGTGCGAAATATCTGGTGGTCACCAAGGTGGAGACAATGCTGGAGACTTAGCGACAATCTATCCCATCGTCGAGATTTTTCACAGCGTTCAGGGTGAAGGGGAACACTCCGGTTCACCGCGTATCTTCATCCGCTTTGGTCGCTGTAATCTCCGCTGTGAGTGGTGTGACACCAATTTCGATGAGTGGCAAGATTTGACCGTCGTCGATATTCTCGGAGAAATAATGCAATACGATTGCAAGAATATCATCTTCACCGGAGGCGAGCCGGCATTGCAAGACCTCTGGCCATTGGCACGTTGTCTTAAATCTCGAGATTATCACCTGTCAATTGAGACCAACGGAACTATTGAGTTGCCCGAGGGTCTCATCGATTGGGTCTGTGTCTCACCGAAGGACCAACTCTATCCCGATGTAGGTATCAAGCAACGTAGTGGTGATGAACTGAAAGTCGTTTACTGTGGGCAGGATTTATCGTTGTACGATGAATTGATCGCTGGATTTGACCACCTTTTCCTACAACCTTGCTACTTTGAAGACGAATCGGTGGAGTGGAATGGAAAAAATTTCCAGGCGACAGAATCTCTGGTCAAGGATAATCCGGGCTGGCGCCTGAGTCTACAGACACAGAAATGGATTGGGGTTCTATGATGCGGGTGGTGATGGCATTATCCGGAGGTATGGATTCGACCGCTCTGCTGATTCGACTGCTGGCCGAAGGTCATGTGGTCTCATGCATTTCCTACAACTACGGTCAAAAGCATATAATCGAGATTGAGCGGGCGCAGGAAAACATAGTTTATTTGGCGCAGAATGGATTGATGGTCGAGCACACAATTACCGATCTCTCGGGGGTGATGCAACTCTTCCATTCGGCTCTGACATCACCCGAATTGGAAATCCCTGCCGGCCATTATGAAGAATCCCAGATGAAGGCTACAGTGGTGCCGAATCGTAATGCGATATTCTCTTCGATATTGTATGGCTATGCACTCTCGGTTGCGTTGAGGGAAGATTGTGAAGTCAAGATCTCTCTGGGTGTCCATTCCGGTGACCACGCGATCTATCCGGATTGCCGTCCTGAATTCTATGCTCTCTTGGCTGAGTCATTCGCGCTTGGCAACTGGGATAGTGATAAGGTATCCTTTGACCTACCCTTCATCGACTCGGATAAAGAGGGGATTCTAAATGATGCTCTGGCAGCTTGTTCCCAACTCGATTTGGACTTTGACGTGGTATTTGCCAACACCAATACCTCCTACAACCCTGATTCTGCGGGGCGGGCTTCGGGAACATCGGGTGCAGATGTGGAGAGAATCCTCGCCTTCCATGCGATTGGGCGTCCTGACCCTGTGACCTACGTCAAGTCGTGGGATGAAGTACTCTCAGATGCATTGGTGGTCGAGGAAGAACATCGCGGGATGGTCATCGATTCAAAAGGAGAAGGGGAGGGAAAATAATGACTACAGTCATCACCAGATGGGTAGAGACCGACACCGGACACAGAGTGCCGAATCACAGCAGTAAATGCCGCCATATTCACGGCCATAGATATCGTTGGGAAGCGGAAATCGAAGGTGAAGTAATCGAGTTAGAGGGTGTCTCGGAACAGGGGATGCTGATGGATTTCAGCGCCGTGTCGGATATCTTGAACGAATATATCCACGATGTTGTCGACCATGCCTTTCTGGTTTATTCGGGTGATGAGGAGATGCTCGGAGCATTGCGCTCGCTTGGTGATGAGCACCGTACCGTAATTCTGCCATTCATTCCGACCGCAGAAAACCTCGCGAAATGGGCCTTTGAGTGCGTCGCACCTCACATCGCCACCGAATACGAAAATCGCATTCGACTTGTCGCCATGCATGTCAGGGAGACGCCGAAATCGGCGGCTACTTGGCGCATCGATTAATCGTTGCTATCGATTCGTCGTCGACGACTGTTCTGCCACCTTTCATCGCCGGATAACTTCTGCAGGGCTGTAGTCGCCTCGACCAGGGCGCCGATAAGTCGCTGCGCTTCATTATCGATCGGCAGGCCACGTAATATCGTTCGCCGCATATTATCACCAATCATCGCCCGCTTGTTCTCATCGCCTTCCAATGCCGCGGCGAATTCGTCAATCGATTGGCGCAATAAGCGGCGAAGTTCAGGACTGATGGCTCGTGTAAGTTGGAGATTTTCTGCCAGAGGATCGCCGCATTCAACCTCTGAATCGGTTAAAATCGAGCGGTTCAGTTCATACAATGTCAGTGCAACCGAGTGCGAGAGATTGCAAATCGGATAACCTTCCCAGGTGGGGATTGTCATCAACAGGTCACAGTGATTTAATTCATCGGTTGCCAGACCCGTGCCTTCCTGACCGAAAACAAGTGCTACCTTGCCGGATATGAGGTCGAGTTTTTCCGCCAATTCCCACGGATGGATGAAGTGTCTGAAAAGAGTCTTCTCGCCACTCTCGCGCTTGCCGCTGGTGCCGATTACCAGGCTGAGGTCTGACACCGCACTTTGCCAATCCTCATGGATCAGGCAATCATCGAGAATCGAGCCAGCATGTTTGGCGCGATTTCTCGCCTCCTCATCATCGGGTGAACACAGGGGTTCGATAAGCCGCAATGAGGTGAAACCGAAATTGAGCATCGCCCGGCAGACCGCACCGAGATTTCCCGGATGGGCTGGCCGCACCAAGATGACATGAAGTTCGTAGGAGCGGGTTGGCAATGGTACTTTCCTGCGCTCACCCATATTATTCCTCCATCTGCTGCTGCCATTCGACAATCCACGCCGGGTCGCAGAACTGATAGAGAAAGGCGACAAATCCACCCTCTTCTCGGTCTGGCATCGCAATGCTACGCTTGGTGATGCCGTACTGTTCGTGCAGGTGAAGAAGCAGTGATTGCAGCGCTTCGATAGAATTATGATGAATGCTCACAGGACTGCGAGTCCAGTCCACTCGGACTGGACTGGCCAAAGAGCCACCTCAGTCGATGCGGCGCTGTTGATAGCGGGTGACGTAGCCTGCAATCCAGTTACGAAGTTTCTTATTTGGTACGTCGGTATACTTCTCGACCAACTTTTTGTTGTGATCAAAGTCGTCGTTGAATTCATCGCCATACTCATTGCATAAGCGGATTGCACGAATCTTGATGAACGACGGCCTGATATTTCCCATGATTTCACTACTCCTCCAGTAATTTGACTTCGATTGGAATATCTTCTTCCTCGAAACGGGTGATTTGCAGGCGCACCTTGCGCGGTGGGTTCTCGATTCCATTGGCCCAAATGTATTCATTGACGCTGGGGTCGATGTATAATTCCTCTTCCTCACCGACTTTCAGGTGACGGATGACCTGATTGCGAATGATGGTTATCGCCCGGGGGCTGCGCTTGTAGCGAGTGATGTTCCAAGCTCCGCGCAGTGGCACGGTGAGTTCGCTGATATTTCCTCTCGCCATGACTATCACTTACCTCTGTAACTTACTTCGGCGCCAGTGGTGGCGGCGTGGGTGGGTAGTGGTATTGCGATTGGTCTTCAGCATGACCCAAACCGGAACCCGGCGATTCCGCTTCACCACCTTCAGCAATCTTGCCTTCTTCGGTCCGGGCTTGTTACTCGCCATTTCACAGCCTCCTGATGGTTGTGTCTCGGCGCTTCTCCTGAAGACCGGATAGGATTGTTCGCAAGGTCTCATCATCGATTGGTACAGCGATACGGGAATTCGCGCTCAGGTGAGCCAGTTGCTGTTTGACCGACTGCGCCAGGTCTGGATATGCCAACTCGAGACGAGCTAGACGGGAGCGGGCTTCGGGTGAAAGAATTGCTTTCATCGCTGAATCGAGTTGGGCGGACTCAACTGCCTCCATCTGTGCATGCTCTTCAGCGGCTAGTTGGGCATTTGCCTGCTCCTCGATCTGTTCCTGCAATTGGGAGCGGCGCGCGGCGCGCAGTTGTGAAAGTTCGTCGTCAGGGGAAACTGCCATCGTACTCACCTCTACACTTCCTTAGTATTTAGCCAGTCCGGGATATTCGCCATCGGCGACCTCCCGTAGACCATGGGCTGTGGCATCGAGAAGCTTCTGCCCGGCACCGGTGATTTTACGCCCTTTGAAGATGCTGACCTTATGCTTGACTTCGTCCTCATCCTCAACCTCGATAACCCTCTGCAATTCCTTTTCGATAAGGCCTGCCTGTTCCAGTTGCTGCAGTACCGAGCGGATGACGTGACGACTTCCTGCTTTGGCCGTGTTGGGGGCGGAACCACGGTTGCTGCTACCACCATATTCCTGCGCCAGATGGTTTACCCCAATGGGGCCTTTGGCGGCGATTTTCCTCAGTACTGCGGCGGCACGAATCTCCCACCAGTTCTCTTGGGTGGGTGGTCTCTCCCGGTGAACTCCGGTCTTTATGTGGCCAGCCCACTGTGGTGCTGAGATGGCATCGATACCCGCTAATACATCTGCAACAGCAGGTACCAGAAGACTTGATGGGACATCGTAAAACGTCGTCATGCGAGGCACCGAGCGAGTCGCCGACCTGCTACCCGTATTTGAAGCAATTGGCTGTCCCTACGGGACAAATGTCGCAGAATGTGGTGCATACTGTAGACGCGAGGCTTGAACAATCCTTGAATGAGATATGCCCCTCGCCGGTAACGATGCGAAAGGCACTGGCGCAGAATCCGAACCTTGTTCGAACCTTGGTAGGGTTGTCATTGACATTGATCATAGTGCTTTCATACGCGGTCTACAGTGCCTCGCTAACCAACGATTACTACGTTTATACCTCTGATCCGCAGGAACGGAGTGGCAATATTTCTCTTATTACCGAACAGCATTATCCCGTCGGTGAGCAGGATTGGACGATGTGGACCTGGGGTTTCAACACTGAACCGGGTAATCTGTCGTGGATCAACGCCACCATCAGCGGAGGAGTAATCGGTGGAGAGGTGAGTCTGACCAACGCCGCAGAGGGTTTTTGGAGCCATCCCGACCTCGGGGATCCTGAGGCGGAGAAATTCTCTTGTGCCGTATCCTGTGTGAAATTGGGCACCCATGAAACGACCTTCGATGATGCGGGTAACGCCAGTATCACCGGTTTGACCCACTGGGACCCAGCACGTCGGGATAGTGGTACGGTGTGGGCAAAAAGTCTATCTAGGGCAGAGAAATCAGCGCGCGAGAACATTGCCTATGAACACGCCGACAATGTTTGGCAGATTGCGGTGAGATTACCCGGGAACCACTCCGATATGCCGATGATTGATATCACCATGGTGAATGAAGAGTTCTCTGGAGTAAAGCGGTTCACCATCGACCCGGCAACCGAATTGGTGTGGGCGACATTTTCCGTCATCGGTTGCTTTGCGGTCTTGCTGGTGCCCTCGTTCGGAATATATTTTGCCGCTCAAGCCAAGGAAAGACGAGCCGAGAAGGTCGGCATCGGAACTACCGAGGATGAATGACCCCCATCGGCGAATTGAAATAGATAGATTGGAGTCAAACGAGTACATGGGATTGCGGCGCGGTGCAATTGTAATCATCGCGGTTCTGCTGATGGCTAATCTTACAAACATTTCTCCACCGACGTTTGCTGTGGTAGATGATTATCAATTATCTTCTCATAACAGTGGCATCGATATCAAACCTACCGCAGTGTCGTTCAACTACCCAAATTCAGCCGACCAGGATAAATTCCAGATGTTCAGTAGCAATCATCCGATTGCAAACTTCAATCGGCCCGCAGATCTGTTCGTCATCGATGGGATGTTGGGGGTGGAGATGCGACTGACTATCACCCTCGAGAATTTCGGTGTTAACTCGAGCGGGGTTTTCCCGACGCAGATTCTGGTCGAGCACGATGAATACACCAAATTTGAGATTCTCAATACCACTCTGAGCGCCCCCAGTATCAACCCCGGCAGTACCACTACCATTCAGTACACATGGACACCGACGTACACAGGTAATCATTCTATGGTGATAACCGCGCTTCACCCAACCGATGCCAATTCGGGCAACGACGAGCTATCCCGCCATTTGACCGTCGGCAGGGTTTACCTCAATTGCGATGATTTCACCGGTTGGGGTGTGGGAGCCGGATGGTCGTCCAATCCGGATGCGGCAATTTCCAAAGGTGTAGCATGCCATATCGGCAACGGTGCATCCAGCAATTATGGCAATGGTGTGTCGGCTACTCTTTCAACCCCGGTTTGGGATTTCTCTGACCGCCACCCCAACCCCACTCGAGCTGTTGGCATGACCTTTTTTGTAACCGGTTCGGCTCAATCAGGGGATGTGATTTCATTTCAGGCGCGCAAGGCCGATGGCTCATGGCAAGAGATCGGTCAGATATCAGGCTCGATTGATTCGACGATTGCCGATGGCACCAGTAGTTGGTCAACCTTCACCAATACCGTAGGAGCATATACCCTGCCATTAGCACCATTACAGGTTGAACACCTACATTCCAGTTCACAATTCAGATATGTGTTCACCTCGAATTCGGCCGGCACCGATATCGGCTATTGGTTGGATGAATTGATCTGGTATTACGACCAGCGTGCCGGTTTACATGAGTATGATTGGGCGATAGGAGCGAATAGTTCCAGCAGTGCCCAGCGCGGACAATGGAGTGACCAATTGGTGACGATTCATAACAGCGGTAATGTTTCCGACCGTTATTTCCCGAGTTTGAATGCGCTTCCCGCCGAATGGGAATTTTCGCTATTGCACGAGAATGGTGGTAATATCGATCATGGTGCAGGTATCCAAGTCATGCCCGGGGAATCTCATAATCTCCGGATCAAGTTGAAACCGGGGTCAAATTCCACCGTTGGCGCAAATTCTTATCAGTTGCAGATAACCAGCGCAAATGAACCCTCGATCATCGAGGTGAAGAATCTACAAATCACCGTCGACCCATCATATATTCCCTCGATCATCACCCCCAGCCAACCCGCACTCTGTGCACCGGGCAGTACCTGCGAATTCTTTGTCGAGGTGGATAATATCGGTGAGGCCGCAGATACATTCAGTATTTCAATCAGTGATTTCAACGTCTTGAGCGGTTGGACTCTAGACCTATCATGGGACCAAACCAGCCAGATTTCCATATCCCCGGGCGCTCCTGAAGCGATTAAATTCGTTGTCAGTGTCCCGGCCGATGCAGACCCAGACCTGACCAGTTCAGTATGGTTGGAGATTGCCAGCGATAGTGATCCGTCAAAAACCGATATCGCTCTGATTAAAGCGAAATCTGCCATGGTGACGATTGCTGAAGTCGGTTTTGATTTTGCCATCCAAACCGGCTTGGATTGGTCGCTATTGCCCGGTGAGACCAGAGAAATCACCTTCAAGGTGTGGAATAATGCCTCGCGATTGGATACGTTCACCGTCGGAGCTGACAAACAGGGAGGTAAAACCTGGAGCCTGACCCAGCCATCCTTCACCAGTCTAGCGGTAAACCCTGGCTCTTCATCGACATTCACGGTTACCGTGCAAGCGCCGAGTACCGGCCAGGTCGGTGACCTTGGTCCTATCATCACCCCGTGGGCGACCAGTTCTCTTTCCAGTACCAATGCCACCTCCAGCGCGTTTACCATGCTCGGCATCAAACCGGTCCATGACCTCAATATTTCAATCGTTGACGGCCATCAGGAGATTGAACCCGGGGTGGCGACTGTATTTGGAATAGAAATTGAGAATAACGGCAATGGCCCGGTCGATGCGGTGATTTCGGTTGCTGGGATAGCAGATGATTGGAGTTGGTGGGTGGTGGTCGACGGAATTACCACCCAGCAACCGATATACCTCAGCCCATCATATGAGTTGAATGATGTGAAATACGTCGAGGTGTATCTTCTCATCCCACAGGAAGTGGGGCCGGGAGAATATGTGGATTTCACCATTCGAGTAGACCCGAATGGGGGTTTCGATTCAAACCAAGCGGATAATTCAGTATTGTTTGAACTCGAAACCGCGGGGGTGAAAATACCTGAAATAATCGGTTTCAACACCTCGATACATATGGCAAGGGTATCGGAAACTCTGACTATCGATTTTCAGATTCATAATATTGGCAATATCCCCGACCCTGATGTTCGAGCAAAAATACAGGTGCAGAGTCTGCCTCCGACTGATGGGGTGATTGTCGAGATGTACGTCATCAGCAATGTAGCAAACAAGGTCGAGGACGGTCGCTGGCTCGGGGTGGCAATCTCCGCCAGTAGTAACGTCACACTGAGAATAGTGATCTCGATAGAAGAACATGTACAGGTCGGGACAAATATTGCCCTGATGCTGATTGTAGAAGGTGGTGAAGGAGAGGATGGGCTACCCATCACCAAGACCGCCGAGACGGTTATCGACGTCTATGAGCGGCGCGACGTGACGCTGGAATTCTCGCTCTATGAGCCGACTACATTGGGGGATTCCGAAGTCTTTACGATTTACGTTTGGAGCAATTCCAGTATTGCTGAAACCCTGATTTTTTCACCGCAATTACCCGCTGGTTGGAGTTTGCATTGTGACGGCCTGAACATCGTGGAAAGTTATACCTTCACGGTCGACAAATCGGATGGAATACGCCCCAGTACGGCCACGGTAATCTGTAAAATCATCGATGGCGGCCGCGCCATGAGTGACTCGATCAGATGGAATATAACCAATGAGGATGGCGACGTACTTTCATCCGAGAGCAGAGATTTTTCCTTTGTGCATGAGTCTGAAGAGGTCTCGAGTATTTTCCAAAATGCACTTTCGGATACTAGAACAATAGTAACCGGTATCGTTTCATTAACTATTCTGGTGGTGATATCACTGCTGATATTAGCCCGTAAGCGAAGCGATGAAGAAGAGGAACACGAGAATAAGAAATATGATCAGGAGGTGGTTGCCGCACCACCGGCGAGTGGCCTCGTGCAGCCACAGGCCGGACCTCCCATCTCCCCGGCACTTACCACCCCGCAAGTAGCCCTCACCCCCCAGGTCCAAGTTGGCTCAGGTGGTCAGGCAATCCCCGTGGTGTCGGTTACACAACCGCTGCAGCAGCCTGTAGCACTACAACCGCAGGCACAACCGCTGCAGCATCCTGTCGCTCATCCCCAAGCCGAGCAGGTCGGTGAAGCAGGAGGGATGTCACCTGAGATGATAATTGATGGCTTCAGGTTGAGTGAATTGCGGGATGCTGGATGGACTGAGGAGCAAATAGAGTGGAAACGACAGAGTATGAATCAATCCACCATTGCGGCAGATTCGGTTTCCTCTGCGGGAACGGTGAATTTACCGAAGGTGGAAACCCCGCAAGAGGACGATGGCGGCGATGGCTTGAGTGGCGCTTTTGCCGCCTTAGGTGACTAGGCGTCAAGGCTATGATGGATTCCAACCACGCGGATTCATGGCGGTGATGCCGACTCCGTGGTATATGCTATTGGCGGTGGTCTCAATCTGCGGCGTCGCGGCGTGGTACCTCCGACATTTCACAAAAAATGTGCATTTGTTGCGATTTGTCGCCGGAATCGGTTGTGTTACGATGGCAACTCTACTCTTTTGGACCTGGCAGTTGGAGGTGTAAGGTTGGAATTACCGACGGTTGCCGAGGATGAATTAGCCCAACAATATCCCACCAGACTTCCGGTTTGGTGGGCACGTGGAGGCGAGGTGCAGGCTCATCCGGTAACCGAAGGAGTATCGGGGAGATTAATCGTCATTCGTTTCCCGAAGAAATTCACACGACTGGAGAAATTTTTCCAGAGGATATTTCGTGGCCCAACAGAAATTCGCCGACCTTTGGACCGAATGAACAGTCTGCTGTGGGAATTGAGTAACGGACGGCGAACCTTTGCTGAAATCTGTGCATCACTCGATGCGACCTTTCATGAAGATATCGCACCCGTAGCCCAGAGGACTGCGTCGGCGCTAGCACAGTTTCAGCGTCTGGGATTATTGATAATACTTGAGAGGCCGAGCGATAGAAAATGGAAAAACGGCCCTGGAATCACACCTCCGGAGCATCATCTGGACGATGATTATCCAAATGAATTCGACATCACCTCGCTCGATGGCGAGGGATTATTGCCCGGGGATGAAGAATGATGAGACGAGAATGTTCTCTGGTGGCCGGCCGATATATACCGATTCACCGTCATCGAAAAGAGGGCGTTGGAGAAGTATCGGATGCTGGTGAATCAACTCGCAAACGACCTGAGGTTGTTCTAGTTCTCGCGATGAAAAAGAAGACTGTTCGAACTCATTCTCCCCGGTCCTGACAAGGTCGCTTACCTCACCATGCAAACGGCTGATGAGGTCGGATATCGTCGATATGGAAAGACCGGTCTGCAAATAGAGAACTTGGGAGAAATCTTTACCGGTATCGGTAAGCAATGCCAGGGCCTGACGAGATTTCGAGCACCTTGGATTGTGATACAGTGTTGCCATTCAACCCACCTATATCGGCGCCCATATCAGCCTTAATCCCAATCCATCCGAAGTGTGCGTGACACTCGATTTGGCCCGGGATGAACTCCGGGTGGAAAACGATTCGTGAAACCAACTCCCTCCGCGGTGAACCCGGAGATCGGAGATAACTCCATCCAGCCATGGTGATTGGTCGGTCGGGGCACCGAGGTAATCTTCGTGCCAGTGGTCTAGACACCATTCACTGACAAGGCCATGGAGGTCAAAGATATCCCATGGATTGGCGGCTTTCTGACCCACCATCTGCGTCTTTGCCGCTGAATTTCCGGCGTGCCATCCATGCTCGGATAATACCCGGTCACCACCAGTAAACGACCAGGCTGAGGAGGTTCCAGCCCGCGCCGCATATTCCCATTCGGCCTCACTGGGAAGACGAAACCACCCCTCGATTCCGAGAAATTCACTGACGCCATTCTCGTTCAGGCGAGCGATATATTCGATGCTGTCAAGCCACGATATGGACTCCACCGGGCGCAGACCAGCTTCCAGTCCAGAAGTGAATTTACTCGGATTTTTTTCCATCATCAGTACCCATTCGGCTTGGGTGAGTGGCCGTTGTGAAATGAAATATGGCTGTGAAATCTCGACCTCTCTCATCGGTGATTCGCAGGGTGTGGCACCACTGGAATCGCATCCCATAAAGAAATTACCCGGCTCGATAAGCACGAATTGGCCACCGAAATCGGTGGTGAAGGTCGGGCGGTCAGCTGTCATCGAATCACTCATTCTCAACGCTAGACGCACGCCATGCCGCGGTATTGACAAGAGATTCGGCCATTTTCGCGACCCTTGTCCGTAGTTCCTCGTCGACCAGATTTCCGTCATCATCGAATGCCTCTTTGACCTTTCCGACCGCTACTTGCTCGGGTATCACCCAGCCATGTAACCAGCGAACACAGATTCTCATTTGATTGAGGGTGTTGGAGTTAATCTGACCCCCCAAAGTAGACATCAAAGCGAATGCCTTGCCGGAAACATGGTCAAAATGCAACCAATCAAAGGTGTTCTTCATCACCCCGGACATACAGCCATGGTATTCTGGTGAAGAGACGATGAAACCATCGCAGGATTTAGCCAAGGCTTGGAATTCTTTGACGTTTTCATCTTCCCAAGAACCTTCGGCACCGACCAAAGGAAGCGGTTTCTCGACCAGGTCCCAGATGTGTATCTCAGCTCCACACGACTTCGCATCAGCCAAAGCGAGTTGCAACAGTAGGCCATTTTTCGAGGTTAAGCCATACGAGCCCGAAAGCCCGAGGATTTTGATATTGCCAGATTCACTCATGTATTGCCGAGCGGTTTCGACTTGATACGATTTTCCCAATCTCAGCCACCGCTTGAGCGTTCGTGGCAAGCACTACAATTCGTCGACAGTGGAATTCAATGCTCAAGCATACGAGGACCGGGTGAAGAGGTAACTGCGCTGGTAGCAATACAGTATTCCGAATCAACAATGTGGAACAAAGAGTTTCAGATGAGCGTCTTGCCCGAGCACCTGAGGTGGTCCGATGAGCGTTTGTGAATCACTTGGCAAGTAGAACCGACGTCCGAACCATAATGCTTCATTATCTCGCATGGGCATTCAGTGTGAATCCAATCGTAAATGCGAGTGGTGAAGTCTTGAGCGAACACAGGCAACCCTTATGCATGGATGGTGTGGGTCAAAGGGTGGGTCTACTATGGAGAGCGCTGGTCCATCTACAATCAACATGCGGGAACTCCTGCGCGAGGTTCAACAGAGTAGCGCCCAGGAAAAAGCCCCACCAGATGAGACCCCTGAGATTGCTGAAAAGCCGGAATTCAGCCCCGATGTCATAGTGGAAGAGCCGGATGTACCCCCGCGGCATGCCGTATTCAATGATACTGCCGAACTTCTCGACGAGGGCGAATTGCTGGCGCGACAGGGTTCGGTCGAGGATGCTCTCGCCGCATTCAATCGGGCTATCGCCCTCGACCCAACCTGTGATATGGCTTGGTTCAACCGCGGTGTCCTGCTGGAGGGGAACGGCGATACCGTCGGTGCTCGGCAATCATTTGCCATCACCTTGGACCTGAACCGTAATAACGGTCCTGCCGCGGCAAATCTAGCTATTCTGCTCGACCGAATCGGAGAAGTCGAAGAGGCCGCAGGTTGGGCTGATACCGCTCTGCACACATACCCCGGCCATGCTACGTTGCTCGATGTTCTCAGTCGCGCCGGAATCGCTCCGACATCACCAGCCGAGTCACCTACCGCTGAGGATGATGGCCATCCAGTCTCGCCAGAGGGATACGGTTCCCCTTCGCCGGTGCCAGTGAGCACGGAGGAGGTTGAGGTGAAAATCGAGTTGGGTGTCAGCGCGGATGAGTTGGACGCGGTCGCCGAGCAGGCTACAGACATGTTACGCTCTGGAGATTCGGCCGGGGCGATGGAACTCGCCTCCAGCCACCTTGAAGGCGAGGGCTCCACCCATGCCGGCATCTGGCGGGTTATCGCTGGTTGTAAGGGGAAATCCGGTGATATTGATGGCGCCATCGATGCCTATAACAAGGCACTTGGGATTGATAATGCAGATGCCAAATGTTGGCATAATCTCGGGGTATTGCACCGCCGCTCGACAAGGTTTGAGCATGCTCTAACCTGCTTTTCCACCGCTCTGAAGTTAGATCAAGGCTATGTCAAGGCAGCCGATAATCTTCGTCAACTGGCATTGGAGAGTGGCAAGGTCGATGTTGCGATAGTGGCGTGGGAGAAGTTGCTTGTCCTTGAGCCAACTCACTCATCCAGAACTGAATTTTCCCAGCTACTGGTGGATATTGGCAATGGTGAGGCAGCCATTCTGGAGGCGGAGCAGAATTTGACCCTGACTCTACCCGAGGGCCCTGAATTAGCGGCAATGGCGTTGCGTTTCATAACCGATGCCGATGACGAGGCTGAACTCAAGGCTGTTGCCACCAGCCTGGCCGGCGACCATGTCAGCGCGGTGGCGCAGTGGAAAGTGATGTTGCAGAGAGAATCTGAGAACCAGGGGTACTGGTTCGGATTGGCTACGGCACTAGAGGCTGCCGGAGACCTTGATACCGCCAGTAAATGCCGAGAAAAAGCACGCGGGTTGGGAGTTGGGGAAGAACAGATAGATTCAGCCAATTCATCCTTGGTGCAGGCAGGTGGAGAAGTCCCATGGCGATGGTCGGAAAATGTCGTCGACCAGGTCGTTGCGGAATATCATCTCGATGACCGCGATGAATTGATCGAGTTGGCGAAAAGCCACGATGATGGTAATCGATACCTGAAACGGGAGGAGTTGGAATCCGCGGCTGAAGAGTTGAAGAACGCAAAGAAATCGTGGAGATATTCCGACAATGTAGTGGCCGAGATAATGGATGGTTATGGGTTGGATGACAGAAGCGCTCTGATCGAGGCCGCAAAGTCACACGATGATGGTAACAGATACCTCACCCGTCAGGAGTTCATGGCCGCAGCACTAGAGTTGATGATGGTGAAACAACCGCCGAGTGCTGAAATCGCAGACACTCAAACCACCGCACAACCAGTGGTTCCCGCAGAAACTGTTGCCGTCACCGAGGTCGAATCACCGGTTGGCGCCGTATCTGTGGGCACACCGCCAGTTCCATCTCAAAAGGGGATGGAAGAGGAAGTTGATACTGCTGATGTACCAGAGTTATTGCTCACCCCGGTAACCCCATACCCCTCACCGAGGTCACAGGATACTGAAATTGTCCCAAACATCGACCTCTCAGCCGCAGCACACGAGGTAACCAGCAGAATGGAATCCACTGGTGGTGATGACGGAAATGGGTCGGCTTCGGTCAATGCCGATATCGAATGGTATAATCGAGGCCTATCGCTGATTTCCGAGAAGAAATTTCGCGAGTCACTCTCCTGCCTTGATAAGGCGCTCAAGGTTTTCAAGAATGATGATGACATGGTGATTCGGATTCTCAATGCGAGAGGAAATGCATTCTATTATCTTGAAGACTATCCGAAGACTATCGAGAATTACCATCAAGCAATGCTGATCAACCCCACTCTTGTCTCCGGGAGAACACTCTATAACATGGGCACTGGATACGCTGAGATGGAACGCTATGATGATGCGATCAAGTGCTATGACCAAGCGATTCCACGCGGTCTTAGTGACGAGGAAAGTGCACTTGCCAAGGAACAGATCAGGCGTTGTAAGCAACTTCGTAAAGAGAGTTTACGCCTAGGGATTTAATGCATATGTTTTTTTACTACGGCATCGAGGAGGTATCATGAGCGACGCTGACTGTGGCACGTGCCCTAGTGCTTCACCGATTGACGAAATAGCATCAACCAGTGACGAAAAGGTGGTCGCGACGGTGACTCTCACCCCGAAGGCACATACCATGTTGACCCAGGCTCTCGGTGATTCTGAGGCCTCGTTATTGGTCAATGTGCTCAACGGTGGTTGTACCGGATTCATGTATGACCTGCAACTGGTCGAGGACAGTGAAGAAAAATGCCAAGAACTTGAGGTAGATGGGATTTCGATAATGATTCCTGAAACTGTAAGTGCCATGCTCGATGGAATTGAAATTGATTACGAAGACAAACTGATGGGTGGCGGATTCAAGGTCAATAACCCGAATGCTGACCGCACATGTGGTTGCGGTGAATCATTCCGCTGAGTCATCATCCACGGTACTATTCTCTGTGGTACCAATCTCCAGCGGTGTTTCTGGTGCTGGTGGTGGAATGATTGAGCCGCCAGCGGCCTTGCTTCTGAGTTGGTCGACAAAGGCGAAGTCAAGTTGCTTGCGCGGCTTGTCTTCGTGCTCCGATTGGCGGCGCTCAACCCGCTCCGCCATCGAACAGGATACATGTAATTCCAATCTCCCGCCATGCCGGGTATAGGTATATGAAAGAGGATTTATTTCCTCGACCACCTGCTGTGAAAAAATCATTTGAGTCTTCTTCCCGCGCCGGCGGGAGAATCCTATTTCCACTCCTAAACCGACTACAGCCACAGCGAAAAGTACGAAAAGAGCGGTTAAGGCAAATAATACCGGGTCTCCCCCCGAGACCCGTGATTCCTGCATCAAATCCCGCCATAGGAGAAAAATAAGTCCGG
>JAPOGE010000039.1 GCA_028283345.1 Candidatus Poseidoniales archaeon
CCACCACGATATCCACCACGGTCGCCACCTCTTCGGTCACCACCACGGTCACCACCACGGTCGCCGCCACTTCGGTCGCCGCCACTTCGGTCGCCACCACTTCGGTCGCCACCACTTCGGTCGCCACCACGATATCCACCACGGTATCCGCCTCTGTCACCGCCTCGATCACCGCCTCTGTCACCGCCTCTGCGGTCGCCACCACTTCGGTCGCCACCACGGTATCCGCCTCGATCACCGCCTCTGCGGTCACCACCACCACGGTCACCACCACCACGGTCGCCACCTCTTCGGTCACCACCACGGTATCCGCCTCGATCACCGCCTCTGCGGTCGCCACCGGCGCCACCAGGACGGCTGGTAGAACAACGGTTACACTCATTACGTCGAGCGAAATTGAGATTGTTACACTTCGGACATTTCCAATCACCGGGCTTCATTTCCTGCCCACCCGAGTCACTGCGGAAATTTCCTCCGCCTCTGCTGTCACCCCCACGGTAGCCACCACGGTCGCCACCTCTTCGGTCGCCACCTCTTCGGTCGCCGCCACCACGGTAGCCACTACTGCGTTCTCCGCCACGACGGTCATCGAATCTGCCGCGGCCACTATGGCCTCCACGGCCACCATCTCGGCCACCATCTCGGCCACCATCTCGGCCACCATCTCGGGGCTTACGGTCTGAACAACGGTTGCATTCGGTGCGACGAGCGAAATTGATGTTACTACACCTTGAGCATTTCCAATCCCCCGGCTTCATCTCTTCATTACCAGAGCCTCTGCGGTCGCCACCTCGGCGGTCGTATCCTCCTCGGTCGCCACCTCTACGATCGCCGTCCCTTCGGTCACCGCCTCTACGGTCGCTGCCTCGACGGTCATCACCACGGCCTTGTTGACGTGGACGAATACGCACCTTACGGCCGATTAGTTTGCTGACCGAAGTCTCTTTGGCCATCGGCAGGAGATGGACGAGGGGATTGTCGACATTACCAATGACCGAATCCACCTTGCCGACCCAATTATCATCCTCATCGATGATATGAGCCCCAAGAGATGGAGATTGCCCGTTGAAGGAAAGTAGTAAGCCACCTTCATGGCTGGGTTTCTCGACGGTACCGTGAAACATGCTTTCTACCAATCCCCTCGGCCGGACTCTTACCTATCAACCCGCCGCATCATTTCCGCCATGATTCCGGCTGGAATGGTCCTAGTCCTTGCGCCTGATAAATGCTGCAAATGCCACTACGATAAGAGAAATTGCCAGGCCCGGTGCTGGCAGGCCACCCGAGTCATCGGTGGTCAGTGCACCACCGCCACCACCGCTGCTGCCACCGGTATCGCCACCGGGGGGTAGGGTAATGACAATGCTCTGAGCCTGAAGTCCGGTCGTATCGGTTACCGTGATTGTGATGGTGTATGAATCGTGCTCGGTGCATCCGGCAACGCTGACGCTCGCTTCCCAATTGGTGCCCATTTGATTTACGCTGGTGGTGGAGAATCCGCATACCTCGATGCTGAACTGCACAGATTCACCATCCGGTTCGTAAAATGTCCCCGACAGAGAAAATGAGTTACCGCTGTTGTCCCAGGTGCCGTTTTCCCCGTCGAGAGTCTTCTGCACGGTGATGGTTGGTGGTTGTCCGGTCTTTGATAGTCCGATGTCGACCACTCCAATCCAATCGAGCATCCCACTCGCGGTGGCGCTGACCTGCACCGAGAAGGGCCCTGGGTTCAACCCGGCTAAATCCAATTCCAGCATCGTCTCGGAACTCAGACCGGTGGTTGCGACCGAAGCGGTGGTCCGACTGCCTTGAACACCGGCCAAAGTGACATCGGGTGACGAGACCGCGGTGGTGGGGGTGAGGGTGATCGGCGCGCTGGTGAGGTAATCACCTCCGCCACTCAATTCGACGGGCTGGACGACGTTCCAGATTCGGTCGCTCGAAGCCTGCATATATTCGTCGACGCCGTTGCACGTCACCAAGCCACTATCACCGTTCGGGGTGACCATCAGGTCACCATCTCCAGAGGTCTGGAATGACCACCCACTCGGCCCGGTACAGGTCATCTGCACATCGCCTTCATCGACCAGAAAAGCATCGATTTGTGCGGCGGTCAGCATCAGCACTTGAGAACCGTCATTGACTATCGGAATTACCGTCTCATTGCCCGGGGCGGAGGCGACCCATTCCGGTGGGTCATTAGTATCCAGGGGATCGGTGGTGAAGTCGATGAATAATTCCTGAACCATCGGCCATTCATTCAAATCATAAGTCGTATCGAAGGAAAAGGTCAGTGAACCATCGGCACCTATGCTCTGACTAGGCTCTTCAGCACCGGTCATGGTTTGTGCGACTCCATCGCGATATAACTCCCAGCTCACTGTTCTCAAGCCATTGACGGGGGGGAAGGTAACGGTGATTGTCGCCTTGCTCATGTTGGTGGTATTGGCGGCGAAGGTGAAATTCGAACTTCCATGGTTCGGCAATTGGTTCAAATCGATATTCTTCGACGAATCATCAGTATCTGCCAATAAATAAATCACCAAGTTGTCGGTAATATTGACCGGAACCTCCTTACAATCGGTACTAGCCCACGTGCTTTGGCAGCTACGCTCTTGAGGATGGTCATCGGGAACGAGATTGTATTCATCCAATTTGATGCCATCCGCATACCACTCCAAGTCATTCCAATCCACTTCGCCGCGGTGCGACATTCCCTCACGCATGCCGAGTTTGGTGACCATGTCGCCGATGCAATCGGGACCGATTTGCCGCACGAGCTCGCGCTCATCGGTGGAGAGCCACTCATTGTTCCCGCCGGGAATCCCTTCAAGAAGAGCTTCCAAGTCAGTTCTTACAGTAGCGGAATTCGAGTCATTGACATATGCCGAAGCGGTGAGCCAACCACTCTGCCAATCACTATTCAACTCTAGATTATACGCTGCATAGTCGTAGACGAATAATTCCTCAAACGAGTAGTCTGAACAATCGACATCCAAACTATGATCGGCGCGAGCACCTGCGTTTGCGACCTCGCCGACTTCGGCCAAATCGGGTGACCAAAACGATGAGGCAAGCATTATCGCGACCAGTAGAAACCCCCACAGGGGGGATTTTTTCACTTCTGAAGACATTCCCATATCCTGCGGTCGTGCTAACTAGGAAAAAGGTGTTTCGCCTTCACAACTCAAAGAGAATTAGATTGATGGGTTACTTAATTCGCTCAAACCGGTGTAGGAATAGCCATGTTGGGATGATGCTCCAGAGCAAAGCTGCCAGCCAAACGAACAGGGGATTAATTCGCCGACCCATGCCGCCATCCAAATTTGACTCGAGCAGCATCTGATACACTCCATTGGGACTGAAGAGGTCAACCCAGACCGAAAGTTGTTGGTATTGTGAATCACTGGTATCGCCGACCTCGACACCGAGAATGCCGGCTACCATTACCGTTACCAGTACCCATACCATCGTGAACATCATCCAGGTTCCGATTCCCCACGCGATTGCCCCACCCATATCCTTCGCCCATGACGAGGCCAGAAGTTGTATCGCCGCATACCAATACAATAGCAGGCCGGTGGAGATGAGGAAGAGGAGTGCATCACCGGGCTCAGGCCAGACTCCCATCTGCGCGTGGATAGCGACCATGCCCAGCAGACTCAGCAAGGTGGTGGGAATCAATACCGCTCCCCAGACTCCCAACAGCAGAGAGATGCCGAGGTCAGAGCGTGGTATCGGCTGAGATAATTCGACCGAGAGAACTCCGGACAACCGTTTACGACTGATTCCATCGAAACCGATCAGTACCACACCCAAGGTCGCTGAAAGTAGGATGAAGCCACTGGCGATGAATAATACCTCATAGGGGGTGTCAGCCTGAATCTCACCCGGCAGGGAAATATCTGGATCGGCCAGACCCCAACAAGCGCCGACGATGAAGAGCAGAAGAATCGGCCACAGCATCAGACTGCGCGATGACCTCAGGTGTTGGGCACTGTAGAGATCGACCAGGCGAATTATCCGCGCCAGCCGAGAAGAGAGGCTCATTCCTCCTCACCACCGATCTTTGCCAAAGGGATAACCAGGTGTTCATCGACCTCCAAGCCCACCTCGGCTGGGGATAAACCGGTCGCCGCGGCGAGAATATCTGCAAGATTATGCTTGAGTTTTGTCGCCGAGTACGGCGAGTTGCCCGATTCGGCCAATGCTGAGATCAACTCTGTGACCTGCAGTTGTGAAAAACCGCTCGGCAGGTCGACGGTCAGCGACCAGTGCCCTTCTATGCAGTCAGGACTTGTTTCGACGGCCAGGCCGGCCGAAGTGAAAATCTCAGTCGGTGCCTGGCCGAGTCCACAAAAGCGCATCGAATCGACCAAGCCGAGTTCAGACTCGACCTCAGACATCTCACCTTCGCCGATGACCTGACCTCGATGCAAGACTAGGATTCTGTCGACGAAACGGTCGAGTTCGGCCAACATATGGCTGGAGACCAGAATCGTATGCCCGCGCTGTGCCAATTGGCGAATCAATCCCTGAAAGGCGATTTGCGCCACCGGGTCGAGGGAATTCAGCGGCTCGTCGAGCACGAGGATATCGGGATTGCCGAGCAGGGCCGCGGCCAGGGAAAGTCTCTGCCTCATGCCTTGCGAAAGTGAATCGAGAGGGGAATCACTGCGGCTCGATAATCCGACCAGTTTGAACAGGGAATCGATGTCGTTACCGTTACCGTCAACGCGCATCGCTGAGAGGCATTTGAGCGCTTGACGTGGCGTGCCTGGGCCGGGCCAGGAGACCTGCTCGGGCATGAATCCCACCTGTGCATGGCCACGCGGTTTCAGGCCGGCCGCGGCAATCACCTCATCATCGAGCCTCGCCTCGCCGCTCGCGGGCTGATACAGACCGCAGATGACCCGCATCAAGGTGGTCTTTCCCGCACCGTTGGCACCGATGAGACCGACGATAGAGCCACTCGGCAATGAGAAGGTGATGTCGTGAATTCCCGCACCGGGCCGGGTATTCCACGGTTTGAAGCGCCGCGGGTCATGCATTCGGTGACGATAGCCGATGCCGACCAGTTCCAAGCGCCGCCCGGCCATGCGCCGAGATAGGGCGGTAGTTCTCAAACCCCACCCCAACCACCATTACCGCGCCGGGAATAACCGACACGGCAAAGAAGCGGGTGGCTCAGGAAGGTAACGTGGCTTCAATTTACAATGTCGCAACCCTGGTTCTTCCCCTATTCTGTGCCACCGCGATTATCATCTGGTGGACAAGGAGGGAAAATCCCCGCACCCCGTCCAGATTCGACCTCGGGGCACTCAGTTCGGGCCTGTGGGCGACCATTCTGCCGGCAGGGATATTCTTCTGGGGGCCGCTGGCCTTACTCGGCTCACTGGCAACCGACGAATGGCGGCGAGATTGGCGCCGTGAGTGGCAGCCGAGGTCACTGGTCTGCGCGACGATTTTTGCATCTTTGCTCCTCGCCGCCGGCCTACCCTCTCCGACCCCGACCGGGGCTGAGGAATGGGGCGAACCATTGTTTTCAGAAAACCCCGATTCACCACTGTGGCCAGGCAGTGAACAGCATCTGTGGGCCTTGAGTTCACCCGAACTGGCGGTGGTCACCGTGACCACCACCCGCTTACCGGGAGCGGTGGCGCCACTGGGTACTGCTCAAGTCAGCGCCGAGTTGGTACAATTGCTCGGTGCAGATGAGGCGAGATTACACCAAGCCATCCAAAGGATGAGTGAACTGACCATCCTGCGCAGTATATTCAACCCCGATGACTTTGACCTGGTGCCGATTCCCTCCGAGGGGCATCATCGCTACTTCTCTTCGGCGAGGGGAATCGATGTCGACCTCGTGGCGGTGCGGCAGCACGTGACCTATGATGCTCTGATTCCCGGTTCTGAAGTGCTTGAGGTACTGACGGTCTACCGTGCCGACTGGGGTGGGGTGGTGACGACATTGACGGTGGTCCGGCCAGCGGTGAATTCCGGTGAGGTCTGGGCTGAGGATATCGTCTTGGATTGGCTGAATTCAATCAATTCATGATTTCCCGAAAACGCCGAAGGCACCACCCGACCCTGCCGCTTTTGGCGGCGCTCGTATTCGTTTCGTTCTAAGCGCAGGCATCTTCGCCGTTTTCGGGAGGGGCGGTGGCCTCTTCAACCCCGACTCGCTAGGGATGGATGGCGAGGGATATGTCCGACGAGTTATCCGAGTTTGAGAATCGTCTGTTCGAATGGATCCGCCAATCCGATTTTGAGAAGGTTCCATGGTCGACCAAGAAGGCCGCCAAGGCCTTCAAAGTCGAGGAGGACGAGGTTTACGAAGCCTTAGCGGCGCTGACGCGTAAAGTCCCCAAGAGAATCCAATTATTCTATTCCGATGGAAATGTCCACATCGCCGCCGAGTGACGGCAAAGGGATAATGACCTAGGAGAGGTCGACAAATCAGGTTGGAGAGAATGCCTGAAATGACCACCGCGACCAGCGATGAAATCGCCGGCGACCCAAATGCTTCCGACGTATTGTATTATGATGGAAATTGTGCATTCTGCTCGGGTGCGGTGAGATTTCTCAATCGTCGTCTCCATCCAAACCGCAATCTCAGGTTTGTCGGCCTTGCCAGCGTTACCGGGGTCGAAGAAGTAGCGACGATGCCGGAGAAGATTCAGAAGGCCGATAGCGTGATACTGCTGAGAAATGACAAGCCATACATTCGCTCGGCGGCGGCAATTCGCGCCCTCCGGCATCTGCGCCAACCCTGGCCATCGCTGTTCCCGATATTCTGGCTGGTGCCGCTACCGGTACGAGACCTGGCCTACATCATCGTTGCAAAACTGCGTCATAAGATGCAGGCACGGAAGATGCGGCGCGGCTGATTCAGCGTAGTTCAACCAGTCGATGAACGCAATCCTCGGGGTCGATATCGCCATCCAACAAGGTGTTCAGAGCTTTCACAAACGGTGCAGGAAGCCCTTCTTCGTCAGCTCTATCGCCGAACATTCGCGTCGCCCGCACGCCCTCAGCAACCATCACCATCTCATCCAGAGCCTGTTGCAGAGTCAGTCCGGAACCGAGTTTCTCGCCCATTTGCCGATTTCGTCCGTGCGGACTGGTGGCGGTGACGAAGAGGTCGCCCATTCCGGCTGGTCCGAAAGCCGATTCGCCCTTGGCGCCAAGTTCGGGCAGGAGCAGACAACCTTCGCGGAAACCGGCGGCGAAAATCGCCGCCTTGAGATTGTCCCCGCCGAGAGAACCAGCAAGTTTCAGGCCGTCAACCAGACCGCAGGCAAGGGCGACCACATTCTTGAACGCCCCCCATAGTTCAGCCCCGACCGGGTCGGTTGCCGGCACCAGACTCAGTGTCGGGGTCGACAGGATAGAGGATAGGCGCTCGGCGGCCGAGCGGTCATGGCTGGCGACCTGGGCGATTGTCAGTACCCCGCGAGCGACCTCCGGGGCGATGGTTGGTCCGGTCATCACCGCCACCGCGTTACTCATTCCAGCAGCCGTCAACTTCTCGGTGATGACCTGAGAAATCGAGCGATTACCCTCTGCCAATCCCTTGGCGAGGTCAAGGAGGACATGTGAGGGGCGAAGGTGAGGTATCAGGTCGTCGACGACATCGAGAATGACCGAAGATGGTAATGCCAGCACCACCAATTCGCATTCCGCCATGACATCGCCCAATTGCATGGTCGAGGTCAGTCCTTCGAGAGTCACCCCGGGGAGATACTTCTGGTTGACCATTTCCATGGTAACCGATTCGTGCACCTCTTGCTCGATCGTCCACCCAATCACCTGATGACCATCCGCGAGCCAGACCTTGGCCAGAGCCGTGCCCCAATTGCCCAAGCCCAGTATACCGATGCTCGCCATGAGCCAAACCCAGCACCGATTGGTCATATGTGTTGGCCTTGCGTCACCGGCTGATTGCGCGGTTCAAACAGTGGTGCGGAAATGCCGAACTTAATGAATGAGAATTAAGACGCCCACCTTGAGCAGGAGTTGCCCAGCTTGGTCAAAGGCGCTGGGTTTAGGTCCCAGTACATATTGTTTCGTAGGTTCAAATCCTACCTCCTGCACCATTTATTCGCTTCCAAGCGGTGCAGGAGGTAGGATTTGAACCAGGCATAATCGCTAAATGCATTTTGATGCAATGATTATGCCGTAGTTTAGAGTTTCAAATATTTACTACCAAGTGAAACTCTAGTCCAGTAAGAGTCTCCTACCTCCTGCACCATTTATTCGCTTCCAAGCGATGCAGGAGGTAGGATTTGAACCAAGTTCGTCGCGCAACGGCCTCGAGCAGCGGTTCTGTTCGGGAAATCCGATTCAGGTCACAGCCACGGACTCATCAACAGAGCCTCACCGACCTCTCCAGGCAATACCAGCAACTCGCCGCGCACCCCGGTCTGTTCATTTCGCCGAAAAACCGGAATTCCGGCGACGATTGTCCACACCGGCCAACCCTTGAGGATTCGCCCCCTGAACGGATTCCAACCGACTCTCGACCAGGTGTTCTCATCGCTCACCTCGATTTCAAGGCTCAGGTCGAGGAGTACCACATCACCGTCGTAGCCCTCAAGCAATTTCCCCTTGCCAACGATATTGTAGCAATCGGCGACATTTGTCGACATCCATCTGACCACATCTTCAATGCTACATCGCCCACCATTTACGTGGTCGAGCATCACCGCCAGAGAAGTCTCCACCCCGGGCATCCCTGAGGGTGCTTGAGGAAAACCCAGTTCCTTGCTCTCAAGGGTGTGGGGAGCGTGATCTGTCGCCAAGCACTGAATCGTCCCATCCTCAAGTCGCGACCACAGGGTTTCTCGGTCGTCAGCGGAACGAATCGGGGGATTCATCTGTAATCTCGCCTGCTCTCTCTCGATGTCGGTGTCATCGAAAGTGAGGTATTGAGGGAGTACCTCGGTGGTGATTATCGCTTCAGTATCACCATCGTCACATTGTGAGGGTAAGGTGGTCTTGCCGGCCAACCAATCAGCCTCAGAGGCTGATGAAAGGTGGAGGATATGCAGTCGGTGGCCATGCTCTTGCGCCAGCCTGGTCGCCCTTTGGGTGGCCAGCAGTGCGGTCTCGCTATCGCGCCACTCAGCGTGAGCGGCGATATCGCTACGCTCCGCAAACTCCGGCCAACGCCGGTTCAGTCGCTCTTGATCCTCGGCGTGTACCGCAATCAAGCCGGGGGTATTGGCGAAGATATTTGCCAGCGCGTCTTCGGAATCGACCAGCAGGTCTCCGGTCGATGAGCCCATGAAGACCTTGATGCCACATATCCCCGGAATCGAATGCGCAGAATCTACACAACCAACTGCGGCTTGCAATTCCTCCAGATTATCGTCGGTAGCGCCGATGAAAAAGCCGTAATTAGTGATGCATTTTGCCGCCGCAGTGGACATTTTTTCTCGCATCGCCGCCATCGTAATAACCGCAGGTTGGTTATTTGGCATATCGAGAAAGGAGGTTATTCCGCCGCTGGCGGCGGCAGATGAGCCGCTTTCCAAGTCCTCTTTTTCAGGCTGTCCGGGGTCACGAAAGTGGACTTGGGGGTCGATGCATCCGGGGATGAGGTGAAGGCCACTGGCATCGATTACCTTCTCACCCGGTTGCGTGGCCAGGCCAGATGGAAAAACCATCGTTTCAATGATGCCATCGACAATGCGACAATCACCGACTCGGGTGCCATCATCTGCGACTATGGTCGCACCACGAATCAGTATCGAGCCACGACCGGTCATTTCTCTCCCCTCAGGGGGCGGCACAGCCTAGCCTTCAACCTGTCTGCCGAAGGGCATTCTTCGGGCGAAATGCCGGGCAGACATCCGGATGGCATTCAATGTAAGGCCCACCCAGTAAATCGACGCAATATGGCACCGCTTGCCAGATTTCATCGATGGTTTCTCGTATCGCCTTAGGACGTCCAGGGAGATTGAAAATTAGTGATGACCCGCGAATCCCCCCCACTTGTCGAGAAAGGATTGCGGTAGGTGTATACCGTAGGGAAATCATCCGCATCTGCTCTCCGAACCCATCCATCATACGCTCACACACTGCCTCTGTGGCCTCGGGTGTCACATCACGTGCCGCAGGGCCGGTGCCGCCGGTGGTGATGACCACCGAACAGCCGAAATCATCGCATAATTCCTTCAGGGTCGATTCGATCTGCTGTCGCTCATCTGGAATGCAACGATAGTGTGCAGTCCACTGTGAATCGAGCGCGGCGGCGAGGAATTGGACGATGGCAGGCCCGGACTCGTCCTCGTAGGTACCGGCGCTGGCGCGGTCGCTGACGGTGATAATACCGATGTCGGCGGCATCGCCAATCGAATCGGGATTGCCGCCGGTGGCAATTATCCCGTGGGACTCCACCCTCCCCATCCTGCCACCTCAGTCGGTAATGCCGTACTTCTCCTCGATATTCGCGTGGAAGACGTTGAACATCTCATCTTCAAACAACTCTGCTTGGCGGCGGGCCTTGGTCGAGCGCATGTGCAGGACTGCCATGCCGACGAAGGCGATGATGGCGATTGGTATCATCACTTCAAGTTTGTACTTGTGCATGATGGTGACGATTCCTTCAGCGGTATAGGCCCAGGTGATACTGGCCACCATACCGCCGAACAGGCAGGCGAGCAGAACCCGCATGAAATTCATGCGCGAAAGTAGCCCCAGCATCGCCCCGACCAGAACACCACTGGCCATGAACGGAATCCATACGAAGACAATCAAGCCCCAGAATCCCCAGCGGTTGATGAAATCTCGCTTCTCGTTAGCCGTATACTCGACCGTAGAGAGGATGTCACCGAACAATTTGGTCTGTAGCATTCTACCGGCGATTCCACCCTGGCGGGCGACCGCAGCGATGCGGTCGGGATCGGAACTGGTGCGCTCAACCCGGCCGGCGCCAGCCTTCTTACTGAATTTTTCCAGATTATTTCGGGTGCGGATATACAATTTGCGCTCGCCGAGAATTTCGCCCAGTTTATTATTCAATTCTGCCTTGAGTTTATCTTCGATCAAATCGCCTTTGGTCTTGAATCTGAAGATAGCCAACTTCATCGTCGGTTTGTAGATGACCGAAATGCTGAGCCTCTCCTCGTCACTGACGACGGTAGCCATCAATAATTCCACATCGCTGCGCAACATGAAAAAATCATTGAGAATGTCGCGCACTTCGTCTTCCACCCGCGAGAGGATATGCAGGTCACGGAAGAATGTCGAATAATCAGATACCACATGCCCAGCACCTTGGCCGCTCTCGACCACATCTCGCTCACCCATGTCATCTACCCCTACTCCGATACCAGTATCGAAATCGATTGAGGCGGTGGCGCCAACCGCTCTGGCGGTAATCTGTACCGGCTTGAAGACGCTGAAAAGGGTGAATTCCTTGAGCAATTTGTGCAGTATTTCCGCGCGCACATCGGCGCTTGGCAGCATCGTAGCAGAAGTATTCTCATACGGCACCATGATGTCGATGGATAAATCACGCTCTTTGAAGCCGAACAGGTCCCAATCGATAATCAGTTCGAGTTCTTCGGCGGTGGTGCGAATGGTATCTCGGGTCAACCTCTCGATATGTTCGTGGCTCAACATATCGTCGCTGTCGCGATGGTAGACCTTGTACATGATGGGGTAGAGAATCAATAGCGAGATTGCCGAGAGGGAAAGCGAAACGAAGGCCATATACCATGCCGGAACACCGGCCGCTCCACCGGTCAACATTGCGGTCTCACGACCACCACCAAGTTCGGCACCCATCAGCACCCAACCCCAGTTTCCGAGGTCTGCGGCATTCCAACAGGGTCGTGCGCCGTCATCGATCAGTTCTCCTGCCTTTTTCGTCTCTGCATCCACCCATGGCAGAAAGGCCATGGTATTCTCTTCCGATGCAATCGTCAGGTCGAGTGAATGTTCTAAAGGATCTTTTACCGGAGTCAGATTGGTGGTGTTATCAACCGAGACAATTTTGTAATCCAACTTGGATTCGTCGTAAACACTGATGTCAATATCTATCTTATATTCGCCAGCAGCCTCGGCAGCGAAACTGAAGAAGGTATATTCCTTCAACACCGAGCCATTGCTTACTTCGACACCATCGGCATCACTGAGAACCCATTCTGTCATCGGCACACCGTCGGGAAGATTGTAGGCTCTCATCTTGACTGTGAGGGCATTGTTATCGACGTAAACGTGCACCCATGGAGTCTTGGAACGGTCTTCACAAACCTCCTCTGAGATGTCGAAGAAGGTCTCTGACATCGAACTATCGAACCAGGTTGATTTGCTCATCTCCTCTCCGAACGCACCCGAGGAAAGGCCGAGCAGAAGCAGCAGGAATAATCCACCATATCCAAGTCCCACCAGCAATACATAATCCTCGGTGGCGGCAGGAAATCGTCGCCCATCAGTGCTGGAACGGCGCTTGCGAATGGCCGCCAATTCCTTGCTGATACGGTCTCTCTTCTCCTCCGGTTCACCGACTACCGGCTCCTCTTCCCCAGCCTCATCAGTGGGAATTGATTCCTCTTCAGGTGAGGAATCGTCAGTTTCCACGTCACCGTCCAAGCCCGCCATGATAGCGAGATGAGGATTACATCCTTGAGGCTTCGCCCGAAGGGCGGATGGGGAAATATTGATTTCAAGATTGGATAATGAAAGTTCAAATCATAGATTTCCGCTGATGAATAGAAGCAATTATTCTGGCTATAACCCATAAATCCGCGAATATTTTTTCTCGACATAATCGAGAAAGGGCTCTGGACTTGGCGGCTGTCCGGTCGCCCGCTCAATCAACTCGCTCGGGTCATAGAGCATCCCGTGAGAATGAATCTTCTCGCGCAACCACGCTAGGATGGGCGACCAATCTCCAGAACGGATAATCTCGTCCAAATCACCGAGGTCATCTACCATTTTAGCACTCAACTGTGCCGCATATAAATTACCTAAGGTATAGGTTGGGAAGTATCCAAACGCACCATATGACCAGTGCACATCTTGTAGACAGCCCAGGCTATCATCGGGCACCTCGATACCGAACCATTGTGCGAACATCGTATTCCAAACCTCGGGAATCTCGGCCACCGGCAAATCCTCTTCAAATATTTTCTTCTCGATTTCGTAGCGCATCATGATGTGCAGATTGTAGGTGATTTCATCGGCCTCGACGCGGATGAATGAAGGTTTCACCGCATTTGCGATACGGTTCATCTCTTCGGCCCCCAGATCAGGTGGTAACTCGGGGAATTTCTCCTTGAATGTATCTAGAACCACCTGCCAGAATGCAGTAGTGCGGCCGATTTGATTTTCCCACAGGCGCGATTGTGATTCATGGATACCCAGGGATATCGCCTGGCCGCGCGGGCAAAGAGCATGCTGGTCGGGCAAACCCTGTTCGTACAGGCCGTGGCCGGTCTCGTGCATCACTGCATAGAGGCAGGAGAAAGGGTCACTCTCATCATATCTTGTGGTGATTCTGGTATCACCTACCGCCAGGCCAGAACAGAAAGGATGAGTGGTGGTGTCGAGCCGGCCGGCGGTAAAATCAAATCCCATCCGGGCGCTTACGAATCGACAGAAGGAATCTTGGTCGGCGATGGCAAATTGCATCCCTTCGGGCAGGCTGAGTTCAGGTTTTTTCCGTTGCGACCGCATGATCTTGTCCAACAAAGGGACGAGCCGCTCTCTCAAGCCGGCAAACAGCGGATCGTAATCAGCCATTGTCATGCCGATTTCATACTCGTCTAGAAGGACATCATAATTGGCAGAATCGCCGCCCAGATACTGCATTTTAGCCTTGGTCAAATCGATGATTTTCTGTAAACTGGGGGCAAACATCGCAAAGTCGCTGGCGGCACGGGCATCCTGCCAGACTTGGCGTGCCTGGCTGACCACAGAGGCCATCTCCTCGACCAGTTCAACCGGCAATTTTGTCGCCAAGTCAATCTCCCGACGCATCCGCCGCACGTTGCACGCGTCATCATCATCCAAGTCTCTGATCTCTGCTTCCAGTAGGCTGACAACTTCACCCAGTTTGTCATCGGTAATGTGGTTATGTGCTTGTCCGGCAAGCCAAGATAGGGTCTGGCCGCGCCCTAGGGCGGCCTTTTCGGGCATTATCGTCTGTTGGTCCCAGGAAAGGTGGGAGCGAATACCATTCAAGCGATACCAGTTCGTCATTCTGTCATCGAATTCCTGCTGAAGTGCTTGGCGCATGGTTTTGCCAACCTCGGCTCTTCTTTCAATGAGATGTGTAAGCATACTCCTTTCCTACCAAGTAATGGAAACCCTTGAAGTCAAGACCGAGAATGGGGGTTTGTGGCCCGACGGCGCAAGCGCGATAAAAAGGAGGAAGTGTTACCTCCTGAGGAGGAGAAAACAGGTGAGGTAATTGCTGATATCGATGCATCGGTCGATGAGGTCACGACCGAAGATACCGCTGAAATCACCCCAGCAGGAGAGGCTGAGAATGGATTGGGTGGAAACGGTGCGGCCGGAGATGAACCCGACCCCTTGGACATCATGTCACAAAAAGAGCGTGATGAGGCGTTGAATGCCAGTGCGGAAATGGTGGTCAAGACCTGCATGGAAATATATCGCCACGAAAATGTCCTTATCGTAGCCGACCCGAGTACCTCGGTCATCGGAGAGGCACTATATCTGGCTGCAAGTGAAATCTCCGAGCGGGTATTGATGGTGGTAATGCCAAAAGGTCGCCATCACGGTGAGGAACCGCCTCGCCCGGTGGCCGATTTGATGCGGCAGCAGGATGTGATTCTCGCCCCGACCAGATATTCTCTCACCCATACCAAAGCCCGATTGGCAGCAACTCGACAAAAGGCTAGAATAAGCACGATGCCTGGAATGAATGTAGAGATGTTCACCGAGGGTGGGATGACCGCTGATTTCTCTTCCATCAAGTCCGAGATTGCCGAAGTTTATGGCACTCTTAGACGTAAGAAGACCCTACACATCACTTCACCCGGTGGCACCGACGTTACCTTTGATGTGAACTGGCGAGATTGGAACCTGGACGATAGCGGAATCTGTAACCGGCCGGGAATGCTGACCAATTTACCTGCCGGCAAGATATTCATCACCCCAAAAGAAGGTTCAATGGAAGGAATTGTGATTGTCGACGGGGCTTGGGATGCCGACCTATTGGCAGAACCTATTTCCATGAGTATCGAAAATGGTTCGGTAATCGATGTGACCGGAGGACCGGAAGCGGCGCATCTTCGGCAGACCTTTCGCGATGCTGCGGCAAAGATGAAATCGCGCGAGCGGGAATCAATTTGGGATGTCACTGAATTCGGCTTTGGGATGAATCCTAAAGCTAGGCTTCTCGGAAATATCCTCGAGGACGAGAAAGTTCTCGGCACCTGTTATTTCGTCATCGGTGGCCAGACCGGGGGCGGGGTCAGATTGGTCGGTGTGGTAGAGGGGAGAAAAATAAATCTTGACGGCCATGATTTGCAACTGAGTTCCGTCGACGAGTGATTATCGACCTGCACCGCAAACCACGCAGTGTCGCCAATGAGGGTCGATTCCGATTCCGCAACCACCACAGTGTATTCCACTCTTGATGACATATTGCTTCCCCGCCAGCGCCGTTGTCCGACCGACATTCGTCTCCGTAGCATCAACGACTGGGCGACGAAGCGGCGTCACTGGGCGTGGCAGAGATGTCATCGCGGCTCCCTTACCCGCTGCCACAGATGAATCGGTGGTTGCCGTGATGAATTCCGGCAATGATATTTCACCATCGCCATCGGTGTCGGCAACCTTGATGAACTCGTCAGCGGTTTCAGCATCACCTACCATTTGAATGATCTCGTCTTTGGAAAGATGACCATCACCATCGGTATCGGCGGCGAGGAAATCCAGCACTTTTTCACCTGTGGTTGGACTCCTTCCAAGTTCCTGTTCTCCGCCAACAGAGGGTGCTCGTATCGGGGCTGCCGCAGGGGTTGGTAAAGCCGACTCGGTCTCAGCAACCGTGGCCGGTTGAGGTGCGGATTCTGCCGGCGCGGCAGGTTCGGACTCTACCACAGGGTCGGAAGCCGGTGTGGCAACCGATTCCGAAGAGGGCGCGGTTTCGGGCGCGATTTCGGCTGGTACGGCAGGTTCGGACTCTACCACAGGGTCGGAAGCCGGTGTGGCAATCGATTCCGGAGAGGGCGCGGTTTCGGGTGCGGATTCTGCCGGCGCGGCAGGTTCTTGCTCAAGACTCAGAGCTCTGCCGAAAGCATCGTCGAATACGTTATCGGCGCGGACTTCCGTCTGCCTCCGGGTCAGAACATCAACCGGTACATCGTCATCAATCTGTGGAGGCTTGGAAACGGTCTCAGAACCATCGGTTGGCAGGGGAATGATGATGTCCGGGGTCAAGTCCGGAACTGACGTTATCGCATCAGGCAGGGGGACATCGACCTCAGCCTGAACTTGAGTTGACGGAGCGAGCGCGGGTAATGGTACTTCGGCCGTGTCCGGGCTCGGGCTGGTAGATGGTTGGCTTACAGCCTTGAACTGGTCACCGGGTAAAGGAACATTGGGCTGTGATGTCGCATCACCGGAAATTTCCGCCTCACCCCCGATTGACAAAGCCTCTATCGGTTCGGGATAATTGCCTTCACTTGCATTGGCGAGGGCATTGACATATCCTTGGCCAACTTCGAGCAAAGTCGCTAGATTCGCGGCCGGGTCTGCGAGTAGGCTTTCAAGCGTCCTGGCATAGGTCACCACCATACCTTGACCGGAGGTGAGGAAGGCAATGGCCATCAGCCCGAGCAGAGGCATGGCGTTGGTCAAATTGGTCAACAATTCGATTTCCTCGGGCGGGAGTTGGCAAGGGAGACCCGAATTCCCTTCACTATCCTCCATCCCAATGAACAATCTCAGCGGGTCACACATCGCACTGAAGCCGAAATGACTGACTACGAGATAGTAGATTTCGCCGCCCTCACAATTCATCCTCTCGCTGGCGGCGACAAAATCAAACTCTTCACCACTGAGGTGGAGGTCGGCGGTGAGTTCGATGAATCTGGCCAATGCGACGTGCCGGTCGATCTGTTGTAATTCAGTGAGAATGTCACTACTCTGGATGACGCCGAAATATGCCGCGGTATCATCGACCTCGATGCCCTCGGGCAGGGCGGCTCCGGCCAATTCGGTTTCAGTCATTCTTTATCACTTCGCGCAACTATATTCAATCTTTGATTAAGGTCTATGGGGGAGGGGGGATTTTTCAGTATTTTTTCGCCTCATCGATAATCGCCCGAGACTGTTCTACCGACCAACCGGTTTCCTGAAGTTGCATCAATATGTTCCGCTCCGAGGTCGAGGCTTCCATCTCATCCCATGCCCAGCCGATGCTGGAAGCCTTATTATCCCCATCAGAGGGTGCAAATAACTGTATTTCCTCTTCCATCCATGGAGGGCGTTCATCGGTGGATTCTTCGACCTGCACCACTCTGGCTCGCCTTACTTTGTTGCTTTTGGCCTGGGTCCCTTCAATAGCATCTGCTCTGGTGACTTTCTTGCGCGCAGCCTTTACCGGCATCCGCCCTCGTGCTGATGTTCTTCGCGTCGTCAAAGCACCACCGATGGGAGGACCGCTACTCGGACCACCGCCACCTCCACGGGGAGGACCACCGCTTGGGCCACCAACGGGTCCACCGGGGGGGCCACCGGGGGGGCCACCACTCGGCCCACCTGCGCCTCCACTTGGGGGGCCACCACTCGGTCCACCTCTTCGTCGCGCCGGAGATGATTTCCTTGCTTCGGGCTTTGACTTTGGTTTTGCCCCGAAACTGGAGAAGAAGTCGTCATCATCATCATCATCTTCATCATCATCCCAGTCATCATCATCGTCATCATCATCCCAGTCATCA
>JAPOGE010000003.1 GCA_028283345.1 Candidatus Poseidoniales archaeon
GCGGCCCACCGCCCAGCGGCCCACCCAGCGGCCCACCCAGCGGCCCACCACCCAGCGGCCCACCACCCAGCGGCCCACCCTCCTCTGCTGACGAAGATAGCGAAGCCGAAGGTGACAGTGATGAAGAGTCTGAGGCTGGTGCCGGGGATGGCGGCGAGGACGGTGCTGCGGCTGAGGCCAAGGCCAAGGAAGAGTCTGGTGACGAATCTGAAACCGGCCAAGAGTCCGACGATGATGACGAATTCGACGAGGAACTCATCGCCAGTCTCACCCATTCGATGGGAAACGATAAAGGGAAAATCGGAGTACCTGATTATGATGAAGCGATCGAATACACCGGTGATTCGGCAGGGGACGGAGAATATGATGCGGGCACTGATACGGAAGAATCCACCTCGGATGAACCCGAGGTGGAGATGAAAATCTCCGACTCGGAACGAGTCAAACAATTGGAATCAGAGGTGGCCCGCCTGCGCGATGGATTAGCCGGGGCGGCGGAGGTGATACAAGAAATTGAAAATCCTCCGATGCCCCCCATCGTCGGGGAAGACTTCGTAATCCCCGACCACCTAGTCAGTGATTTCGTTCGTCTTGGTCGCCAATTACATCGTGAGGGGATGGTGAAGGCAACCCAAGGGGCAATCGCGATTCTCGACCCCGACCAGCCGGGTTTGGTACATTCGACCAGCAAATCCTGCGCCCTCTCCCAAGCCACGGAATTGGATATTGTCTCGGGTCGGCTCGGTCAAGCCGCACCCCCCGGTGCCCCGGATGAATGGCGAGTGATTGAGATTCTCATCGCCGCAACTTCTCTACACAACGGTGGGCCGGCGGCGTGTATCCATGTCCAGCCACCATATGCCACTACTGTGGCGATGGAAAAAGACCGAATTGTGTTACAGCCCATCGACCACTACGGCAAGGAGAATCTCGGTAAGGCGGTAATCGTTGACCCTGACCTTGAGGATATGGATGAATATCTACGTCAAGTTGCCGAAGCCCTGCAACAAGGCAATATGAAGTGTGTCGTGATTCGTGGTCTGGGTATCTTCTCGGTCGGAAGAAATTTCAACGAAGCCTGGCACTGGGCGGCTACACTGGAACATAGTATGCAGGTGCTGTTATTGGCGCGTCAGGCAGGAATGAAGACTTGATAAACTCCAATAAATCACTGCTCACTGCTCACTGCAGAAAGTGACGAAGTTACTCATCATTTCTGCACCGAATTCCGAGTCGTTGACCTCGGGGTGGAATTGCAGGCCGAAACGGCGGCGTCCGACATCCTCCATGCCTTGGACCCGGCAAGAATCGGAACTTGCGGTGATGCTGAACCCAACCGGCACCTCAACTATTTCGTCGTTGTGGGATTCCCACACGGTTTGCTTTTCCGGGGTTCCGGAAAAAATAACCCCACCACCTTCGATCACCGAGATTTCCATCGCCCCGAATTCCGGGGTCGGCGCCTCGGCGCAGTCACCGCCGTAATGGCGGGCCATGAATTGATGCCCGGCACAGATCCCCAGCACCGGTAGATCGAGTTCGAGGTAAGCCGCACAATTACCCAATTCACCGGTCAAGCCAACCCTTTCAGCTCCTCCAGAGAGCAATAACCCATCCAACTCTCGTAACTCATCCACCGTGGTGGTATTGTCGATAATCTGGGTATCAACTCCGAGATAGCGCAACATTCTCCACTCGCGGTGCGTCCATTGACCACCATTATCGACCACGTCAATCACCAACACCTTCTCACCGACCAAGACCTCACCCAAACCTCCTCCATTGCCGACAACCCATGAATATGACCCTTGACCGATTTCTCCAATGATGAACAGGTTCAAAGAGGAGCGGTGGGTCGCGGGCGATTGGAGAGATAGATGACTGGAGCACCAATTCCCTACAAGTGTATCGTTTGCGGCGAGATTGAACACGTCTCATCAGACCGTCCCGGACTCTCTTGTCGTAGTTGTGGTGGCCGCATCTTCTCAAAGCCGAGAAATAAGGGTCATAAGATTCTCGACGCTAACTGAGAGCACCCCACCTTTGATGAACCGCTACGCCTGAAGCCCGGCGGAGAGCATGGTAAGTTGGTTGGTTACTCACGCGCCACGGCGCTTTGACGCTTTGGCGGTACCACCGGAGATAATTGCCCAATTCACCGCTGTTGCATGCAATGCTAATCCTCCCCATCTACTGATTGCCGGCCCCTCCGGGGTCGGGAAAACCGCGGCGTGGAGGTTGATTGCCAGACAGGTTCTCGGTGTCGGTTGGCAGGCAACCACCCATGTGCTACAAGCGCGCGATCTGGCTCGCTCCAGTGGGGCGATGGGTAAGTTTGAGGATTTTCTGCGCCCGGCCGGAAGCGACAGCGGAGATACCTTGGCGAGCCGGACCAGTTTGGAGGCCTTCGACCGGGGTATGTTTCTCGGCACCGGAGGTGACGAGGCTCCGGCCGGAGCCGAGACCGAAGAGATATTGGCGGGCCGGAAGATGGCGCCGGTCAGTCGTTTGATAATCATCGAAGATGCAGACCATCTCGGCCCTAAACGGCAACCATATCTTCGCCGCATGATGGAGCGAGAATCCCACACCTCTCGCTTCATTTTCACCGCCCGAGCGCCGAGTCGCTTGATCGATGCCCTGCGTTCACGCACCCAATTCATCCGCTTACCGACGACCACTGCTGAGATGATTTCAGCCAGGTTGGAACAGATAGCAGATGCGGAAGCATTGCAACCGGCGCCAGGCTTGCTCGGAGACCTTACCCATATCGCCGCAGGAAATCTCCGTCGGGCGATATTCCTGCTCGAAATTCTCACCCTCAAAAATCGCCTCGACGACCGCTCCCAGCTACAGGAATTGGTGGCGGCAACAACTTTCAGTACCACCCAACGAGTATTCGAGGCGGCATTGCGGGGACGAATCCACCAGTGGAAATGGCAACAGGTCGAGGGGCGCAACCGTCGCGTTCTGCACGGTGCGATGGGGCAATTCGACCGTCTTCTCAGCGACCACTCCTTACAACCGGAAGACGTCATCGAGCAATTGCATTCCTTACTGGTGAGCGGTAGATTACTGTTGTCGGCGGGAGCCATCATCGGATTGTTGGAAGCGTTATCGGCATGCGACATCCGCCTGCAGCGGAGTATGCATCCGCGTATCCAGTTCGAACAACTATTCCATGAAGTTGCAGAAATAGGGCGCAGATTCGGCTTGGCAGTATAGGTGCGAAGCCTCAAGGCAGGTAAGCACCGCCCGAGTCTAGGGCGTGTAGCAGAGCGTGGATAATGCACCGGCCTCCTAAGCCGGGGATCGCGGGTTCAAATCCTGCCGCGCCCGCCAACACCATATCGTCACGCCTCTTCGCCAAGGTGAATATGCCTACTGACGTAGATGATACCGCACAACCCCTGCCGCGTCCGTATGGCGTCGGGTTTGAGGAAAATTTGGGGGCGATTGAGAAATTGGTCGAGATCTTGGCGACCCGCGAATCAACCCGCATTTACTGGGGTCGGCTGTCGTGGTGGGGGCCGATGCGAATTCTCAGGCAGAGTTTCGGTCTGTTGATATTCTTAGCATCGTTCGCTGGTATAATCGCCCCGGTTCTAGCTCCGGATTCCCCATGGCAAGTACTGGTGGTATGGTTCCCACTCCTCTTTCTCGCGCTTGGCCCCAGCCTGATAGGTGCCGAGGCAGCCATGTTTTCAGCCGAAGCCAGATTTAAACTGAGTGCCCGCCAAGGCAATGACCATCGAGCAACCCCCGGTTCGGACCGGATAATGGAATCATTGCGCGACAGCAGGAGAAATGGCTGGTTGCAAATAGTCCTCGGGTTATTTGCAATAGGTATGATGACATTCAGTATTTTCAATGAAAAAGGCTCGATTTCATGGAACATGGCATTATTGATAGCGATGGTGAGCGGCCTGGGAATGTCGATTCATACGCGAATGACGATGGATGATGTACTGAATCACGCCGACGCATTGCCCTTCCTCGCACTCTATGCGCCTACCCACCATCCGACCGGCATCACCCCGGCCATGAGTTCGCTGATTCGCGCTCACCTCGACCCGGTGCTCGCCGGCGAGTGGGACATATGGTCGAGGCGGGTATGTGAGGCAGCAAACCCAGAAATGAGCAAGGATGAGGTTTTGGAGCGACTGATACTCCTGCTTTATCTGCAGGAATCCGGCGCCTTACCCGAAGGAAAAATGCAGAGTGAACTCGGAGAATTCCTCGACCAGACCTGCTTGAATGACCTGCGAGAGCATCACTTATTCAACCGAGGTACTTTGTTGCGAATGATAGCCCACGCCAAGGCTTGGCAACCCGGGCTGTTTCGGGTATTGGCACGCCTTCAGGGTGATTTACTCGACCACGCTCAAGTCATAGCCGATGAGGGTTGGAGACTCGATGTCGAGTTTGAAAACGTGTGCTTCGATGGCCAAGGACATCTATTCATCGCCTTGAATAATCAACGCCAACAGCCACAACGAGTCAGCATCGAAGTACATGTTCCCGGCGGCCAGCCGGAGACCCAGACCTTCCGTCTGGAGGCGCCACCCTGCGCCGCACCATCCAGCACCTTGGCGTTGTTTTCCTCGAGTGGGGATGACGTGGTAACCTGGCTCCCTCGTTACCTCTGTCTCGGGGTCTACCTGTGGCTCGGGGTGGCGTGGGAGCCGAATGAATCCGGATTGAGAACGGTACAGGTGACACTGCGCTCTGAAGACGGCGATTTGATTACCTCACGGATAATCCATTCAAAGGTCCATCGCCGCCTTGGATCTGGTGACCGGAGAAGGCGGCGAAGACTGCGTCGGGCGCGTAAATTGGGCCTCGCCGATGGCAGCAATGGTTGACCTGTGAAACCATGCTCTGACGTCGGCGTGTTTATCGTCATAATAATCATCGGCGATTTACACGAGGGTTGCAAATGGAGGCATGGGAGGTCATCATCATCGGCGGTGGGCATGCTGCACTCCGTTCAGCCATCGCCGCAAAAGAGGATAATGCATCGGTCATCGTGGTTTCAGCAGATGGCACCGGGAATAGTGGCGACGGCGACTCCACCGGCATCTCTTCTTCGATTTCCGAAACATCTTCCCGGGGCCACCGCAATGATACGATTCGTTGTGGTGATTTCCTTTGCGACCAGGACATCGTCTCCTCCCGTACCGGCACAGCTAGTAATCACTTGGCTGATTTAGAGCGATGGGGGGTTAACTTCAGGCGTAACTCAGAGGGGATACCCCGGACCGACATCCTCCCCGGACACCATATGCCCAGGGTGTCGGGGTGCGGCGATACCACCGACGTTGAGGTGCAGCAGGTTTTGGCTGAGCAGTGCATGAAAAGCGGCATCTCTCGACGAGGAGACACCTTGGTATTGAGAATCATAAGCACCGCAAACAAGGTTCATGGAATCACAACATTAGATCTGACCAGCGGCAAAGTCACCGCTATGCAGTGCAAGGCACTGATTATCGCCGACGATGGCTTTGAGGGGGCCTGGACCTCATCCTCTATCGGCGGCCGAGGAATGCACTTGGCGATGCAATCGGGGGTCTCTCTGCGCGACCTTGAATTCCAATCGTGGACCCCGTTTGGTATTCCCGACTCAGAGGTCATCCTACCACTTGGTCTGCTCAGCGAGGGTGCTGTTCTCGCCGGCCCTGGAGGAGAGATGGACGCCGAATCAGCCTCACCCTCGGCGATGGCGGCAGAGATGGCTGCAGGCGGTGAGGGCTGGTCTCTGGATCTGCGCAATATTGATTCATCAGCGGCCGCATGGTATTCCGCCACCTTCAACCACACCAATCTCCGTCTCGGCCTTGATTCTTCATCAGAACCACTTCCGGTAGAGCCCCGAGTCGTCGGCACCCTTGGAGGGATACCCGTCGATATCGATGGCCGCGTCATGGTCGGGAATTGGCAACTGGTATTCACCGGTCTATATGCGGCCGGGGAGGCGGCATGTTCAGGTTTGCACGGTGCTGGGGTGGCGGCTGGAAACCGGATGCTGGATGCGCTCTCCGGCGGTACCGCGGCCGGCACCCATGCCGGCTCATATGCTGGTGTGAGCAAATACAGCGGTAGTGACAAACTCCTTCACCAACTCAGCGAAGACGAATCAACCCTCGACACCATCTTATCGGTAGTAGCCGGCGTTGATGCACCCCGCGTCGGGGAAATCCGCTCCACCCTCAGCAACATCATGACAGATCACATGGGCCTCAAACGCAGTGAGGCTGGCCTGAAGACAGCGGCTGAGCAGTTATCTGATCTAGCCGGTAGGGCCGCAGGGTTGAGATTGGATTATTGCAACAGTTTGCTGATGAATCAAAACCTGGTTAAAAATATTCACCTCCGTTCGATTATTAACATTGCTCAGGCCGCGGTGACCGCGGCCTTACTGCGGCAAGAGAGCCGCGGTACCCATTGCCGAGAAGATTTTACTGATCGTGATGATGAGAACTTCCTGAAACACAGTCTGGTCGGCGCCGATGGCGCCGGAGAATGGCTGCCGCTACGCAAAAGCACCCGTGGCTCATGGCTCTTGGCACCGGATGCTTAAGCCCGAACCTTCATTTCAATTTGCCAGCAGCCCTCAGCATGGCAGGTGAGGTGACCCTCTTCACAAAGATAATCTCCGGAGACATTCCCTGTTGTGAAGTTGCCAAGGGCGAATCGTGGCTCGCCTTCCTCGATATCAACCCACGCCGGCCGGGACATACCCTGGTTGTCCCGCACGAAGCCAAGAAGCATCTGGCAGAATTATCCCTGCCTCAATTGTCCGCATTATGGCTAGGTGTGATGGAGGCTCAACGCCGGCTCAAAGCGCACTTTCAAACCGATGATTTCTCAATTGGCATTCATGATGGCCCAATTGCTGGACAGGAGGTGCCACATGTCCATATCCACCTCCTCCCCCGGACTGAAGGTGATGGTGGGCTCTCTATGCTCGCCTGTTGGCCCGAGGCTCTGCCCCCCGGGTCTGTGGAACCGGACTTTACCGCACTGAATGAATTGGCTGAAGCCCTACGAGATATAGGTGAAGGCCATGGTGGATGATGGCAAGCAGATGGTGTTCGGTGAAGATGGCGCCCTAGATGCCCATGGAAACCCATTACCGGTATTATCCAAATCAGCATCGAAGATGAAAATCGACCGGTTGATGAATACTCCTCTCCCGACCTTTCACGGGTCAACCCCAGGTTCACGATTATGGACCTGGATTGCGACTAATATGCTCAGAGTAACATTATTTTTCCAGTTTCGCAGATATCAGGTCAGCGGTCGCGAAAACATTCCACAAGAAGGGGGAACCCTATGTTGTGGTTGGCATACCAACGGCTTGATCGACCCGGCGACGATAATGACTACACACCCCAAGAATTTCGTCATCGGTGGTAGGCACGACCTGGTGACCCGCCCCCTCATCGGATTCTGGGCACGTAAGATGGCGGTACAACCGGTTGTCAGACAAGCAGAACTGATCCGAGGTGGTTGCTCGAAAGAGGTGGCTGCAACCCTGAATGGACGTAGTCTTCTCAACCTATCAACTGGAATATCATATGGATTCGGATGTTTTCTCTTCCCCGAGGGGACCAGCCATGATGAATCACACATGCTCCGCTTCAAGACCGGGCCGATGCGAACTGCGCTTTCAGCCGCGGCGATGGCGAAAGGTAGTGGAAAACCTGCTCCATCCATCATTCCCATCGGCTTACATTGGCGGGTACGTCATCATTGGCGTACCGATGCTTGGATTGAATATGGTAAACCCATAAAGATCGATGCCGAATCTATCGGAGCGGAGGTTGCCGAAAAGTTGTTGCGTGGGGAATGGGTTGAGCCACCCGCTGAAACCGTCAATTCCCTACGCGATGAATTACGCCTACGGCTCCAGCCGATGACCCCAGATGCCCCTGACTGGCCGACCCACCGAGCTTGGCATTTACTCGGTCATCTGGAAGGTGGGGCGATAGGGCGACGGCCGAAGACTTGGCGTGACGAGGTATCCGCGGCTCGCGCGGTTAGAGATAGATTGTCCACCACCCCGGACCAAGCGCGGCTTGCAAAGGCCAGAGAAGTGGCCGAAACCCTGGAGGACAACCGGTTGGACGCCCGGGACATAACCGCTACCGGCGCGGTGAGAAGGGCGAGCATTATCAGGGCACCGATAAATACGCTCAAACTCCTTATCGGGTTACTGATGTTACCTTTTTTCCTCCCCTCATCCGGGATTCTCGTGATATCGGGAAAATACCTCGGTGATAAGAACATCGAAAACGAGGGATTGGATGCCCGCACCTCGTACCACTTGCTCGTGTCGATGTTCGGCTCATTCTTTTTGTGGCCACCGATTGCATTGATAATCTCATTGCTATCGGTTTTTGTTGCCGGTTCAACCGCGCCGATGAGCACTGCGGTGGGGGTGTTTGGAAACGAATGGATTACGGTGTTGTTGATGACGCCGACCCTGGTGATTCTGTTCTTCCTCTCAGCCATGGCCACGGTCAATGCGTGGGATAGTGTCGAAGACATCAAGCGTGCCAGGCGACGCTCGACCCTGCGGTGCAGCCGCACCGGAGCAGAATTACAGAAACTATGCCAAGAACTTCTTTCCAATTCCCCAAAGAGTGAAACCTGCTAATCCAACGGATTGATGAAGGGTCATTCACTCGCCACCCCATGGGAGATGACCTGCAGGGCGAAGTCAACTCCTGGCTCAAAGACGAGGGTCTGGCCCCGCGCCAACAGCTCGATAGCCGGGCCGAATTCCATTATATGGTCAGATATCCTGCTGGAAAGAATGGGCACGCATTCAATATCATCCACCCCAAAGGACGCGACCTTGTCGCCATCTCCAGTTTGACCAGAGTCGATGCAGGTCAACAGGAAGAGATGCAATCTCACGCCGATGCAGATTTGGAGGGTTGGCAAGATTGGATGCACACAATACGTACTTCGCTCATCATGACCGGGGTGGATTGGGGTCTTCACGTCGGTGGTGACAAGGTATTGGGTAACGGGCCCTTACAAGCCTTCAATGTCAGCGAGCCGATTTGGCTTGATGGTCTGAGTAAGAATGCACTGATGCAAGGCTTGCGCAAACTGTGGTTGGCAAAACTAGGAATTATTCATGAGATAAAACATTACTACGGACAAGGTAGTGGTAAGCCGGGCCCAGTCGATGATTTCAAAGATAAAAAAGGCCCCAGGCCACCTTCCGGAAGTGACGAACCAAAACAGGTGGAGACCGATGACAGCGGCACTTTCGGCTCTGGTTTCGATCCCTCGGAATGGATCTAGAGCAGAGGAAAACCGCGGCCGGGACGGGTGATGACTTTTCATCGACAACAAAGAAGAATCATGACCCCAGAGGGGCGCGGTTAAGTAGGTTGAAAGGAACCCCCAAATCACTTAGTATGGCGACCTTGAGGTGCTGAAATGAATAACAGAATGAAATCCATCTTTTTAACAATGATAATGATAATCTCGGCTGGAGCAGGAATGGTGGCGGTGCCACTGGCCGGTGCCACCCAAGTAGTAATCACCGAAGCGGTCCAAGTGGTCGATGACGGTGCCAATTCCCGTCAGTCCGCAATCGTTGCGGACTCGGAAGGCAATGTCCATCTGGTCTGGGCGAAGAATAACCGAGAACTCCTTTACACCATGATGGACCCGCGCGGCAACACACTGATTGCGCCGACCCAACTTAATGATAATGGTGCGGCGCGAACCTGGCACCCGGACATAGCTATCGACAGCCTCGACCGAGTACACATCACTTGGGCTGATAAGAGCGGCCAGCACGCCATCATGTACACCGCCATCAATCCATTCAAGGATGACCGTGATGGCAGCGCTGCCACCGATGGCTCGATTACCGTGGTTCAGGACACCATTGTCGAGAAGCGCTCAAACAACCGCGACTGGCCCGCCATCGCCATCGATTCACGCGACAATGTACACATAACCTGGGAAGACAATTATGACCTGTTGGACAAGTTCTTCCAACAGCCGCAGATATACTATGCAATGTTTGAGCCACAGGTGAATATTAACCCGGAGCTCACCCATGCCGTGGTGATATTTGATTCAACCCTGCTGACTCCAATCATCGGCCACAAAGGCCATCCTGATATCGCCATCGACGCTGACGACAAGGTGCAGGTGGTTTGGGATGATACCCGGGGTGGCAAGGTTGAACTCACCTTCATCATCGACACCTCCGGTTCGATGTATTCCGAGTGGGCCGATGTCTGCACCGTCGTCTACGGTGGAACCTTTTCCAGTGGTGGCTCGTTCCAAGGCATCAAACCGATGCTCAAGAACGCTAACATGACTGTCTATGAAACCCTTTACGGGCTCGGTAATTACATGCCCGGCGCCGCCAGCAGCGGCGACTGTAGCGGCGTCAGTCCTAATGGCGCCAACGCCCAAGGGCCCCGTAACACCCCGCTCGGACTATACCCTGGTGATGACAGTGGTGGAATCCGTAAGTTACCTGGTACAGTATACAACGGCCAGACCTACTCGGGTTATTCCGGCGAGGACTGGGGCCCTGGAAGCAACTGGGCCTGTTTGTCCTGGCGCGATGCTCAAGGCAGCATCCCTGGAAATCCTCCTACCAGTTCCGACCATCACTGGAATCCCAACGCCACTAAGATTGTGATTCCAATCTCCGATGAGGGTCCCAAGGACGGCGACCCAGCCGGCCAATCCGATGACCACCAAGCAATCCTAGAGGCGCACAACTCATGCGTACGCGCCGACATCATCCCCCTCGGTCTATACGGACAGAGTTATGGAGGTGCGACCACGGTACAATCCCATTTCAAGGACTTATCACAGTGTACGGATGGCCAGCAGGGTACCCATACCCGAAGTTGTCCCGGCACCACCATCGCCAATACCGACGCAGGTGGCCAAGTATACGAATTCCCCTCCTCATCATCGAGCACGACCCAGATGCAACTACTGGTAGAGGCACTGGTCTACATCTCGACCAATAACTCGCGGGAAATATACACCACGATACTCGACCCATATGGGAAGATTGAGAACACCCCTGGTTTCGTCCGTGGAGAGCCCGGCCACATCACCTCTGGAAACTCATACACGGAAGACCTCGGGAGGGGCAGCGAAGGCCATCTCGTAGTGGTAAATGATACCCGTATCACCATTGACGATGCATATTCCTTCCATCCTTCAATTGCCATTGACCTTGAGGGAAATACCCACATTGTTTGGATGGATGGGCGCGACTATGGATTTGAGAAGGACGTCAACTACGAAGTCTACTATACCAAACTGAAGATGCAGGGTGCTGGAGAATGGGATGGTGTTTCCGGTGGGCTGTCGACCTATGCGATAAAGAAGATCGATGATACGGCAATCTCCAATGTCGAAGGACCGGGTGGACTGGCCCAAGGTCTGCCCTTCAGTGGAATGAGTGCATATCCCGTCATCCTGACCGATGACCAAGACCATATCCACATCGCCTGGCACGATTTCGGCAATATCTCTGCGCAAGAGGAAATCGTTTATGTGCGCCTTAATTCGACCACCCTGACCGGACCTGGAGAAACCGCTCTCGACCCATGGGAGCCGGTCATCGTGACCCATTGGGAGAGTTACAAACTTGGCCCCAATTCGTTCAGCCGCCCCGACTTGGGAACACCACCAGCCTTTGCCAACGATCTGGGCAGCGGTGCCCATCTGGCATGGTCTGATACCAATAAGTGTAGTGATGAGGGAAATAACTTCCAATGGACCTTGTGTTATACCCATGTCCTGACCGGGCAGGTCGATGTTGAATACGATGAGGGCGAGACTTACTATCACGTCATCGAACCTGGTGAACAGACGATGTACAACCTCACTATGAACAATACCACACCCGGGCCTACCGAATTGGTTTCCGACACCTACTCGATGAACCTGTCTGGGGTTCCGAGTAATTGGTCAGCAACCCTGTATTTCACCAGCAATGACACGGCGATCTTCCCCGAGACACCGATATTCCTCAAAGGAGGCGAGATGATACCATTCTACCTGCGTGTACGCGCCCCGTCAATCTATCAAGCCACCGGAGACCAGCGGGCAACCATCACCATCTCGGCAATCAGTCACAAGGACCCGGCAATCCGCTCTGATCTGGCGACCGTCACCGACATGGACGTGGTGCACGGCATCAACCTCGATACGAGCCATCGTATGGCCGATGTCGAACAGGGTCAGGTGGCTATTTTCTCAATTACCATCACCAATACCGGTAATGTATACGACTCGTTCTCCTTCTATGACTCGAACAGTCTGGAAGGTCAGGCCGAATGGTTTCTACCGTTTGGCTGGCAGGTGAGCTTCCCGCTTGAGGTAAGCCTTGACCCAGGGCAATCAGTGACCAAGAACCTCGAGGTCACCATCCCGATGTCCGAAGACCCAGGCACCTTTGTCATTTATCTCAAGGGCTGGTCGCAGGGTGAGCCATTCCTCGATATCAACCGTGGGACCTACGACGTGCTTGAGTTGTGGATCAACGTCAGCATCCGCTCTACGGGAAACATTGTCTTCACCATCTTCGATACCACTGAGTACATTCTCCCGGGAGACTGTGCAGAGTACGATATCGAAGTTTGGAAGAACTTCGCTCCCGGCTTCTTGGTATTCTCAACCCCCGGTGCTCCAGAGGCAATGCCTGATGATACCACCATCGATGATTGGCGTCAGGAACACTGGACCGTCGAGTTGGACTTCTCCAATGCTCCACCAGACCCGGATGGCGACGGTAAGCGCCGCTGGGAGGTCGGTGTTGCATATACTGTGACCGCGATTGTTTGCGCCCCTTACAACGCCAGCGCCGGGCTGGGCCCTGCGGTAGCAGTCAAAGCCAATCTCTATGGCCACAGCCGAGTCTCTGATTCGGTCATTCTTTCGACCAACGTAATCCACAAGTACGAACTTGAATTGGTGCCGCTGGTCAACACCACTATCATGATCAATCCCGGTGAACGCTGGATTGTACCACTTCAGACCTTCAATACCGGCAATGGCCCCGACCGCTACGACCTGCGCCTGGCGAGTATTTCTGATTCCGAGGGTAGTTCCGTACAATGGCAGGTCGACGTACCGCGCGAGGAATTGGTAGAATTAGGCCGCAATGACTGGCAAGAGATTGAAGTGGATATCCAGATTCCAAATCAAGTCGATGCCGGAACCTACACCATCCGCATCGATGCATTATCGGAGGAAGTATATCCCCAGACTGGCCCGACATCGACCAAACTCCGCGATTTCATCGAGTTGACGGTGATTGTCAACGAATTCCACGACATGCAGATTTACTTGGATGATACGGTTGAGAACGAGGTCAAGACCACCGCCCCGGGCAAGATAGTTCGCTACACCTTGAACATCACCAATAACGGTAATATCGCCGACACCCCGAGCCTTCACAACCACACCGGAAGCCGCGATGGTGATACTTGGATAATGTCTGAGATACCAGGTATGAGTATCCTTTCGGAGTGGCAGGTGACCTGGGCCATCGTCCGTAATTTCGACAATTCCCAGACCGAGGTCGAAGAGGAGTGTGTCGAAGTCCTGTCCGGAGAGACCATACCCGAGGGTCAGTGTGTTTACATCGCCGATATAGGCGAGTTTGTTCTGCCGCAGATGGAGCCTTACACTACTTTGACCATGCGGGCGATAATCAAGATCGGTGCCAATGCGAAGTTGGAGACCCGACCACTTGGACTCAAAGTAACATCGATGTATGGTGACATGGCGGAGGAAAACGGTGATTATGATGACAGCCCATCGTGGTCTGGTGATCTGCTCGATAGCAATGAGCTCATCGTCACACTGCGGCTACGAGCACCGAATCTGGAAATTGTTGAGGCCAGCATTTCTGAAAACGATGCAAGCGCTGATGTGGGTGAGACCATCCCGATACGTGTAGTGGTGCAGAACACCGGCAACGTCCACGCGGTTAAGGTCGAGATAATTCTCTGTGTGGACCAGACTGTCGAGGAAATTGACGAGCGTGGTTGCGACGATGAGAATATCGTCTATCGCCAGATCATCGGCGCCCTTCTACCACCTGATGATACCGGTATTCCCAATCAAGTCGAGACCTACCTATTGTATCCGGTCACCGCCGGAAGTCACCGTGTGGTCGTGGTGCTAGACCCGAATGATAACGTGGTCGAACAGCGAGAATCCGATAACACCCTTGAGGTCAGCAACGAACTCAGCAGTAGTAATCCCCTGCTCGATATCGCCGGACAGGTCGTCGGCAAGTGGGCGCTGCCGACTGGGGTGCTACTCCTGACGCTATCCCTGCTCAGCGTCGTCTACATGGTCGGCCGAGGCCGAACCCAGGAAGCGGCGCAGAGAGTAGCCGAGCAGAGCAGTCTCATCAACGTCATGAAGAATGAAGACGAACTCTGAATCAGGGTAGGTACGCGCCACCACCTCTTCGGCTCTGGCGGTCTCTCCGTGTCGTTTGACCCTGAAGACTGACCCGACACGGCCCTAGCAGGGGAATCCACAGAGTATAGGCAATTGCTGGCGGTTTGGCGGCGGTGTTCAAGGCTATCAGGCGGGATGGATGAATACATCACCTAAGGTCGTCCCTGTGGGGGGTCGTTTGAACCGTTCGTCTCACTGCGGTCAGCATCATATCCCTTCCACACCTCGGGCTCGTGGTAACAATCGGGGTCATCTCGGTCAGCTTTGCCGCCTCCATCATTATCCTCGCCATCACCACAATTCCCCCCGATTCCCCCTGCGCCATCATCGCCGAACAATCCCCCATCACCGCCACCGAACAGGGATAGCGCAATTCCGACTCCGACCACTATCACCACCGCGGCGACCAGCATGGTCTTGGTCGAATCATTATTGACTTCGACATTGACGGTGATTTCGGTTTTCTCTTCATCATCGGACATCGGCTTCGCGAGTGCGAGGACACCTTTGGTGATGAAAGTTCACATCGGTTATTTCTGCTCTTTTGGCAGGATTGCCCACCAAGGTAACTTGGTACCGCTAGGGGCTGATATGATATGCCCTGAGGAATGGGATAGAACCCGCATCATACGCTTCTGGAAACTGGATAATAGCGCTTCATAGTGTGTCTCATCGGAGGCCATCTTGCGGATTATTGCGGTGAGGTCTATCTCTCTGCGAGGATTTTCGAGCATGCGATGGACGAGATGCCTCTCCTCATAGGTCTCAAAGTCGACATCGACAACCTTCGAGGCACGGTGTTTGATGTGTTGGTGCAGTGATATCAGCGCATCACGCTGGCAGTCCAAAACCTCGAGTGCATCATCCAATTCCCCGAGAAGATATACTGCCTCTGTGAAAGGAATCTTCTTCCTTCCCGAAACCTGTTCAGCGATATCTCCCATTCCCGGTGGTAATTTGCTGGCGAGTCGCATCGGGCCGCCTTTGGGAAGAATACGCTGCTCGATATTGAATAGGTCGGGGCCAAGGTCAATCCGCATTGAAAACGATTGCAGCACCAGATATATTCGCTTCGGTGGCCCACCCTTTTCAGAGGGTACCATCTCACTATCGACGAAGCCGGATTTTTCCAGCACTTTGAGGTGCTTCATCACCGCTTGTTGACTCACACCGATCAATTCGGCTAGTTGTAAAGGGTAATGCGGCTCTCTTACCAGATGTTGTAGGATGTCGCGCCGAACCTTGTTTTCAAGCAACATCAACGCTTGGTCGGCATCTGCCATGACTGGTCAACCCGAGGTTACCTAGTAAGGAGTGTCCTAAAAATGCACGGTTATGAATTTCAACCCTCATCCCAGTCTTTCCACGAAACATTTCGGCCCAACGGGTCATTCCCCTCATCTCCACCCGAGGTCGAGACAGTCGCAGCCCCACTCTCACCCTCAATCACCCCAGTTGCGGCTTTACCTGGAGCCGAGGACTTGGCCGAAGGGATGGTGAATGGCGAGGAGGTGAAGCCGGTACCGCGGTATTGGGAATCGACAAAGGGGTCTGGTACACCCGAATCGACCTGCAGTGTTTCGGTATGTTGTTGGAAGGAACTTTCCACCACCTTCACCTTATCCTGCTCACTTCCGTGCATCAGCAAATAGATCTGGTCGGTGGTCATCAATCCCTCTGTGTCGACCGGCTCGCCAGCCATCCCCCCATCCAACCCTCCACCGGGAATTTTTTTCGTTCCTTCAGCCACTCCGTCCGAAATCCCATCCGCCGCCTCCCCGGTGGTTGAGTCGGGGTAATTGCCTGTGGGGGTTTGTGGCCGTGTTGACCGACCTTCACCATCGACGATATAGGGTTGTAATTTCCCGGTTTGTTGGTTGATGACCATCATGGTTCGGCGGTTTTTCAGTTGACCCCGACTAGCCATTTTATGAAGAATCCCTCCCACAGGTAGAAGCACGATACCCATCATACAAACTAGACAGGACAACCAGAATTCATAATCATTGAAGATTTCACCCAATGCATCATCATAGTCTAGCAACATCACTTCTCCTTCACTGCATGAGCCATCAATCTCAGAGTCACAGATGGCATGAATATCGTAGGTTCCTTCAGCCAGTCTCCACGAACCTATTCGATTGAATTCGGTTCCTTTTTCATCCATCGCCTCAAGCTCATATCCACATCCGCTCTGATTCACCACCTCACCGTGGGAATCATAGACAATGAATTCTATATCGTCACTCATATTTTCGGACCATGCAACATAGCACGATTTGGTGAGATCAACGCTTTCCTGTTCGCCAATTCCAACATTTGCCACATTATTCTTGTTCGGGTCGGCTATTTCTATGAAGTCAGGATATTGTGAGATTAAGAAAATCCCCCCCAGTAGAAAACAGACCACCCCGGCGATGAGCAGACGGCGACCCCAAGAGGACTGCTTTTGATACTCATCGCTGGGCTGCACGGTAACTGCCAAACTGTTCTTGTCCTTCAATCCGGCGCTAATGACCCATCTCAGCCAGTTTCTCCGGAAGGTAGGTATCGGTGACGAAATCAAGTCCATACTTCGCCAGTGATTGCTGTTCGGCCTTCTTCCCGAGGTCGAGCATCATATTGATTTGTTCCTGCCACCAACTATCGGCGAACCGGGGGTCGGTCAACTCGGCTTTGAGAGCCTCGACATCTTTTCTCGATAAGTCATCGCTGGGCAGGTCATAAGCGACGATATCATCGGCGGTGATGCCGAGATATGAGGCACTGGGGGTCGCTAGATATTCTGATATGTGGGCGGTTTTTATCGCCCCGTATGCGATGGAAGCGTAGATTCGAAACGACCACGGGTCACCGTCGAGGAAAACCACGACAGGAAGATTCCACTCCTCATTCATCCGCTTGAGGATTCTCCGGGTCGAGCGTGCTGGCTGACCCTTGAGGTGTAGTAGGGCGCAGCGATGCTCCTCATCGAAACCATTCTCGACCAGCCGGTCAAACATCCCACCGGTCTCGATGGCCATGATGAAGTCGACATCGTGTTCGAGCAGCTGGATTTTTTCGGCTTCGACATTGTAAGGGACACCATAACCCGAATCACCGACATCGTCACGGGCATTGATGCGCATCCACTCCCCGCGGCGGTTTCTTTCATTGAGGGTGATATCACCGATCATCCGAGCGCCATCTTCCTCGGGCCGTAACTTGAAGTCTTCACGCAGGCATTTGGTGACGATCTCCAGATCCTCTGCGAGATTATTGCTTTCGTTCTGTGAACTGAAATGTCCATGCCCCCAACCTTCGGAGATGTAGTACATTTCACGCAAGGTGCTCGATTTACCGGCATCAATCATCTCTTCGATGAACTCGATGACGTGCAGAGCTCGTAGCAATTGTTTGGCACTCCCTAGGCTCTTAGCATCCCGAATCGAACGTTTCTTACCGTATTTGTATACTCCGAGTTTGCTATCAAAACCGATATTCTTCTTGGTTCGCACCGGTAGGGTCATCGTCGGCGCCTCGCCCTTCATCATCCGATCATACATCTCGAGGACGACTTCGTGCATCGCCGCTTTGGTTTCCTCAGGGGTATGTGTCCTCGTCATTGAGCATCCCCTCCATCGAATAGTTTCTGTTGCTTGAACAGGTCGGTGGTCTTGTTCATCACCGCTTGGCCGAGATCATCAGCCCCGGTGACGGCAGGGGCGCTTAGGCTGGGGCTGGCGTTGGTGCTGGCGTCCCCGGGAGGGCTCGACTCCGCCAGCACATCGGCTTCCAGATCGGAATCTATCGGCTCCGGCGGTACATTATCGGATTCTGAAATATTCTCTGCATCCACTTCCAAGGGAGCGGATGTGGATGAACCATTCCCAATTGGATTTTCATTTAATTCAATTGGAACATCTTGATCCTCGGTAGGGGTGATATCAAGACCTCCCCTCTCTTGTTTACGAATCTCCGCGAGAATCTTCTCGTCCAATACACTGGCGCCGATGACATCTCCGGCGCCGCGATAGAAGACCTCGGTCTCATTCCAATCCCCCTTATCCAGACCGGTAAGTGAATAGGTGACTTCAGCCCGCATTCCGGGCTCTATGGTCTCTAATTTCCATGCCCACAAACCCAATGCCTCTTTGCGCCCACCCCGCTCATTGGCAACCATTTCCGCCAACCTCTCGGGCCAACTCACCAGAATGGTGTACGAGCGTGGTCGCGCGGTGTAATTGTACAGTATTATCGATATGTCGGTCTGCTTGGTCGCCTTATTCCATTCGGTGGTTTCCTGACATATCACGGCATTCATGATTCTGGTAATAGCTCCACTTAGGGCTGGGACTGGCTTATTGAGTAGAGCAGCTGATTTCTCGGCTATCGCCGGCAGAATATCGTTTATCAGTTCGAATTTCTCCTTGGTTTTCGCCATCTTCCTGCGCTTCTCCAGATGACGGCGCAAACCCCTCCCCATCTCCAGGGCCGCCCTGCGGACTTCGCCGAAGACCTCTTCATTGTCGGCGAGCGCTTCCTTGGCCTCGCTGGTGAATTGAACATAGGTACTGGCGAGATGGATCAGAATGGCCGCCGGGCCTTTTGGAACGCCTTTGCCGCCAGCCTGCTCAAGGCCATATTGACGCCAATCAACACTCTCAATCGCCTTGGTCAGCAGACAACCACCCTGTTGGTACATCAGCGGAACGCGGTTGGCGAAACGGAGAATCTCTACCGGTTTGTCGGCGGGCATCCCACCACCGAAAATCAGTCCGACCTCAACTTGGTAAGGATTTCCCTGGCTGACGACCGGGGGGCGGGTCAAGGTGGCGATGAAGCGTGAATCAATGGTTTTTGATAGACCCTTTTTAATCAGCATCTCTTCGATAGGCGACAGGCAATTGGTCGGCGGAGGCAGGAGTTTGACCGGTTTACCCTTGCTGCCGTTGCGCTTCCCATTCATCGCCTCCAACAGTGCTTGTGCATCATCTGGCTTGATTAATTTCGGTTTATTGAACTCTTCCAATTCGGCCGCGGCAACCAATTCCTTGGCGGCGCGTTTGCTGACCCCACTGAAATTATGGCGCAGGAATGAGGTTAGTTTTCTCTCATCACTAGATTTCAGCATCCGCTGTAATTGACCGAGGTGTAACCCACTGGGATGCGGCTTGATGGCATCGACGATGCGTGGCAATTTTTCCGTCACCCGGGGGAAATGGGTGGTTTCACCATCCGGGTCGGTGAAGAATATCTCGGCGTGAGGATTGACGATTGAAGTCATCCGCAGGTACTGGTATACAGATTGACGGCCGCGTTGGTACTTGGCTTTCATTTTGGTGCTTATCCGCACCCCCTGTTCTATCAATTCACCATCCTCATCGGTCCAGGTAATGCGCTCCTGCTTTGTCTTCAGCGCCTTGTTCTTCTGGGTATCAATGCCGATGTTCACCTGTACAGCGGTCTCCTCAGTGGCGATTTTAGAGATTATCCGGCTCGGTTTTCCGGTCGTTAATTGACCATACATCACCACTCCGGTGATGCCGATTCCCTGCTGGCCGCGCGATTGGCGGATTACATGAAAACGACTACCGTACAGTAATTTTCCGAAGACATTCTCCAGTGACTTCATCGGGATTCCCGGGCCATTGTCCTGCACTTCGAGAAGAATGATGTCGCGCTTGGCATCGTGTTTTGAAATTTTAATGTTGATGGTCGGCAGGATGCGCGCCTCTTCACAAGCATCGAGAGCATTGTCGACAGCTTCCTTCACCGCGGTGATGAGCGCCCTGGTGTCGGTGTCGAAGCCGAGAAAGTGTTTATTTTTCTCAAAGAATTCAGAAATGGCAATCTGCTTATGTGCCGAAGCCATTCTTTCTGCAATGCCCATGTGCATTCACTCTCCCGCCTCCGGTCCTCCTGAGTCCTGATGACACAGGGCCAGTAAGCGACAAAGGGAGGCGCAGGTCGACGGTTCTAAAGCAATACCCCTTCTATGCAGATAAATCCAAGGTATTGAGTGGTGATGGTTTTCATTCGGCCTCGGTAATCAGACTTTCGAGGTAGGTACGTGAGATTCTATCCATCCAGATGATTCCACCGACCGTGATGACGATGCTGGTTATCATCGTCGACCACCACAGCGCATCCCGAGGGGGGCCGGTGCCATCACCGATGGCGATGATATCTCCCAAGCGTGAGCCCCACCAGGCATAGAGGATGGTCGGGAAAACCGTGGCGACATTGCCGAGGGCATAATCACGAGTTTTCATCTTTGAAGGTCCGAGTGCCCAATTCACCATATTGTATGGTATGACCAAGGATAGGCGAATCATGATCGTCACCACCAACCCATGCTCCTCGACAACCTTGTCCAAGGAGACCATCTTCGGGTGTTCAGCCACCCATGATTGCACTTTTTCACTCAGCAGATGTCGCCCGATCAGAAATGCGAGCAGAGCCCCTCCCATCGCCCCCAGCCAACCTGCAAACAACCCACCAGTAAAACCGAATAGTGCCCCTGCAACCAATTTCATGAACGAGGATGGCACCATCAACGTCGCTAGGATTGTGAACATCAGGGCAAATGACATCGGGCCGGCGAGATAACCCCATTCCCCCATCGGTTGCGACCACTTGGCCAGTAATGCGACGACGGGAATCGATATTGCGGTGTAGATGGCGAATAGGATGAGGATTGCCAAGAGCGCAAAACCACGGCCATGCCGTCCTTGTATCACCATACCTCTCACTCTTCGAAGATGGTAGGTGCCCATGCGGTGATGCGACCGGTGAAAGCCGAAGCAGCTACGGTGAGCGGGCTGGCGAGATACAACTTCCCAGGTCCTGAGCGGCCTTGGAAATTACGGTTTATCGCCGATACTGTAACTTGGTCAGGCGAGGTCGAGACCCCCGGGCCCGCGCCGATACAGGCACCGCACCCCGGGTCGATGACGTTTACACCAACCCGGCGAAAGAGAGCATCCCATCCCTGTTCCAGCGCATATTCCTTGACCAGACCACTACCGTATTGGATATAGAAATCGACCGCTTCAGCCACGGTCATTCCCGCCGCTTCGGCGGCTGCACATACTTCGGCATAGTAGGCGATGTCGTCGATTTTTCCGGCGGTGCAGGAGCCACCATAGGCGATATCGATATCGACCGTGCCAATCTCTGATACCAGCGCCCCATTGGTCGGATCACTGGGAATCCCTTCGTCCGGATCACCCGGGTGGGCTACCATCGGAACGATAGCTGATAGGTCGATGTGGTGGGTTCCGCCATCGTATATTGCCCCTTCATCCGGAGCGACAATCTTCTCCCAGACCTGACTGGCGGATAATTCCGGGCGCATCATGAGCATCCATTCCACCGTCATCTCATCACCTTCGCAGATGCCGTTACGGGCGCTGCATTCGGTCGCCATATTGCAAAGTGTCGCCCGCTCATCCATCGACAGGTAGGCCAATCCCGGCCCACCGTATTCCATCGAGCGGTTCAAGGTCATTTCCTTGCGAGCGTGGTCGGAGAGAATGTGTAGCATGACGTCTTTGGCAGTACAACCGGGGTGTAATTTCCCAACTAACTCAAAACGGATACTCTCGGGAACTTTGACGAAAGTGAAACCGGAATAAATCAGACTGGCATATTCTGTCGCCCCGACCCCGTAGGTGAGAGCATTGGATACCCCTCCCATGCAGGTGTGGGAATCAGTGGCTTGGATGAAATCTCCGACATCGATGAATTCTTCGCGCGCGACCTGATGGCAGATACCGGGAGATACCCCATTGACCGCTGAATAGTCACGCACTCCGGTATGGCGTTGGAATGTGACCTGCAGGTCGCGCAGAGTCTGTACCTTGTCCATATAGGGGAGGAATTTGGGATTATGATGGGCGTACAGCAGATGGTCTTCAAACACCGCGAATTTACTCGGCTGGGGAAGGGTGTAATCATCACCATATTCAGCGACTAGGAAATTATGCACCTGAGCGGTGGTGAATTCATGTGAATATCCACCCTGTACCTTGGCGATGACCGGGTCGTGCGGTCGTACGCAAGAACCCTCTGCCTGGCCGACCAAGTTGTTGGCAATAATCTTCTCAGTCATCGTCATCGGGCGCCACGTAGCAGATAATTTCGGTACCACGATTTCACCGGCCTGCATCTTCTTGGCGAATGAAAAGAGCCCTCCCGATTCAATTATCAATCTAGTCACCGGGTCGTAGCGGTCGGTGAATTCATCACGGTTGATGGCCTCACCTGCCTGCAGTCGCAGTAACAGTTCGTGGTCACCCATCAACTGCCCGAGGTTGATGTTATTTCGCTCGTGGATAGGGGCGAAAGATGCGGCGATGACCAAGCGGATACCCGACCACCGTTCGCACTGTGCCGCGGTCTCACGACTCGAACCGGTGCCCTTGCGGTAGCCCGAGACAATGCACTCGAAGTCACCCTCTTTGAGCATGTTCTCGCCGATCACCCGCATGCCATGATGCATTAATCCAGCATATGCGTTCTTGGCGATCTCAGCCGGGTCATGGTCGAAGCAGACCCATGCCGGAGTCATCACGTCGGTGTTGATATCGTCGAGTAAATCGTCGACCGACAAATCTTCCATTCGCAGGTTCAGGCCATCGTAAACCTGTTTTCTGATCAGTTCAAGGTCCTTGGTCAGGAACAGCACTCTCTTTTCAGGGTGCAGCGCGATTTCCTGTGGTGGCCATCCAGTCATGTTTACCCCAAACCGCTCACGTGGTCGAGCATATATGACGGCATCGATAAGGACCGAACAGGGAAAACTTCGTTCCAGAGAAATAAATACCATTGACAATAACCTCTCAGTGGTGCGATAAACTGAACTGAAGAGGACTGATGTAGGGCGAGAATTATTCCGAATGGTTTAATAATGGTATCTAAACCGCTTATAATAACTGGGATGGGTTTTCTCCGGTTTAGGCGGGTATATATTATGGTAGAAGAACAACAGGTTGAAGATATTGTAAAATGCATAGAGTGCGGCAGTAGAAACCTGAATCGCGACGAGACCCGCGGCGAAGTGGTCTGTGATGATTGCGGTTTGGTGCTGGAGGACAATGTAATCGACCAAGGCGCCGAGTGGCGAGTATTCAGTCCAGAACAGGGCGACCAGAGGGCGCGCACCGGTGCGCCGATGACGGTGATGCTGCACGATAAGGGACTATCCACCGACATCGATTGGCAGAACAAGGATTATTCTGGAAAGACCATCAACAGCCGTTATCGCAGTCAATTCTACCGCATGCGAAAGTGGCAGAAGCGTAGCCGTGTAAGCAATGCCACCGAAAGGAATCTGGCGATGGCTCTGGCGGAACTTGATCGGATGGCGAGTCGGCTTGAACTACCGAAATCGGTACGCGAAGCCGCGGCTGTGAATTACAAGAAAGCGGTGGAGAAGCGCTTGATTCGTGGCCGCTCGATCGAAGGGGTGGCCGCCGCCAGCCTATACGCGGCCTGCCGACAATGCGGGGTGCCAAGAACTCTCGATGAAATCGGCCAAGCCAGCCGTACCGGACGTAAAGAAATCGGTCGCACCTACCGTTTCATGGTGCGCGAGTTGAAGATGAAGATAATGCCGACAGGACCTGAGGATTACATCTCGAGATTCTGTTCCGGTCTGGGCTTGGATGCCGAGGTCGAAGCCAAGGCTCACGAGTTGATCAAGGCCGCCCAAGAGCGGGAACTGACCAGTGGCCGTGGTCCGACTGGAATCGCCGCCTCGATTATTTACATCGCCAGTGTGCTGTGTGGTAAGCGCCGCACCCAGCGAGAGGTTGCGGAAGTGGCAGGAGTGACCGAGGTCACGATTCGTAATCGTTACAAGGAATTGATTCAAAACTTGAATATCGAACTCGATATTTGAGTGATATCGAGGCCAATATAATGGCTGATGTAGCTGAGTTGAAAGCGGCACTCATCGCCGCCCTATCCCCTTTGGAGGGAATCACTTGGAAACGAATGTTCGGTTGTGATGCTGTGTTTCACAACGACGTGATATTCGCCTTGGTCTGGAAGGAAGGCCGTCTCGGGTTGAAATACACCGAACCAGAGGATTTTGCCGCGCGAATGGTACATTCTGGTAGCGACAGGTGGAGCCCGGGAGGGAGGACGACCAAACATTGGGTATTGATTCCAAATTTGGTCGCTGAATCAGCATCACAATTGAGCGAATGGTCGAACATCTCCCATTCTACGGTATTATGAGGCCATGCGCTGAGAGAAACGGTAAAAGAAAACGAGGGATTTGATGAAGGCCAAGAAACGAGTTGTAGAAGCGGTGCTGCAACGCACCACTGCAGCCCTAGTTACAGCCATGGAGAGCAGTATTTCTTACTGGCCACTACCGCTACCACCGCGTCAAGACGCCGATTTTCCGACCTTGGTGCCAAGCCGACCCGAGCAACTGGTAAAGCAGGCTCTCGGCTTATTCCAAGCCGACCGCGGCGGGTTTGAGCGCCATCTCATCTCGACGGTCGAACTGGTCGTCCCGTATCGGATGGGACTTTCTGAAAATGTATTCGAGGAGCATGAGAAATGGTTGATGCGCAGACTCGATGATGTCAGCGAGCGCATTCTCTTCGCCACCTGTACCGCCTGGCTTGCAGAAGCCCTCGACCCGAACACTCCGGATACCGATAAATGGTGGCTTTCGATTTCCCTTCTCTGTGGGTTGGCGAATAAACCGGCCGGCCAACCGGTGCACCAAGGCTATCATCTGCTCGAGAGTATCGCCCTGGCCGAGCGACCTGGGACCTGGCACACCCAACCGGAAGACGGGCCTCATAACGTTGGCTGGGATCCACATGCCATCGTTCCCAGAAGTGCCTTGACAGCCCACCATGAAGGGGCTCAGGCGGCGTGCTGGATGCTCGAGAAACTCGAGCAAGGAGATACCTTGAGGCGCTTATTATTGATTGAATGGATAATGCTGCTGCTCGAACGACGTGAATTGGTCGAGCCTTTGGCACTCCCTGAAATAATCTTACGAAGAGCCGCTGACCCGGATGATTCGGTGGCTGCTCGCCTGGTAGCAACCCTGCCACGGCTGTTGGAATCCGACAAAGAATCGGGATTGGCGGCAATCAAGATACTCAGTGCTAGAGAAGATGTCTCGGTACAGCGCGCGCTGGCAGATGTTCTGACCCGATTATTCCGGCGAATAGAGTGGGATGCAGTACCTCTTTTGGAAAAGATGCTTGCCAGTGATGATGAGAACATTCTCGCCGCAGCATCATCTACAGTCGGCGACCTGCGGTTTCTCGATGATACGAGATATGCCGATGAGGTCTCGAATCTGGCCGATCATCCGGTTCCCATCGTGCGGCGAAATCTGGTTTCAACCCTGCGTTATTACATCACTAATTTTCCCGAGGATGAGCGCCGGGTGATTTTGAGATTGTGGTTGGATGGTGACGAGGTCGTCGCCGCCCGCCTGCGAGAATTATTCATTCGCATGGAAGAGGTCGACCCCGACAGTTTCGGCCAACAGATTTCTCGTATCGATGCCGAGGACAAGTCGGCCCTTGAGTATCTGTGGAAAATATTGGAAATTCGCAATGCCGGGCGCCCACAGGCGTGGATGAAATGGCTGTCAGGGGAGGGCGAAGTACCGGCCACAACCCCACCGAAGCCGGTGGAACGGGGGCCTCAGACCAATATCGAGGTCGACCTTCCACAATTATCGGACGCTCTGGATACCCTTGATGGTGGAAATCCCGATTAGCCCCCCCCTCATGTCAATGTCCGAAAGGTGATAATGGCGCGAGGAATCTGCGCGCCATGCGCCGCTACACTGGAGTTGCGACCACACAGGTAATCATCGTCCTGCTCATCCTGCCGAGTTTGGCCTTCACGGTCCTTGCCGATGAGGAGGCGGATACCACATTGGAAGCGCGTGACATCTCCGCATCATTTTCCGCTGACGAGATGGTTACCCTCACTTGGCGTAACATCAACACCACCGATACAGTCCTGCTCGATGCCCTGCACGCTGCCACCTACGAGGTTGAGCGATTCGCCATGAACGATACCACCATCGAGCAACTGACGACCATCTCCAGCGGAATTGCCGCGTGCGATGGTGGTGACAATAACGCCGCTTGTTCAGCCAAGAACCACAGTCTGTCCTGGGCACCACCCGAAGGTACAGATGGGGATTTCTTCTACCGCATCACAACCCATCAATCCAGTGGCTCAACCACAACATTCACACCCGGGTTGTCGCAGACTGAAAATCCGCAGTCGGAGTTCACCAGCCCTCATTGGGGACCGGTAAATGTCAGTGCCACCTATAACTCCCAGAGCCAGAGCACGACCATCGTCTGGGATAATCTGCCCGGCACCGGCGTCGACCATCAGATCTGGATCTGGCGACACTCTGAACCGGCGAATAGAGATAATTGGGATTCTATCAGTAAATCTATAACAAAGATATTACCCACCCCAACCAGTTCCAGTTTTATCAAGAATATCGAGGCTGGAGTGGAGCGCTCGGTTTACTATTCGGTCACCTATGACAATGGCACCTTCAGCGATGCCAGATTCCTGCGTGATAACACCATGACGGCCCCGGTGTACGAAGATACCATAGTTCCGGAATTAATCGCCCATCTGACCGCTGACCATGATGTAGGGTCGGGAATCACCTCCTTGAGTTGGGATTCGGGAGCGGCCGAGAGCGGGTTATCGACAAATATCTGGCGTGCACCTCGACCGATAACCGATATCGGCGAAAATACAGTAGTTAATGTTGCCACCATCGAAGGGCAATTGACCAGTTATGACCACATCGTCGGGGAAGGAGAATTGGGTAATTTCTGGTACGCACTCACACTAGAGGATTCGGTGGGCAACCAGATCTCCACCATTTCACCACAACACCCGAACATCGGGCCGATTTTCGAGAGTACGGTGGGGCTGGTCAGCGCAACCATCCCAGCCAACGTCAGTGCCGTGCAGTCGCTAGGGATGATGACCACGGTCGCATGGGAAGATGTCGCAATAGTCACCAATGCCATCTACCATATCTGGGCTGCATACGATGGGGCGGTCACCCAAGCAATTCTCGATGAGGGCAATGCGACCTATCTGGGAAATGTCAGTGCCGGTATCATGTCGTTCAACTCACCGATACCCGGAGGCATCGAGCGCGGGGCCTGGTACGCGGTCACTGTCGAAGGGGCGTGGGGAGGGGCTGCGGCCACCTACGATAATCACCTGATAATACTCGGGCAGAATTCAATGATCACCCCTCTGGCCGAGGACAATCTGGTGCCGCCTCAAGTCACTGACTTCACCGCCACCTTCGATGGCCCCAGTACGACTATTTCGCTGCTCTGGGAAGACGTACCGGCAGCGCAGACATACCAGTTATGGATGCGCACAGGAATCGGCCTACTCGGCCCCTGGTGGAACATCAGTGAAGATAGCGGCTGGGTGCTTATCGAGACCTATGATGCCACAGGTGGAGAGATTTCAACGAGTATGGTTCACGCTGCAGATCAAGGTCAATACGCGTACTTGGCGCTGGTCACCGCCGATGCCGCGGGCAATATCGATTATCACCTCTACGGCGGGGGGCCGGTCGAGGCTGTCTTCCTGGATTCGAGCCCACCACAAGGGGTCTTTGAGGTATCCGTAAATCAGATATTGTTGCACCGATGGGTCAGCAGTAATGGCTCGATAATCAACTTGGGTGAATTTCCTGATGGTGATGATGTTAGTGTTCGCATATCGTCAAATGAGTCCATCTCAGAATCATCTTCTCGTGTCGCGGGAACGACGACTTGGCAGACTCACAATATCTCAGTCCTGGGAGCCTCACTCTCTCTACCAGGCTCGAATGGTGGACAATCTCTTCATCATTCGCTTGAGATAATGCTGGTCGACGACAATAACAATCCTTCGACCTTCACCCTCAATTATTCTTGGGTAATTGCTCAGACCGAGGAAGAATGTCCGCCTCCGGAGGACTATTGTGACAAAGTCTGCAATGCGCAAACCTTGGACACTGCCCCGGCTGGCTGCTCACCGCCACCCTGCGATTGTGAAGTCATCTCAATGGGTGGCGCGAGTGATTACATCTTCCCGGGATTCGCCACCGCCATATTGGTATTTGTGATAATATCGACCATGGTTGCCGGGAGAACCACCGAGAACGAGGAAAAAGTGTACGAAGAGGAGTGATGGTGACCGTACGAAAACGAAGGCCACCAGGATTAGCCTTCAGGCACGGCTTACGTAATTTGGGTTAATCTCCGAACAACCTATCCCCCGAAGGCCGAGTGTCGTAACAACATCTGGTGGCCGGTGATGATGAGAGCATCACGAACTTCTCCGGCCATGGTGGGCCATCGACCACAGGGTTTCAAGTCCGCGCCCCCCACGAGGTGGCAATGGGCGATTCACAATCCGTCACCGAGGCACCGGAGTGGCGACATTTTCTCGGATTGGGAATCATTCTGGTGGCGCAATCATGGTATGATTTCACCCCATCTGGCCCATGGGATAGCCGGCCGTTCTCAAGAGGGGTCATTGGCCTGATTGGACTCGGATTGATTTATCTGTCCTGGTTCAGATACACCTTTGCTCTGAAGGGCCGAGTTATACCTACTATCGACCTGTGGAAAAATCCCGATTCCAGTCTCCCACTGCTCGCCATCACCGGTGCGGCTTTCGTCGCTGCGGCATGGTTGGCAGGTAATGTATTGGGTGACTACCTGCCCGAACCGACCGGGCTGTTGCTAAATTTATTTGGTCTGATGATGCTACTACAGGCGCTCTATGTGTGGATGGTTCTTTTCGGCCCTCTGGCCGAGGATGACCCTGAGCCCAAACCATATTCAAAAGCCGACTTGGGAAACGATTCCGAGTCTGAATGATTCAGCGCATCCCCGGTTTCCAGAAAGTGAAGGGTACCGGCGCCTCATCAGCCGCAGCCCTGGCGGCCAAATGATCAGCCCGCTCATTCCAGCGATGCCCGCGATGCGCTCGCACATGCTTCCACTCCACCCCACCAACCGATTGCACTTCATCCCACAAGGCCCTTGCCCGGGTGACCAGAGCGAGATTCGCCTTGGCCCTCCAAGTTCCATCGGTGATGTTTCCAGCATAGTTTGAATCGGTGCGAATAATGTATTCACCAGTACCATCTCGCGAGAGAATCCACCTCAACGCGTGGGCGAATGCCGACAATTCACCGGTATTATTGGAGCCGATTTCAGCGCCGATGAAGTCCTCATCCCTGGTATCGGTGATGACCTTACCAGACTTTTCCTCGAACAATTCACCGCTGCCTTTGCCCAGCCCGGTATCACCTGTCACGATTACCACTCCCCAGCCGGCCGGGGTTTGTGAATCAACATTCTGGTTACCCAGGCATGAGCCGTCGACGTAGAGATGAATCACCCCAGCCGCAGCCAAAACAATCCCTCAAGCAATTATCACCCGATAGTCATCAGCCGCCATCAAACCCTCGGTGGCGTTACTATTGGACCGCTTGAAGCGGATAATCCATCCCGCTCCATATGGGTCTTGATTAATCAGTTCTGGAGCATCTTCCAAGGCCTGGTTCACCGCTAGTATTTCTCCGCCCATCGGGGCGAAGATCGGCGAAGCAGATTTCACCGATTCGACCAGGGCGAACTCATCCATTTCGCCAAACTCCTCGCCGACCTCGGGCAGTTCGATGTAGACGATATCGGTGAGCGCCTCCTGTGCATGGTCGGTGATGCCGACGACGACCTCATCTCCTTCGATGCGCAACCACTCGTGTTCCTTGGTGTAGAATAAATTTTCTGGCACCTCACTCATCTCTATCCCTATTCCTTGCGCAGAGTGGGGAGAGGGTCAATGTTTCCCCTTCGGGATAGCGCCAATCTATTCATCCTCGCCGACTTCGGTCGATAGGAGGTCAACTTCCAGTTGTGCCCATGCACCACCGATTTCCGCCTCCTTTTCCTCTGATTCGACCTGCTCTTGCACTCGTTCCACCAATTCATCTCGGCCTTCATCAGGAAATAATCCAGACAGCAATCCAGACTTCCCCTCGCCCATGGTAAGGCCGATTCCGATGCACACTAGGGCGGCGAGAGGAATCAACCAGCCGAGACTGAATTCATCACCGCTCAGCATCCCTCGCTGAAGCGACAGACCACTGACCAGCAACAACCCCAGACCTGAACCGAGCAATAGCCGCTGAGCGGCGGCGGAGGGGTTATCCATGACTCAGTGCCGGTACTGACCTGCAAATGAAACCAACGCCGCGGGAATCAGTATGTCTCGTGCATCAATTTATGAATCTTGTATGGTAATAAGGCCCGATTCACCGGCGTCACCTCAAGAATTCGGGCATCGTCGCGCCGACGAATATCTTGCAAAAGTGGGTGGCGACTCTTTTTGTGCAGCGCCAGAATTGTCGGTTTGTCGACTTCAAGTGCCAAGCGTACCGCATCGACGAAGGCTTCAGATTCAACCGCGAATTTACCGATTTCATCGATAACAATCATCTCACATTCCTCATGGGCGAATTCGATTGCGGGAACGGCCACCCGTTCCAATTCTTCCAGATTGAGTCCATAACCGAGAACCCGTAAACGGGTGTCGATGTCTTTGTGGGCGATTATCCCCTCTTCTCCGGTGTTGATGTCGATACACTTGTAACCGACCCGCTCACCATTCTCGACCAAAGGTTCGGTACGCATTCCGCCGATGATATTGAATTCACTCAAATCACCTCCGCGTTGGAGAATCTCCGATTTACGCTCGGACATGAGCATATCCACCACCTTTTCCATTACCGCGCTTTTTCCACTTCGCGGCAGGCCGGTAATGCCTATTTTCGGATGAATTCCCATTTCCCAAACCCCCACTTATCTTCGACTTCGAATACTAATCCTGTAAGAAGTATATGATAAAGGATACGGTATGTGGAAACAGCAACACTTGTTCCGGAAAAACCCTACAAAAAGAGCAATTCAATTGCTTATTTCAGCCTTTACCTCCGGGAAATCCAGTGGTAACATCTCGAGCTCGTAGTTATTCACATTGTTATTGGCAGCCCACGCGCGCGCCCATTCATCCAACTTATCGTCGTTGAGACGAGCACATAGCCAAGTAAGACCATCGGTGAGGGAACCGTGCTCATCGGCAAGGCGTTCCCGTACGGTCTGAGGAATTTCGATGTGGTTGACACTATTACCCAGAACACACCCGCTGGGCATGACTACCCAGCGCAGGCGGCGTTGCTGATGGGCATTGACTATCGCTTGACAAGCCAGCCTGGGCTCGGCCGGAGATTTCATTTCCCCGGTCCAACGCGCCTGTTGCCGCTCATTCGCCCGTGAAGGGATTCCCTTCTCGAATGCAGGGTGGCGCAGACTGATTGCCCCTTCACCATCATCGGTGAAGTGCACCCCGCGAATGAAGGGAGTCCCCTTACCACCACCATTCCACGGCTTGATGTAAGAAGCATGGCTGGTCTGGTCGATTTCACCGACCCTCACCTTGACGCTCTCGCCGTCAACGGTGAGTAATCCAAAAGGTTCCGTCAATCTAGGTTTGTATGACAGGTCGTCGACCGTGGTGAGTAGATTTTGTCGTAGAAGTGGTGAGCGGGGAAGGCGGGGGACCCCCCATTCACCGCGGGTCCAGCGTTCCCAGCGATCGATATCCAGGGTCAGGGTGGGAACCTTGCTGGCGAAGCCCTTGCCATCAGAGCGAAGGTCGGTGCGGTCCATCGGGCCGATCATACACAATCCAGAAGTCGTTCCTTGGGCGATTACCGAGATGACCACAACCCCTTGACTGATCCCGGAGAACAGGCAGTTGCCCTCGTCGAAGAACCAGATATTCTCCCACTCGTGTTTGCTTACCAGCAGTTGCCGCAGAGGCGAGCTACTCTGTTCACGTAGCAGGCTGTCGGGAACGATGATTCTCAAGCGCCCCTCCGGCATCAGAATCTGTAACCCACGCTCGATGAACAGGCGGTACAGGTTGACGTTGCCACGCATCGTCGAGAAGCGCTTTACCTCCCCGTCGCGCAGAGAGCGCAGTGCTTCACCCAATTCCTTGCGCAGACTACTGCCTTCCGGATGACCGCGGAAGCGGTCCTTGATTCGCAACCAAGGCGGATTGGCAAAGAGAAGGCGAGGTCGGGCCGCGAACGGCCATTCACCTTGCAAGGTGTCAGCCACCCGGACAACCCCATCAATTAATTTCACCGCTTCTTTACGGCCGAGTCTTCCTTCATCCCCATCATCGTCCAAGGTCGCAAGATTATAGCGTACCAGTTCCAGGAATATCCGTTGCTTGGTTATGTCGACAACCAGTGGCGATACATCACACAACTGCAGATTACGTAGAAGTAGACGGGTATCATCGAGGCGAATCTCGCCACTCCATTTCTTACTGATGGCTGAATGTTGCTTTAGAATTCGTGCCGCGAAAAGTCCACCACCCGTAGCCGGGTCAGCCATCGGTAGCAGGACTCCACTTCTGGTACGAACACCATTCTCGACATCTTCCAGAGCCGCAGCGTCAGATTCAGGAGCAACATCATTTTTCAGGTGGGCGAGATTGAGCAAGGCGATTTGTTGGCGGAAGCCAGGGGGGAGGGCATCTAGTGGTAGAACGGGAGTGTCTTCCTCCTCCTCGATCTCCTCTTGCACCGCCTCGATCAGTTCAGAGATGATGATTGAGTCCGCCAACTTCGGCGGGGTCGGATGGGCGCCTCTAGGGCTACGGCCATCGAGCTCGGCGTCGTGTCGAGCCAGCAGGTGGTCAAGCACATTCCCGGGGTCGGTAAGAAGGGTTGCTGGTAGTGTCGGCCAGTCTTCGGGGAGGTGGGCTGCGACAGGTATTTTCTTGCGTAGGGATTGTTCCCAAGCAGACAACCAAATTTGTATCTGTTCAGGCCGGTCATCAATCACGCGGTCGAGTCTGGCATACCATCCACTTACCCCATCATGTCTCATTGCCGTCCCCGTTCAAGATGGAGAGGCCATTGCATATGAATACCTACGGCGCGTATGCGCAGCCCCGAAAAACATGCACCACCGAGGAGGAAAAAACCTCAGTTATCCAGAACCGATTCATCGCCCAGAATCGGCGATGAAACCAATTCTCTACCATGCGCAGATTGCCGCCATTGGGTAGACACCCATTCGATAAGTTGGTCGATTACGATTTCATCCAATCCAGATTTTTTGTGCACCTCTGCCAAGATTGATAATTCCCTTGCATCATAGTCGCCATCACACGCGGCAATTAAGAAACCATCGCGCAAAGTCAGACGCGCGGTAGCCTCATCCAAGCGACCGAGGAGGTCATCTCGGTTTGGCGGATTTGCCAGTAATTGGCGCATCTGACTACGTGATTCCGGGTGCACCAAGGCCCGCCCCATCGCCTGCTCCAACGCCGACACCTCTTCACGAACCAATTCACCATCGGCCGAACATATCAATGCCAATATAGAAATGTAGAGGCGCTTCTGCTCCTCGCCGAGGTTATCGACCGCGTCGGGCAGCATGACAATCCTCAGAGTTCGTTCAGTAACTCAAAACCGGCTTGCATCCAGTTATACCCATCGCGTACCCAAGCGAGCATCCGATTGATAGCTCCATCTTCAAGGTCGAGAAGGCTGGCCAATTCTCTGAGGGCTTCCATCTCGGAATCATCAACGGTTCCATCGGCGGCACTCATCAGCACCGCATCTCGGAATGCCAACCTACCACCCTCGGGACTCAGTTTAGATAGCGATTCGGCAAGAGGCGGTGGAGATTTCAGTGAAACCCGCACTTCCTTACGCTGACTGGGAGAAAGAAGCGCGGTTCCCAGACGCTGTTCAAACATTGCCATTTCCTCAATCGTCACTTCATTGTCTACTCGGCTCATGTATGCCAGAACCTTGGCATAGGCGAAGCGCTCGACTTGGGGTAACTTGTGCAGGGTATCGGGTAGCATGTCTCACCACATACAGCCGCGCCTCAAGAGACTATCGCTATTCACCAATCGAAAGTAAATTCATCCCCAGGTGACCTTGCGAGTGAACTAATTCAGTCGTCGGCGGTTTCGACATCACTGGGCTTACCGGTAAGAATTGTACGCAGTCTAGCATTATCGCGCTGAATGGCCGCCATCCAATCGTACTTCACACCCAACTCCTCTGCCAATACCCCCAAGGCCACCGAGTCTTTGGGCAAGCACTTACCTCCAAATCCTCGATTCAGGCCGAAGATGGGGTCGAGGTGTGATTTGCCTATCGGCTGTGCCTGTTGGGCGGTGATGATATCACTTATCGCATACCAATCCTCGCCCAGCGCTTCGCAGATATCGTATAATTGGTTGGCGAATATCACCTTCATGGCATAGAAGGTATTTTTCGTATACTTCACCAATTCGGCTTGGGTGGGAGTGACGTGGAAACACTGGTCCCGCCGCAGGACTCCCGCTTCCCGGTGTTGTTGAAATACTCTCTCAGCCAAGTCGGGGTGATGCGTGCCACAAACCAGAATGTCCTGATTTCCAAAGTCCTCCAGATGTCTGCGCTCGACTAGAAATTCTGGTGAATAAGCTATTTTCAATGCTGGATATCCAAGGTGATATGATTGGGTGGTGCCGGGAATGACAGTGCTCTTTATCACCGCAGAAAATCCATCGGGTAATTCATCGAGCACGCTCTCGACAATTCTGGTATCACAGGCTCCGGTCTCGGGATGGGGTGGGGTCGGCACCGCGATGTAGGCCATATCGACATTATCGGTAACGTCACAGAGGGTGGTGCCGCGCACCGGGTCGTGGATGAACAATTCATGGTGGTCACTAAAGTGGTGTTCAATCGCTCCTCCGACGATTCCAGCACCGATTATTCCAACTTTCACCGAAATTCCCCCTTACCCTACATCCCATCGTTTCTCAAGAATCCAAGTCCGCATCGCCTTCCCGAAAGTTGCACGGTTCAGGATTCAGCAGACCATCCTTTGCCATTTTTGCCGCCGCTAACAGCGCGTCGGGAGTGCCACAATCGAGCCAGGTTTCATCCTCGAGAATTCGTAATTCCGCCGACCCATCTTCGACATATAGACGATTGACATCGGTGATTGAGATCTCGCCCTCTTTCTCGTCCACCACCCGGTCCAAAAAATGCCAAAAGCGCTCATCGTAAAGGTATATTCCGCCGATGGCGATATTTGAGGGGGGGTCGACAGGCTTTTCGACGATATCTGACAAGACGCCATCCTCATTCAATATCGCTACCCCGAAGCATTGTGGATTTTTGACTTCCCGGGCCAGTAATACACAGCCGGGGGGCTTTTCTGAATTGCGAAACCTCTCGGCATCGGCGAAGATTTCTGCGGTGGTGATATTATCGGAGAAGTAGATCAGCAGGCGACAATCCTGCGTGTGTGGTCGAGCCAGATTCAGAGCATGTTGAACCCCTTTCGGCTGTTCTTCGATGACATAGTGAATGTTCTCACCTTCAAGCCCGCTCCCGACGTGCTGGGCGATCTGGCCGATGAAACGGTTGCCGATGATGGTGATGTCGGTGATTCCGGCCCGGCGAATCGTGCCCAGGGCATAATCGATCACTGGTCGACGATGTAATGGTAGCAATGTTTTATGGGTATAACGGGTGAATGGATACAACCTCGAGCCATGGCCGCCGGCCACTATTATCGCCTTTATCCGCATCTTATCCGAAGCGTGGCGCAAGGTACTACTTCTTGAGATTCACCCTAGATCAGAAAAGTCCCGATTACTCTTCCTCAGAGATACCTCCGGTCAATCTTAGCATCGCTCCTTCATCCGCAGTCCGCTCGAAATGACCTTCTCTCACCAAGTCACCCAGGCGCTCAACCCCCGCTTCAATCATCTCAGGGTCGTTTAACTCAGCCGCTTCCCATCTCCGTTGCGCCTGCACCGCGGCGAGATCATCTGCAGTAGCGACCATTATCTCGCCCTTGGTCAATTCTCCTTCCATCCCCTCATATTTTTTACCATGGCGAATCGCATCTCGACGCAGCATCCGCTTCGACATCTCCGAATCACTTCGTCCCCAATCGGGTCCCTTCAGGTCGTCGCCTCTGGTGACATACATTGCCGCTCCAGTGGTTTCATCGAAATCTTTGGCGAGTTTTCCGGCACGGTTATTTTCAACCAATTCAATAATCCATTCCAGGTCCATCGCTTCTTCTTCATCCCACGCGATATCGATGCTATCGAGTAGTGAGATGACCTTCCGACGGTGATAGGACTGAATTGAAATGATAAGAAAGACACAGACGATGATTCCGATTGCACTGGAGATATGGAAGGAGATTAATTCGTCACCCTTGAAAACGTTGAGAAAAATCGCGGTGATTGGGAATAGGGCGGTTACCCCGCCACATACCGCCAGCACCGAGGTCATATTATTGGTTAAATTATACGACCTTTCAATCTGCATCGCCACGTTCGGGGAGGCATCGTTTGGTGAAGCCTCAGCCAATTCCCCCATACCCCCTCCAATATCATCTATGATGAGAAGGTTGCTAGGGTAATCCCCTCACCCCGACATCCTACATTTGATGTAAATCGGTCGGACAAACACACCGTTCCATGGCCGAATCATGCTTTACCCGCTCATCATTCATCCGGGCGCGGTTTGACAATGGCCAGCAATGCTACTCCAGCCCAGATTATCGATAGGACGACGAACGGCCATTCTCCGGTGTCGTAGGCCCGGGCACCGAGCAGAATTTGGCCGACCGCCATGCTGGTGAGATAAACCACGGAGCGACTTGAGACGTGGCCGCGGGTTTCCAAAGAGAAAGCGATGACCACCATGCCCATACCGAAATAGGCACCGAGCATCGTCCAATCCATATTCCCACCTGACGGATGATGGGCCGGTCCTGATGTCTATTTGAAGAATTGCCAGCAATTCACCCATAACTATTGTTGCCACAGCCAATCATTCCCAACCAGGCAACCCCCTTAGAGACTATTTCTCAGCGATGAAGCAGTTGTCATCGACCTCGTGAATCTCACCTTGCATCAGCAGATGGTCGAGCGCCTCTTCGATTTCTTCCTCGCTTATCTTGCGCGCAAGGAGGGTCTCTGCGATCATCTCCAGAGGGGCCGAATCCCTACCTTTGCCGATGATTCGGTGGATTTCAAATAGGATTGATTGGGCGGTTATCGCCAGAAACGGGTCATCGCTGGGCTCGCCCGGCAACAGGGCGGTCAGATAACTGGCGGGGTGCGGCTCAAGTTCGTCCTCATCGGTTTGGTGAAGATGATTTTGCTTCTGGTTGTTGGCCCGGCTGCGCTCAACGATATCAAAGCAATCAAACAGATTCCGCTGCTCCCTTCCATCCCCACCAACCTCATCGGCTACCTCGAGTCGCTGTGCCAGCGACTCGATTCTGAATAAGCGTTGTTCGGCCTGTAATCGGGCGCGCTGCAAATCAATGTCGAGAATCTCTAAATCACCCTCGGCTTTTTCCTGCAACCAATCATCAATACACCAATTCGCATCGATTCCAATCATCACATCAGCTAATCGTCGTACCGCCTCTGGGAGGTCGGTGAAGCGGGCTTCCGCTTCGTTTCCTTCCGAACTATTGTCGTCTCTCACGAACAACCTACCTACTGGTGACGGTGTAAGAACCCTACCCCACTAGGGCAACCTTTACTTCCATTGCAACTATACTTTCAGTAGGCCGGAAGTACGGCTTTTCAGGTTCCATTGGAAGCAGACCCCAACAGTCCTCCGCCGATAGAGGTGAGCACCGGACTGAGGAGCTAATGACGAGGGAAGTGCGAAGTGTAGTTACAGGCAGTTCTCCCAGAAGGTGAGCACCGGACAGCCAGATTGAAGGAAGTGCGAAGTATAGTAAGAAGCAGTAATCCTGAGACGAGAGCACCACAACCCGAGGATTAATTCATAGGTGTGTGCTGTGAATGAAGTATCTGCATGACGGTCGCGTTCATGTAGGGGGTTTCGGTCGAGGCAGCATGGTCGACTACCGCATCACCGTACTTCCCGGCGACGGAACCGGCAGAGAGGTCATGGCCGAGGCGGTGCGAATACTCGATGCGATTTCGCAAAGCACAAATCTCGGATTTGATAAAACCGTCATTCAATGTGGCGGACAACATTTTCTTCAGACCGGCGAGGTCTGGGCTGAAGGCTCCTATGCGGTATGTCGCGATGACTCCGATGCCATTCTACTCGGTGCAATTGGCTGGCCCGGGGCGCAACTTGAGAATGGTGATATGGCTGGGGGTGAAGTGATTCTGGGTCTGCGCTCTGGTCTAGACCTCTTTGCGAACATCCGGCCGATAAAACTCTACGAGGGAGTGAAACACAAGATTCATGGCAATTTTTCTCAACAGTGGGATCCTGACAAGGTCGATCTAGTCGTGCTGAGGGAGAATACCGAGGGGTTGTACCACAGCCTCCTCTGCCGTTCAGCCGCCGCCGCTCAGGGCTTGGAGGAATATGAACCTCCGGAGCTTGAATTTCCCGGGCTTCATGGCGAGGTGGCGTGGGACCCCCGGCCGATTTCCAAATTCGGCAGTCGTCGTCTGATCGATGCCGGATTCCGCTTGGCCGGGCGCCGCAATGGCAATCCCGCCGGTGAGACGGTGGTGCATTGTGTCGACAAGAGCAACGTGACCAGAGGTTGCCAATTATTCCGCAAGACCTTCCATGAGGTTGCTTCAACCTACCCTGAAATCAATGCTGAGCACGCTTATATCGATGCCTTCACCATGTGGTTGGTGCGTAATCCCGAGTGGTTCGACGTAGTGGTCACGACGAATATGTTCGGCGACATCGTCACCGATCTCGGCAGTGTTCTACAGGGGGGTATGGGTATGGCAGCCAGCGCCAATGTCGGCGACGAGCATGGTATGTTTGAGCCGGTGCACGGCTCAGCACCCAAGTACGCCGGACAGAACAAGGTCAACCCGATTGCATCAATTCTCTCGGTGCAGCAGATGCTCGGCTGGCTCGGCCGGAGAAAGAATGACGAAGCCCTGAACAATGCTTCAAGGGTTGTTGACCAAGCTGTGGCCGAACACCTGATCGAGGGTAAGCAGGTCACCTACGACCTGGGTGGTAGTTCGACCACCGAGGCGGTCGGGGTTGCTATCGCAGAGCGGGTCAGGTCTATCCTTTCAGAGCAATAGTCCGATAACTCACTAAACCTTCTCGATTTGTTCGATGCCGATGGCAATCAGGGTCGAGGGTCTGGTTCGCGGCTACGGGCGGGGCAAGAAGCGGATTGAAGTTCTGCAGGATTACTCGATGCGGGTTGAGCGCGGCGAGATTTACGGTTTACTCGGCCCCTCCGGTTGCGGTAAGACAACGATGCTCAAGGTGATTCTAGGAAGACTTCGACCCGAGGCCGGCAGCGTCGCGGTGCTCGGAGCAGAAGTTGGCACCACCGAATGTACGGTCCCGGGCTCTGCGGTTGGCTATTCACCACAGGAAATCGCACTCTATGAAGACCTCACCATCGCTGAGACCCTGCTTTTTCACGGTCGCCTACAGCAGATGTTACCACAGCAGATTGCCGAACGCCAAGAGTGGTTGATAGAATTTCTCGACCTACCCCCGGCAGGTCGCCAAGTCGGTAAATTATCGGGAGGACAGAAGCGCCGGACCTCGCTTGCAGTTGCGCTTCTGCATCAACCTGAACTGCTACTTCTGGATGAACCGACGGTCGGCGTCGACCCTGAACTGAGATATCGAATCTGGCAGCATCTGCGCGAGATTGCCGATGCCGGCACAACCGTCATCATCACCACCCATTACATCGATGAGGCCAGCCAGGCCGATTGTGTCGGCCTGATGCGAGATGGCGTATTACTCGCCGAAGGACGGCCACAGGAATTGATGGTGCAATATGGTCATACTTCACTGGAGGAGACCTTCCTCCACCTATGTCGCCGTAGTAATGTGAAGGAGGTGGAATAATGAATCTTGGACGGGTTAGGGCGATAGCGGCGAGAAAGTTTGCTTCGCTGAAGCGTGACCACCGGACTTTCGCCTTCATCATCATCATGCCGGCGATACAGATTCTGTTGTTCGGTATCGCCATCGGCCAACCCCCGGTGGGTTTGGGGGTCGCCTTGATCGGTAACGAGGCCACCGATATCGACGATGACCTGATGATTAAACTCGGTGCCTCAGAGAGTCTCATCATTCACGACGAGTACACCTCGGCCGAAGAGGCGCGCAGCGCGATCGGCGAGGGAGAACTTTGGGCGGCGATAGTGGTTTCGGACAATGGGGTTATCGAAGTTCATCTCGATAACTCTAATCAACAAGTGTCTTCGACGATAATGGTGGAAGTACGAAATGCCTTGACCGAAATAATGGAGGAAAAGGGGATCACTCCCCCCGTGGAAATCGCCGACCCGGTCTATGGCGACAAAGAGCCGGCCTTCATCAATTTCCTCGCCCCCGGAATCATCACCCTCGTCTGTTTCATGTTCAGCCTGATTCTGACCACGATGTCCTTTGTCGGTGAACGTTACGATGGTACACTCGACCGGGTATTCGCCGCCGGAACCCAACCCTCTGAGGTGCTGATTGGGCATATGATCGCATTCACATCGATATTGATCGGGCAGGTCTCGACGGTGATTCTCATCGCCGTCTATGGCTTTGACATTCCGCTGAACGGTAACCCGTTGATGGTATTCGTGTTGGCAATGTTACTCGGCTGGTCGGCGATGTGCATCGGCATGTTCATCTCAACCAAGGCGACCTCGGAATTCCAGGCCATCCAACTGAATATGCCGTTCATGTTCCTGGTGTTGTTGATTTCAGGAATATTGTGGCCGGTCGAAGCCCTTCCCGGATGGTTACAACCGATATCGTGGAGCTTGCCGACCACCTGGACCGCCGAGGCCTTCCGTAGTATCATGATTCGCGGCTGGGGCTTTGAACAGACTGTCGTAGCCGGCGCTTTCGTCTACAATATCGTCTTTGCCGCCATCATGTTGATGGTGGCGGCAAAATCACTCAAGACTCAGGACTAGAATCCGCACGGCTGATATTCCGGCATATTTCATCAAGCGAGGATTGCAGGTTGGCCAGATTATCCCACTCCCGGTTCACAGCCGGCGCACCGGTTATCAGAGTGGCGAGCAGGTTGGCACAGAATCTGGTTAATTCATCGACGATTGTCACATTTCCCATCTTTGCACTGCGTGAGAGGGGATTGAGGTCGACCACAAGGACATCTTTACCCATTGCGACCAAGGCCTCGCACCTATCTCCGTCTTCAAGTGGAACCAGGATGACATCCGAATCCAGAATCCCCTCGCGGTGGCATTTCGCCCGAGGTCCTTCCAGGCCCGGGATGGAGGCGTCGGGCTCGGCCCCAAGAATACGAACCCCTCTCACCGTCTCGGCCCAGGTCTGCTCATCATCATCCCGCCACCCGTGGGGGGGAGGGGTTTCGGCGACCACGGCTTGACGTTCAGACATGTGCTCCAGAAGCGCGCTCATTCTTTCTGGAGTACGATAGAATATGTTGATTTCAAGCGGACAATCCAGTAGTGCTGAACAGCGAATCAAATCGTCAGCCGCTAGCGCCGCGACATTGCCATTGATGCTGATCACCACCCGGCCCCCGGCACTCAATCTGGCGGCAGCCTCTGTGGTCGCCTCCAGTGCGGTGGCGGTGGTCATCTCACCCAGCAGGTAGTCGAAGGCTTCGCCACGACCGTGGGCGATCAACGCCGATGCAGCGAGCATTCCCTTGGCCGCGGCATCTTCGAGCATCGCTCGCTTGAGTAGAGATGCATAACGAGGGTGGCTCGGGTCTGCTGCGTGGCTCACAATATCACCTCATGCACCTTCTATCAGCAATGAAAAATCATGTGGCTGGGTGCCGCGATTAATGGCACTGGTCGAAATCACATCGATGCCACAATTCTCCCACTCAGCTAGAGTTGCGAATGTTATCCCACCACTGGCCTCAAGAATCACCTCATTGCGTAGACCAGCCTCTCGCAGGGCGACGTCGGCCTCCCTGGCGCCATCCGCGCCCAGGTTATCCAGCATGATGACACAGGGCTTGTGGATGGTCTTCTGCTGCCATGCTGACGCGGCACTCACCGCTTCTTCGACCGAGCGGACTTCGATGGTGAGGAATGCTCCGACATCAGCCTCATCCAAGTTGATGATTCGCTGATGAATAACCCCTTTTTCTCCGACCTCGTTTTCATCTTTCCGGGAATCACCGGCCGGCGCGACCAGGTCATTCTCCTTCAGCATACACGCATCCCGCTTGCTCAGCCGATGGGTGAGTCCACCACCGAGGTGAACCGCCCACTTGTCGAGCAGTCCCCATGCGGTCTTGCGGGTGCAGGCCACCGGAATTGGGCTGGCGCTGGACCACTTGGCCGAATTGGTGGCGATTCCCGAGAGTTGGCCGATGAGGTTCAGAATACTTCTTTCCAACATCAGGATTGTATTGCGCCCACCACTGAGCACAGCCACCACATCGTCTTGGCCGATGGCATCACCATCACCGAGGTACCATAGGGAATCGATGTCGGTGGTTCTGGTTGCGATGATGTAGTCAGCGGCCCAGGCGCCGGCGAGGATTCCGGCCTGACGAGAGATGATGGTGAAACTGGCGATATCGTCATCAGCCGCGAGTTGACCGATGACCTCGTCATCGGAAAGCATTGCAAAGGCCCAGCGCTCGATACTCTCCTCCAGCCAACGTGTGCCTTCTTCTGCTCGCCAAAGCATGAAGCCGCGGTCGTGCGGCAATCGCCAACCATCCTTGTTCGTCACGATTATCCCAAGCCGCTCGCATCTAAGGATTGTCGCCTTGCCCACCCCGACGCTTTCTTCATATCGTCGAGACTGGCGAGGTCGTGGCCGAGGTTGTAGTGGTCGGGGGAGGCTTGGCGGGACTTGCCGCGGCCTTTGAGGCGGCGAGGAGAGGACACTTCGTCACCGTCCTGGAGGCGAGCGGCACAATCGGCGGGCGCGGCACCAGTGTCGTGGAAAAGGGCAATCCCCTCTCCGCTGGCCCCCACCTGCTCAATTATCGTGGCCCGTTGCATGTACTGTTGACAAAGGCGAGCAAGGTTGCAGTGCGCGGCAGGAGGCTGCGCAGTGACCAATTCCATCATCGCAGTGGCGGACGCTGGATACCCCTTGCGCTATCATCGAAGGCGATTAGTCAAAGTGAGATGCCGGCGGCGCAGAAACTCGAACTCCTGCGTCTTCGCCGTACCCTGAAGAAGGCTGCAATTGCCGAACCCGGGCGCCGATTTGACGATTGGATTGCTACCCAGTCGGAAGAATTACAAGATGAATTGGCGGTGTGGGCGAAGATGAGCACCTGGCTGTCTCCGGCTTGCGGCTGCACATTGGCATTCCATGCTAATCGTGCTCTTCACGGGCTGTGGAAGCGCGGCTTCCTGAGGGCTGACCACGGCTGGGCCGATATGGTGGGCAGGCTACTCTCGGGCCTCGATAAGTTGGGTGTAGATGTACGTTCAGGGGCGAGAATCTCGGCGCTGAAGTGCGATGGGAATGGGAAGGTGAAGAAGGTACAAGTCGAAGGTGGGCGGCGAATTCCCGCCGAAATCGTGATTCTGGCACTACCACGAAAAGCCACTGCCAAGATACTTCAGGCCTCGGCAATCGATTCACCGGGGGATGAGAACACTCCACTTGAGGCGAGCCTGCTCGATCTGGTGCTCAAGGGTCGCTTCCTGTGTGAGGGGATGATGTATGACCAGAACAACGACGTCATTCTGCTCAATCATTATCGTGATGATGCCAACAGCTTCCGCTCAGTCATCTCGGCGATGGCGACCGACGAGGTTGCAGGCGACGGTGCCGCAAGGATTGCCAGAATAGAGACCACCCTCGACCAGACCGCCAGCGGCTGGCGCCAGCAGATTGAACTCCGCCGCCAAACCAACTCTATTTCCATCGCTGGAGCACTCCCAAGTCAGAATCGTCCGCAGGTCGACCACTTTGCTGAACGCGGCATTCTGCTGGCCGGGGATTGGCTTGAATCAGAACATTGGCTCGCCGATGCTGCGGTCGATACCGGCCTGCGGGCCGGGGCGATGATTCAAGGACGGTCGCCGTAGCCGGGTAAGCATGCGTATCGTCACGTGGAACGTCAACGGCATCCGGGCGGCGATTCGCAAAGGTCTGGATGAATTCGTCGAGCGAATCGCCCCCGACATCCTCCTGCTGCAGGAGGTGCGGGCGTTTGAGGAGCAACTCCCCAATGGTTGGAAGCCAGAAATGGACGAAACAGTTTGGAATCCGGCTGAGAAAAAGGGCTACTCGGGAACAGCGACTTGGGCGAATCGAGAATTCGTCGAAATCGGCCGAGGGATGGAATCGTCATTGGACCGAGACGATTCGGAAGGTCGAATCATTCACACCAAACATCCGTTCGCCAACACTTCTCTACATTGTATCAACGTCTACCTCCCCAGCGGCTCGAGCAAGGAGGAGCGGCAGTTGTACAAGGAGGGCTGGATGGAGGATCTGCTGAACTGGGCACAGCGTTTCACCGACCACGATGAGCCGGTGCTATTGTGCGGCGACCTGAATATCGCCCATACCGAGAACGATATCTGGAACCCTTCCGGAAACCGTTTCACCTCGGGCTTTCTCCCGCAAGAGAGAGAGTGGTTCAGCAGATTACTGGCCAGCGGCTGGCACGACCTGTTCAGGATTAAGGTCGGTGACCAAAAGGGACCCTATTCATGGTGGTCCAATCGTGGCCAGGCCCGTGCTAAGGACCGCGGCTGGCGCATCGACTATGTCCTGGCCAATGCCGTGGCGCGGCCAATGCTTGCAGGTGCTGAGATAATGCGAGAAGGTGGATTGGTGGTCAGCGACCACGCTCCGGTGATAATTGACTTGGCCGAATAGTCACCACCGTGTCCGAAAACATTATCCATTGAAAATCAAACCCACGGATATGGAGAGCGACGGTATACCTGGGTTTGAATTTTGGATAGGGGTGGCTTCTATATTGTTGGCCGTTTTTTACACTTATAGAAATCAAGTAATTAATCACCAGACTGAATTTGAATAGCCAATAAAAATGGCGTATCCCAACATAGGTCACCCTATGTTCCTGGGAAAAACGTGTTAAAATCTCGGCGCGAGCACTCTACATTGAGAAGCATAAAGCGTGCTCGTGCCTCAGGAATATTGAATTCTACTGTACTTCGCACTTCCTTCGCCACTGCGTGGCTCAGTCCAGTGCTCACCTCCCGAGTTTAGACGCACAAGCGTCGAATATCACCAGAAATACGGAAAGGTCAGTTAGTTATCGTCCATCTTCTTGGGAAATGGCCAACTATCTGGACTCATCCTGGAGTAACGCTTATACCACCAAAATACCATGATAATGGCATAAACAGGCATTTGCATTACAAATAATACATGACCGCTGTTATTCCAGTCGAAATATTCTCCTTTCTTCCACATCCATGTATAAATCTCCACCGCCCAAAAGAGCCACACGACTGCCCCGGTTAGTAACATCAAACCTTCAAAATAGTAAGCCCCTTTAATCCACGCTTTCGCATTTACCATACATTCTGCACAAAACCTTGGTTTCGTATCAACAGTAACTTCCACACCACAGGATCTGCAGTGCAGATGGCCGTCTTGTAGTGAAATTCTGTCACGGACTATAGGAGGTAGCATCGCTGACTGTTCGTCTTCGGCCATACCAATCAAAATGTCGGGTAAGGTTGCTACAAATAGTATTTTCATCATTTCAGGGATTTGAGGTGACGCACAAGCGTCCAGAACCAATGTTCCCGGGAAAAACGTGTTAAAATCCCGGGTTTAGACGCACAAGCGTCC